>CANGXM010000007.1 GCA_947457845.1 Rhodospirillales bacterium | reverse complement strand
GCGCTACATGACGCTGGAGTCCATCACCGCACTCGGCGATGATCCCGCCGTCATGCTGCCCGCCGTGGCCGCCTGACGAAACCGGCCAGCGTTGCCGGAGAGCGTGACGACCATGTCGCTGTTACACCACGCCGCGGGGCACGACCTCGCACGGTTCATGGCCCGTCCGACGCCCTCCGATCCGAACCGGGAGGCTCGGGGGACGCCGGCGGTTCGACCGCGTTCCGTTCGGACCACGCGTTGTCGTTTCCGCCGGCCGATGGTCCCGGCGCCCCGCGCCCGCCGGACCCGCGCATGTAGTGCCGCTCGGGCCGGTAGCCGATCCGCCTGCCGAAGAGGCGCGAGAGGGCCGAGCGGATCCGGCCGGCGAGACCCCACTCCTTCACGACGCCACCAGCGGCCGGTCGAAGTTCGGCGTCGGGACGCTGCGGCTGCCGCAAGGGCCGAGCGCGCGCCGGTCGAGGCGGTCGAACAGGACGAAGACGACCCGCACCCGTCCCTCCCTCCGCTTGTCACCGGACGCGCCGGGGCGGTTCTCCACCATCATCGGCACGGTCCAGCGCTGGCGCAGCCCGTCGCGCCGACGCGGCGGGCGATGATGTCCGCCGGACAGCCGGCCGGGAACGGCACCATCAGCGTCACCATCGATCCTCCCCGGGGTCGCCGAGGACGCGGGCGCCGTGGCCACCATCGTCCGGTTCCGGATGATCAGCGCTTATCATTCTCCGGTCAAGCGGTCCGTGCCCAGCCCCGGTCAGGGCAGCGAGAGGCCGCCGTCCACCGCGAGCGTGGCACCGGTTACGTAGCGGGCCTCCTCGGACAGGAGGTAGGCGACCGCACCCGCCACCTCCGCCGGCAGGCCGACGCGCCCCATGGGAATCGGACCCTCCCGCAGCGCGCGGAAGGCGGGATCGGCGAGGAGGTGCCGGTTCAGGTCGGTCTCGATCGTGCCGGGGGCCACCAGGTTGACCGCGATCCCCGTCCGTGCGAGTTCGAGCGCGAAGGTCTTCGCCATCTGCATCACCGCCCCCTTGGTCGCGCTGTAGGCGACCTGGCCCGGCACGACGAGTTGCTGGTTGACGGAGCTGACGATCACGATCCGCCCCGGCGCGCCGCGCGCGAGGAGGTGGGCCGCCGTGGCCCGGATCACCTCGAACGTGCCGCGGACGTTGACCGCGAGGAGGCGGTCGAGATCCTCGGTCGTCGTCTCCATCGCCGGACGGCGGACGGTCGCGGCCGCGCAGTGGACCAGCGCGTCGAGCCGTCCATGCCGCGCCACGACGCCCTCGACCAGCGCGCGCCCGGACCCTTCGGCCGTGAAATCCGCGGGATGCACGCTCGCGTCCGTCCCCCGCCCCGTCGCCTCACGGGCCAGCATGTCGGCCCCGTTCCTCGCACCGTGGCAGTGGATCGCCACGGCCGTACCGGGGTCGGCGATGCGGCGCACGACGGCACGCCCGATGCCGTCGGTACCGGCGCCGGTCACCAGGACGACCCGCCGCTCCCCCCGTTCAGCCATGGAATTCGGGCTCCTTCCGGCCGCGGACGCCGACGTCGACGGCGAACAGCGCGCCGGCCGTCACCTGCGTGCGCAGCCCGTCGGGCGTCAGCCCCTGCGTGCCGGTGGTGACGTAGAGGGTGGACAGGTCGGGGCCGCCGAAGGCGCACGCCGTGACCTGCGTCGCCGGAAGCCGCACCGTCCGGTCGAGACGCCCGTCGGGCGCGAGGCGGATTACCTGCCCGACGCCGAACCGGGCGTTCCAGAGATACCCCTCGGCGTCGACCGTGGCGCCGTCCGGGTGCCCGGGCGCGACGTCGGCCGGCGCCAGCACCCGCGGCGGGCCCAGCGCTCCCGTCTCCATGTCGAGCTCGAAGGCGAGGATGTCGCCCTCGGCGGTGTCGGTGAAGTGGAGCGTCCGGCCGTCGGGGGCGAAGCTGATCGCGTTGGGAACCCGGACCGGGCCGTGCATCCGGCGAAAGACGAGATCGGCGTCGACCCGGTAGAGCGCGCCCGTCCGTTCGCGGGCGAAGTCCCACATGGTCGAGGTCCAGAGCCGGCCCTTCGCGTCCACCTTGGTGTCGTTCAGCCGGTTCCCCGCGTGCCCGTCGTCGCGCGGTGCGAGCCGGGTGGCGGCGCCCGTGTCCGGATCGACGGCCCAGAGGCCGGAGACCATGCAGGCGACGAGCCCGCCGCCCCGCCGCAGCGCGACCGCGGCGACCACCTCCGGCGTGCGGAAGGAGCGGACGGCGCCGGTGGCGACCTCCAGCCCGTGGATGCAGGGCGAGCGCACGTCGACCCACCAGAGGACGCCGCGGCGGTGGTCCCACAGCGGGGATTCGCCGAGGGTCGATCGGGGAACCGGGAGGGCTTCGACGGTCGGATCGGTCATGCCGGCGGGCTCCTGTGCAGATGGCAACGGACGGTCCGCGTCGGCGACAGCACGGCGGGACCGGGCATGCGGGCGCAGACGGCCGTCGCGTCCGGGCAACGGCCCCGGAAGGGGCAGCCGTCCGCCACCGGCGCGCCGTCCGCCACCTTCGGAACCCGGCCCCACGGCCGGGCGAGGTCCGGCCACGGCACGCTGTCGACGAGGAGGCGGGTGTAGGGGTGCGCCGGCGCCTTCAGGACCTCCTCGGGCGTGCCCGTCTCGACCACGTGGCCGCGGTAGAGGACGATCAGCCGGTCGGCCACCTGGTAGGCGGTGGTCAGGTCGTGGGTCACGTAGATGATCGACACGCCCTGCGCGTCGCGCATCGCGGCGAGGTGGGCGAGGATCGTGGCGCGCAACGAGGCGTCGACCATGGAGACCGGCTCGTCCGCCACCAGGACCGCCGGGCGCATGGCCATCGCGCGGGCGACCATCAGCCGCTGCCGCTGGCCGCCGGACAGCTCGTGCGGGAACCGGCCCAGCGTGTCGGCCGGGTTCAGGCCCACGGCCTCGCAGGCGTCGGCGAGGATCGACCGCGCCGCCCGCCGGTCGGGGGCGAGCCCGAAGCGGACCAGCGCCAGGATCGCCGCGTGCTCCACCCGATAGAAGGGATTGAACGAGGAGAACGGGTCCTGCAGCACGGCCTGCACGGCCCGCCGGAACCGGACCCGGCCGCCCTCGTCCATCCGGCCGAGGGACGTCCCGTCGAAGCGGACGGTGCCCGCCGACGGATCGTCGAGGCCCAGCGCGATCTGCGCCAGCGTCGACTTCCCCGAACCGGACTCGCCCACCACGGCAACGATCTCGGGCCGCGCGCCGTCCAGCGTCAGCGACAATCCGTGCAGCGCGACGACGGACGGCCCGCCGAAAGCGCGGCCGGGGAACACCCGGCGGACCCCGTCGATCTCAAGCCGGTGCGCCATGCGCCTCCCCCGCGAAACGGCAGGCCGCGAACCGCGTGGCGTCGAGGGGCGCCAGCGGCGGGACGGCGGCGCGGCAAACGCCCGCTGCCCGCGGGCAGCGGGGCGCGAAGGCGCAGCCGGGCGGCAGGCGCTTCAGCGACGGCGTCACGCCCGGGATCCCCTCCACCCGGTCACGCCGGTCGAGCGTCGGCACGGACCGGATCAGCGCGGCGGTGTAGGGGTGGGCCGGCCGCGCGAACACCGCCTCCAGCGGGCCGAACTCCACCAGCCGCCCGGCGTACATGACGGCGAGGTGGGTCGCCGTCTGCGCCATCAGCCCCATGTCGTGGCCGATCAGGACCAGCGTGGATCCGAGCCGTTCCTGGTTGTCGATCAGGGTCGCCATCACCTGGCGCTGGGTGACCACGTCGAGCGCGCTGGTCGGCTCGTCCGCCACGATGAGGCGTGGCGAGAGCGAAAGCGCGATCGCGATCGCCACCCGCTGCCGCATCCCGCCCGACAGTTCGTGGGCGTAGCGCCGGGCCACGTCGGCGTCGAGTTCCACGCCCGCCAGCGCCGCCGCCACGCGAGCCCGCAGCGCCGCGCCCGACAGCCGCTCGCCGTGATCGGCGTACACCTCGGCGAACTGCGCCCCGATCCGCGTGACCGGGTTCAGCGCGTTCATCGCCCCCTGCGGGACGTAGGCGCCGACGCGCAGGCGGGCGCGGCGGAGCGCGTCTCCCTCCAGCGCCAGCAGGTCGACGTCGCCGACGCGGACCCGCCCACCGACGACCCGCCCCGGCGGACGGAGCAGGCGGAGCATGCCGAGCGCGGTGGTGGTCTTGCCCGACCCGCTCTCCCCCACCAGTCCCATGCGGGCGCCGGCGGGAAGGCGGAACGACACGCCGTCCGCCGCCCGCACCGCGCCGTCCTCGGTCGGGAACTCGATCGTCAGGCCGTCGACGACGACGTGGTCGGTCATGCCACGACCCGGCGCTTCAGCCGCGGGTTCGCGATCTCGTCGAGCCCCGCGGTGACGAGGTAGAGCGCCACGAACACGAGGCACAGCGCGACGATGGGGGCGGCGATCCACCACCAGAAGCCGCGGACGAAGGCCGAGTAGGACATCATCCAGTAGACGGTCATGCCGAGCGTCGGCTCGTCCTGCGCGCCGAGGCCGAGCGCCTCGAGCCCCACCGACGCGAGGATCGCCTGCGCGAGGGCGAGGACGAAGCTGGCCATCAGGAACGGCAGCAGGTTCGGCAGCATCTCCCGCAGCACGATCTCGGTCCCGCGCATGCCGCCGAGGCGCGCCATCACCACATAGGGCGCCCCGCGCAGCACCAGCGCCTGGGCGCGGATCTGCCGGGCGGGCGCCATCCACGAGAGGGCGGCGATCATCAGCCCCATGGTGGTGGACGTGATCTCGCCCTTGAGGCTGGAGGCGACGACGATGAGGAAGAGGAGCGCCGGGACCGTCAGCAGCACGTCGGTCAACGTGCGGATCGCGGCGTCGATCCGGCCGCCCGCATAGGCCGCCGTGAAGCCGACCGCCGCACCGACCAGCACGCCGATCCCGCCCGCGATCATGCCGATCTTCAGCGTCAGGCGGGTCCCGACGATCATGACGGCCAGCAGGTCCCGGCCCTGGGTGTCGGTCCCGAAGGGATGGGCCCAGGACGGCGGCCGGGCGACCGGGGCCGACAGCGGTTCGGCCAGCGTGGTGTCCCAGGCGAGGCTGCCGCCCGCCATGAAGAGGACGAGCCCGGCCGCCAGCGCCAATCCCCACGCCAGCGACGGGTTGCGGGCTAGATAGCGGCGGACCCCGGTGATGCCGATCCGGACCGCGCCGCGCCTCACGGCCACCCCCGTCACGACGCCCGCCTCCGCGCGCGCGGGTCGAGCAGCGGGACGATCAGGTCGAGCAGCAGCATCGTCACCGCGACCGTGAGGACGAGGACGATGACGCAGCCGTAGATCGTGAAGTAGTCGTTGAGCTTGACGCTCTCGAACAGCAGGTTCCCGAGGCCCGGATAGCCGAAGACCATCTCCACCAGCACGGCACCGGTCACGACCTTGCCCAGCGCCAGCGCCAGCGTCGTCACCTGCGGCAGGAGGGCGTTGCGCACGCCGTAGGTCCAGAAGAGGCGCCAGCCCTTCAGCCCCTTCGCCTCGGCGAAGAGCACGTAGTCCTCCCCCTCGATGGTCACCATCATCGAGCGCATCGCGAGCGCCCAGAAGCCGATGGAGGCGATCACGATCGAGAAGGCCGGCAGCAGCGCGTGGCCCACGAGGTCGAGGACGAAGCCGACGGTCAGCGTCGGCTCGCTGCCCAGCGTGTATCCGCCGCCCGTCGGGAACCATTCCAGCCGGTAGGCGAAGACGTAAACGAACACGAGCCCCACGAGATAGAAGGGGATCGCCGAGAGGACCATGAAGGCGGGGAGCACGAGGCGCGCCAATGCCGGCCCCCGCCGCCAGCCGGCCAGCGCCCCCAGGATCGACCCCACCGCGAAGGCGACGAGGGTGGCGGTTCCCAGGAGGCCGATCGTCCAGGGCAGCGCCAGCGCGATCTGGTCGGCCACCCGCATCGGGTAGTTGGAGATGGAGTAGCCGAGGTCGAACCGGGCGAGGTCGCCGAGATAGCCGAGGTACTGCTGCCACAGGGGACGGTCGAGGCCGAAGCGGGCCTCGTAGGACTTCACCATCTCGTCGATGCCCGACAGCGATCCGCCCTGGGCCGCGACCTGGGCCAGCCGCTCGGCGACCGGGTTCCGGTCGGCGAGGCGGGGGATGAGGAAGTTGACCGACGCCGCCATCCAGACGACCAGCACGAGCATGGCGAACCGTCCGGCGATCGCCGCGATCATCGCTCCCCCTCCCCCAGCCCCGGGCCCGGTCAGGCGACCGGCTTCAGCTTGTAGGCGACGAAGACCGGCGTGCTCTCGAAGTTCACGGCCGGAGGCATGTAGGCGTTCGTCTCCGTCGGCCAGTTGGTCCAGTGCGTCGTGTTCATCGGGATGCGGTGGTACCATTGCTGGATCGGCACCTCCGGCAGCTCGCGGTACCAGACCTCCATCGCCGCGCGGACCTGCGCCATGATCCGCGGATCGCCCGGCGCCATGCCGACGATGGGATCGACCGCCCGGTCGAACTCCGCGTTCGAGAACCGCGCCATGAAGAAGGTCGGCCGGCCCACGGGCGTCAGGCTCTTGGAATGGTACATCTCCAGCGTCGCCAGCGGGTCGTTGATCGAGCCGCCGTTGTGGCCGAACACCATCAGCGGGCATTCGCCGTTCATCATGATGCGGCGGCTATCGGGCGTGGCGAAGAAGGTGACGTCGAAACCAGCGCGGCGCAGCTGCTGCTGCAGGACCGGCCCGACCTGGTTGAGAAGCGGGATGCCGTGCATCGCCCCGCCCGCGCGCTTGCCGTCCTTGGCCCAGAACCCGCCGGAATCCTTGGCGTAGCCGGCCTCGCGCATCAGCCGTTCGGTGGCGGCGACGTCGAAGGTGCCGATCCCGTACTTCCGCGCGATGTCCTTCACGCCGTCGATGAAGGGCACGAGCGGCGGGAACGCCGGGAAGGGGGAGTGGGAGACGTCGTTCATGCCGGACGACGTCACCTCGGTGACCTGCTGGGCGTTGATCGCGTGCATGATCGCCCGGCGCACCCGCACGTCGCCCCACTGCGGATCGGCGCCGTTGAAGTAGAGGGAGGTCGGCCACCAGTCGAGGTTTCCGATCGGTGGCTTCGTCCCGGTGAAGCTGGTCACCTTCGGGTTCCGCCGCATCAGTTCCAGCATCAGGTTCGGATCCTGGATGTCGGCCGCGGTGTCGATCTGGTTGGTCGCCAGCATCTGCACGACGCGGTCCCGGGCCCCACCGGGCACCACCACGATCCGCTCGACGGCCGGCATCTCGTGGAAGCCGGTCTTGGCCCCCCACCAGTCCGCCCGACGGTCGAGCACGATCTCGGTCTGGTTCACCCGGGCGACGGACCACGCGGAGGTGGTGAGCGGCCAACCCTTTGCGATATCGAAGAAGGTGAAGGCGGCCTTGTCCTCAACGTCCTTCCAGACGTGCTCCGGCACCCAGTAGAGTCCGTGCGCGTAGTAGCTCGTCGGGTGGATGAACAGGTGCCGCGGATCGGGGAACTTCAGCTCGATGCGCACGGTGCGGTCGTCAACGACGACGGCGCGCTCGACGCGCTGTGCCACGTCGACGGCCTTGCGCAGGTTCTTCGCGCCGTTCCCGTTCTCGATCAGCATGTTGTAGGTGAAGGCGACGTCCCGGGCCGTGAACGGACGCCCGTCGCTCCAGGCCGCACCGGCGCGGATGCGGATGGTGAGCTGGGTGAAGTCCCCGTTCCAGGAATGGCCCTCGGCCAGCCAGGGGATCAGCTCGTCCTTGAACAGGTTGTACCAGAACAGCGGCTCGGACGCGTACATCAGCCCGTTCCGGAGGTCGACGCCGGCCGCGTAGTAGTTGGCGTTCTGGAAGTTCGTCCAGGTCGGCGCCTCGGCCATGCCGCCGACGATGAGCGTGCGTCCGCGCGCCACCGTCCGCGTCTCCTGCGCCCCCGCGGGCCATGCGGCCGCGACCCCGGCCACGCCCGCCAGCGCCATGGCGTCCCGTCGATTGATCCTCATGTCGCTCCTCCCGTCACGGTTCGTCTTCGTTCTCGTTCCGCCCGCGTCGCCGCGGCCGATGTCATGCGTCGACGATGGCGGTCAGCTCGTCGGGCGTCAGGTCGAGGCCGAGCCCCGGCGTCTCGGGCAGCCGCAACGTGCCGTCCGCCAGCGACCATCCGGCCCGCCACAGCCGGTCGAACAGGGCCTGGTGCATCAGGTGGAACTCGATCCCGTCGCAGTTCGCGATCCCGGCCGCGAGGTGGGCGGTCGCCGCGAGCCCGATCCCCGACCCCGAGCAGTGCAGGCTGACGGTGCGGTGGAAGGCGGCGGCGAGGCCCGCCAGCGTGCGACCCTGGCTGATCCCGCCGGCCAGGGTGACGTCCCACTGGAGGTAGTGGACGGCGTCGGCGGCGAGCATGTCGCGCATCCGGTCGACCGACCAGTGCAGTTCCGGCCCCGCCAGCATCAGCCCCGTGGCGTCGCGGATCCGGCACCATCCGGCCACGTCCTCCATCGCCGTCGGTGCTTCCAGGAAGTGCAGCTCGAAGGGGGCGAGCGCGTGGCCGAGGCGGATCGCCTCGGGCACGGTCGGCAGGAACATGGCGTCGACCATGATCGGCACGCCGGGACCCAGCGCGGCGCGGATCGCGCGCACCCGGGCGACGTCGTCGGCGAGCGGCCCGCCCGCCACCTTCACCTTCACCCCCCGCAGCCCGCGCCCGACGGCGGCGCGCATCTCCTCCGCCAGCCCCTCGGGCGTCGTGCCCGCCCCGAACATGCCGCCGCTGGCATAGGCCGGAACGCGGTCGGCGTACCCCCCCAGGAGGCGGAAGACCGGCAGGCCGGCGATCTTGCCCAGAAGGTCCCAGAGCGCGATGTCGATGCCCGCGATCAGGGCGTCCGCAGCCCCGCCACGCCCGCTGAGGACCGCCGATTCCGTCAGCCGGCGCCGGATCGCCTCGATCCCCCGCGCATCGGCACCGACGACGAGGGGGGTGGCCCAGTCACGCAGGCCGGCGTGGTGCTGCGCGGTCGAGGAGACGGCGTCGCAATAGACCTCGCCCAGGCCGAACCGCCCGTCCTCCGCCTCGACGACGACGATCACCGCGTCCTTGTGCGTCCAGACGTGACGCGTGTTGCGGAGGCTGCCGTCGTAGCGCCGCGTCACCGTCAGCGACCTGAGCCCCGTGATCCGCATCGGTTTCGGCTCCACCCGTTCCCGTACGGAGCCTAAGGGCGGGACGACTTGTTTGACAAGCGCTTGTCATCGGATCGCCGCGACCCGGCCGCCCCGGCGTGGCGCCGCGGTGCGAAATGGGGTAAGGGCTTGGTTCGAATGGACGATCCGAACCGCACGACCAACGGGCCCCAGCGGCTCACCATCGCCGACGTCGCCGCCGCCGCGGGCGTGTCCGTCGTCACCGTGTCCCGCGCGATGAACGCGCCGGACGTGGTCTCGGAACGGACGCGCCGCCGGATCGCCGACGCGATGCGGGCGATCGGCTACGTCCCGGACCTGATGGCGCGGGCGCTGACCACGCAGCGTTCGGGAATCGTCGCGGCGCTCGTGCCGACCCTGACGGACCCGGGGTTCGCGCGGTCGATGGAGGGGCTGATCAACGTGCTGGGCCGGCAGGGGCTGCAGCTCATCTTCGGCAACACCCAGTACGACAGCGGGACCGAGGAGCGCGTCGCCAGCGCGCTCCTCGGGCGACGGCCCGACGCGCTGGTCCTGACCGGCACCACCCACACCGACGCCTTCCGCCGCGTGATCGCCGCCGCGGGCATCCCCGTCGTCGAGATGTGGCACCTCGACGACGGGCCCATCGACATGGCGGTGGGCATCCGCAACCGCGACGCCAGCCGCGACATCGTCCGCCACCTGATCGCGACCGGGCGACGGCGCCTCGCCTACGTCGGCCGGCCGGTCCGCGACAACGAGCGCGCGGCCGCTCGCCAGCAGGGGTTCCTCGCCGCCGCGGCGGAGGCCGGGATCGTCGTTCCGGCGACGCACGTGATCGAGACCGCCACGTCCATGGCGGTGGGCGCCGAGGTGGTGGAACGCCTGGTCGTGCCCGGCGTGGTCGACGGCATCGCCTTCAGCGGCGACGACGCGGCGGCGGGCGCCCTGATGCGCTGTCTCGTCCTCGGCATCGACGTGCCCGGAAGCCTGTCGATCGTCGGCTTCGGCGACCATCCCATCGCCTCGCTGCTGCCCGGGGGGCTGTCCACCGTGCGCATCGACGGCATGGAGATCGGCATCCACGCCGCCAACCTGATCCTCCAGGCGCTGTCGGGGCAGCCGGTGACGCGCCGCGTGGTGGACGTCGGATATCAGTTGATCCTGCGCGGCAGCACCATCGGCCAGCACGCCACCTGACGCGGGCGCCCGCGACGGGGCGGATCAGGCCGTCCGGTCGCCGGCGAAGGCGACGAAGGCCGCCGCCGCCGGGGACGCGCCGCCCGACCGGTGGAGCATGAAGATCTGCGACGGCACGGCGGCATCCGCGAACGGCCGGTAAACGACGGTCGAAAAGCGCAGGACGCGGACCGAGCGCGGGACGACCGCCACGCCGAGGCCGGCGCCGACGAGCCCGACCACCGCGTGCATCGGCGCGATCTCCTGCACGATCCGCGGCGTGAAGCCGGCGCCACGGCACAGGTCGAGGACGTCGGCGTGGAGCCCGCTCGCCTGGGTCCGGGCGAACATCACGAACGGATCGTCGGCGAGATCGCGCAGCGCGAGGACGCGCCGCCGGGACAGCGGATGGTCCGCCGGGAGGGCGGCCACGAACGGCTCGGCGTGGGCGAGCGCCGCGACCACGCCGGACGACATCCGCGCGCGGCCGGCGAACCCGACGTCGATCCGCCCCGCCTCCAGCGCGTCCACCTGCTCGTCCGGGGACAGGTTGGACAGGTCCATCGCGACGCCGGGTCGCCTGAGCCGGAAATCGCGCAGCAGGCCCGGCAGGAACGAGAACATGGCCCCGCCGGCGATCGCGATCGCGAGGCGACCCTCCTCGCCCCGCGCCGCCCGACGGGCCGCATCCACCGCTTCGCCCGCGTCGCGCAGCACCGCACGGGCGCGATCGAGGAACACCATGCCGGCCGGCGTGGGCACCGCTCCGCCCGCCGTCCGCTCGAACAGCACGACGCCGAGCGCCGCCTCCAGCCCGCGGATCTGCTGCGACAGCGGCGGCTGGGCGATCCCCAGCCGGGCGGCGGCCCGGCTGAAGCCGCCCTCGTCGGCGACGGCGACGGCGTAGCGGAAGAGGCGGAGATCCGGAGGCATATCGAAATCATATGGAGATGCCATGTTCCATATATTTGACATGCGCCCAGGGGGGACACAACGCTTGCCGCGAAAGACCGACGGAGGACGCCCCCATGCCCCTGACCCGACGGCTCGCGGCCGTATTCGCCACCCTGATCGCCCTCGGCCTGGCCCCGTCCGCTGACGCGTGGCCGGACCGCCCGATCCGGCTCGTGATCCCCGGACCGCCGGGCGGCGCCGCCGACATCATGGCGCGGAACATGGCCGACGACGTCTCGCGCAGCCTGGGCCAGCCGCTGGTGATCGAGCCGCGGCCCGGCACCGGCGGCAACCTCGCGACCGAGATGGTCGCCCGTGCGCCCGCCGACGGCTACACGCTCCTGTTCGGCGACATCGGACCGCTGGCGCTCAGCAAGGGCCTGTTCGAGACGCTCCCGTTCGATCCCGTCCGCGACTTCGAGCCGGTGGGGCAGATCGCCCTGTTCCCGTGGGTCGTGGTGGTGCATCCGTCGGTGCCGGCGAACACGCTGGCGGAACTGTTCGACCTCGCGCGGCGCACGCCGGGCGGCCTGTCCTTCGCGACCCCGGGCGTGGGAACGCCGATGCACCTGACCGGCGCGATCCTGTCCAACGCCAGCGGGGCGACGTTCGTCCACGTCCCCTATCGCGGTGGCGCGCCGGCGACCACCGACGTGATCGCCGGACAGGTGACGATGGGCATCCTCGGCCTGCCGCCCGCGGCCCAGCACCTGAAGAGCGGCGCGCTGAAGGGCATCGGCGTGAGCACCGCGGCCCGCGCCCCGGCCGTGCCGGACGTCGCGACGCTGAAGGAAGGCGGCCTGGCCGACTTCGACGCGAGCGTGTGGTATGGCGTGCTCGCCCCCCGCGGCACCGACGCGGCGATCGTCGCCAGGATCCACGCCGCCTTCGCCGCGGCCCTCGCGAACCCCGCGGTGCGCGAACGGCTCGCGGCCCAGGGCGTCGTCCCCACCCTGACCGGGCCGGCCGAGTTCCGCGCCCATATCGCGGCCGAGATCGAGCGGTGGACGCCGATCGTCCGGGCGTCGGGGGCCAAGGCGGAGTGAGGCCCTTGCGGATCGAGGCGCTGCGGACCGCCGTCGTCACCCGCACCTACGACGGCCGCGCCCGCAACACCCGCCACGCCTGGTCGCGCAAGACGTATGTCCTGGTGGAGGTCGTCGCCGAGGGCGGCGCGTCCGGGCTCGGCGAGATGTACTGCGACGGCGGCGGGGCGCCCGAGGTGGCGGTCGCGATGCTGCGGCACGAGGTTGCGCCCCACCTCGTCGGCCGCGACGCCCGCCGCCCGGGCGCGATCTCGGCCCGGCTCTGCGACCTTGCCACGCTGACCGCGCGCGGATCGGCGGCGTCGGCCGCCCGGTCGGCGGTCGACATGGCGCTGTGGGATCTCCTGGGACGGCTCTGTGGCCAGCCGGTCTTCCGGCTCCTCGGCGGCGTCGCCGACCGGGTGCCCGTCTACGCCTCCGGGGGCATGTACGGTCCCGAGGTGACGCCCCGCGGCCTCGGCGAGGAGATGGCGGCGGCCCAGCGGGAGGGCGTCCGCGGCGCGAAGATCAAGGTGGCGGGGGCCGGCCTCGACGCGGACGACGAGCGGGTCGCCGCCGTGCGCGCCGCGATCGGGCCCGACGCGCCGCTGATGGTGGACGCCATGTTCGTCCCCGACGTTCCCGGGGCCATCCGGCTCGGTCGACGGCTGGCCCGCCACGACCTGCATTTCCTCGAGGCGCCGACCCTGGCGTCGGACGTCGACGGATGGGTGGCGATCGCCGCCGCGACCGGCCTTCCGCTGGCCGGGCCCGAGCTGTCCGACGACCGGTCGCTCATGCTCCGCATGCTCCGGGCCGGGGCGGTCCGCCACCTCCAGTTCGACCTCGCGATCGCCGGCGGCATCACCGGCGGACGGGACCTGTCCGCGCTGGCGGCGGCGTTCCACCGCAAGATCAGCCTGCACTGCGCCGGATCCGCCGTCGCGACCGCCGCGGCCGCCCATCTGGGCGCCGGGACGGGGTCCTGCGACGGGCTGGAGTTCCACCTGATGCACGACGGCCTGCGGGACCGCCTGTGGGCCTGCGGCTGGCGGCTGGACGACGGGTGCCTCGTGCCGCCGGACCGGCCGGGGCTCGGGATCGAACTGGGACAGGAGGAGCGGGCGATGCTGGCCGAAGGGTGACGCTGCGGGGCCTGAGTTGGGGCCACCGCCGGGCGACGGGGCCGACCGACGCGATCGCGCGCGCCGCGCGGGAGCGGCTCTCGATCGAGGTCGAGTGGGAGGTGCAGAGCCTCGCCGGGTTCGAGCACGGGCTGGGCGACGCGCTGGCGGACCGGTACGACCTGATCGTCTTCGACCACCCGTTCTGCGGATCGGTGGCGGCCTGTCGCCTCATGCACCCGCTCGACACGGTCCTGGCGGACCTCCGCGACGAGGATTTCGTCGGGCGGTCGCTGGACAGCTATCGCTATGCCGGCCACCTCTGGGCGCTTCCGGTGGACGGGGCGACCCAATGCGCCGTGTACCGCCCCGACCTCATCCAGGGCGATGGCCTGCCCACCGACTGGGACGCCGTCGTCCGCCTCGGGGAACGGCTCCGTCGCGAGGGCCGGTGGCTCGGGCTCGCGACCCTTGCACCGCACGGCGTCCTCGTGCTCCTGGCGCTCTGCGCCAACCTCGACCGGCCGCTCGCCGCCGACCCGCTGGCCACGCCCTTCGACCGGGCCGTGCTGCGCCATGCGGCGCGCCTCCTGCGCGCGGTCGCGGACCTGTCCCGCCCGGACGGGCGCGCGATGAACGCCATCGACCTGCACGACGCGATGGTCCGCGACGACGACGTCGTCTATTGCCCGGCCGCATACGCCTACCTGACCTATGCCGAGACCGACCAGCGCCGGCCCCTCCGCTTCGCCGGCTTCCCGGGGCCCGACGGCCGCCTGCGCGGCACGGTGCTGGGGGGGACGGGCCTCGGCATCGCGCGCGGGTGCCGCGACGTCGCTGCGGCCTCGGCGGTCGTGCGCATGGTGGCGTCGGCCGACGCGCAACTCGACCTCGTCATGCGTCATCACGGCCAGCCGGGCCGCGCGGAGGCCTGGTCGGGAGCCGACGCCGACCGGCTCTTCGGCGGCGCACACGCGGCGATTCGGCATACGATGGAGGCGGCGTGGACACGCCCGCGGTTCGCCGGCTTCATCCCGTGGCAGGCGACGGCGGGCGCGACCGTGGAGGCCTTCCTGCGCCGGGACCTCGACGTCGAGGGGCTGGTCCGCCTGCTGGCGGATCGCTGGTCCGGCGGATGAGGGATGCGGCGAGGGGCGCGCGGACCCCCGCGACCCCCTGCGCCCGACCGACCGGGTCTTCGCGTTCGCCTGCGGCCGCGCGACCGGCCGCCCTGGATCGGGACACCGACCCGCGCCCTCGACGCCTCACTCCGGCTGCCGTGGGCGCGGCGCGGGGGGCGGCCCCGCCGCCGCCGCACCGGTTCCGTCCCGGTCGTCCGGCTTCAGGCCGTAGGGGGCCACCAGCGCCCAGACGTGCGGCGGAACCATGGACTTCATGCGGCGCGGGAACTGGCGGCGCAGGTGCAGCACGGTCTCCACCGCCTTCATCTCCACCCGGGCGCGGGCGAATTCCAGCCCGCGTGGCCCGATCCGCGGCATCAGCCACCCGACGATCGGCCGGAGCCAGTTCGGCATGCCCCGCAACGGCAGCCCGCCCGCCGCGCGCTCCACGTTGGCGAGGAAGCCCTTGACCGGGCCGGCCCGCTTGCCGGCGCTGCCGGGCGTGGACAGGCGCACCTCGCCGTCCAGCAGGTCCAGCAGCTCCTCCCCCCGCGCGTTGCGCACCAGGAGCCACTGCTCCCCCTCGCCGCCCATGTAGCCGACCGTGATGTCGGCCAGGACGTTGGTGTAGTCGACGCAGGTGCGGCAGGTCAGGGGGAAGAAGTCGGGCGGGAGCTTCGAGATGGGCAGCCGCAGGAACGGCACCGTCCGCACCCGCCCGTCGTCGAACCGGATCTCCACATGGTAGTCGGCGCGGAACTCCAGGTAGGAGATGGTTTCCGGCGCGGGCGAAAGGAGCGCCAGGAAGCGGTGGAAGTTCTCGGTCGTGGTGTTGTCCGAACACGGCGTCCCGATGACGTAGAGCCGCTCGAACCCCAGCTCCGCCTCCAGCGCGCGGAGCGCATAGACCTGGCACGGGATGCCGATCACCGCGAGGCGCCGGTACCCGCGCTCGCGCGCCGGCTTCAGCAGGGCCAGCAGCGGGGCGTAGCCCATCCGCATCCCGCGCACCCGGGCCATCCCCTCGGCCCGCGTGACCAGCACCGGCACGGGGCGCCACCGGTCCTCCGGGTCGGGCGCCATGGTCAGCACCGCGTCGACCAGCCCCGCCTCCAGCAGGCGTTCGCCCAGCCGGGTGGTGATCCCGGTCCACTGCGCCCCGGGGCGCGGCGGTGCCAGCGAGGCGCGGACCATCCGCCGGAACGGGCCGAAATGCATCTCGTCGGGGCGCGAGGGGTCGCGCGCCCGGCCGTGGACCCGTGCTTCCATCCCCGGATAATCGGGCCGGATGAACTGGCAGGCGCGCCCGCACGCCTTGGGATCGTCCGTCCGCGAGATGCCGCAGTCGGTGCACAGGCCCCGGGGCGCGGCCGGGCCGACCGGCGGGGCGTCGAGGGGTGCCGTCATCGCATGTCGCCGATCAACCGACCGTCCCCCGATCCGTCCGCCCCGTGATGGCCGGCGATGCCGGCCGACCGCGATCCATGACGTCGAGTGTCCGATCATGTCGGGCGGGTTGCAATGGCGGGCGCGGTCATTCGGGCGGGGCGTCGTCCGGGACCGGCATTCGGGACCGGCATTCGGGGCGTGGCGCCCGGCGTCCGGCCGAGGACCGCGCGCGCGGCATTCGGTCAGGATCCCCGCGCCGACCGGGATCAGGTCGTCGGGGCCGGTCGGGTTCCCGGATGCGTCATGGGCGGAGCGCCGTCGCGCGACGATTCGATTTGCCCGCGATGCCGTTCGACACTAGGACATCGCCATAGAAGCACGGTGACGGTTCGCCGCAGGGGGGACCGTGCCGTGACGATAAGCCAGGGAGCGAGAGACATGACCACGATCTTCCGCCGCGGGCTGACGCGGGCGTTGATGGCCGCGACGTTCGCGACCGTCCTCGCCGGCTCCGCGGCCGCGCAGACGGTGCTGAACCGCGGCAACGGCGCCGAGCCGCAGACCCTCGATCCGCAGCGCGCGACCGGCGTGCCGGAGAGCAACATCCTGCGCGATCTGTTCGAGACGCTGACGACCAACGCCGTCGACGGAAAGACGGTTCCGGGCGCCGCCGAGAGCTGGACCTTCAGCGGGGACGGGCTGACCCTCACCTTCCGCATGCGGGCGGACGGCAAGTGGTCGAACGCCGACCCGGTGACGGCCGAGGACTTCGTGTTCGCGTTCCGCCGCCTCGTCGACCCGCAGACGGCGTCGCGCTTCGCCTGGCTGGCGAAGCCCATCGTCAACGCCGACGCGATCACCAAGGGCCAGAAGCCGGTCGACCAGCTGGGCGTGTCCGCGCCCGATGCACGGACGCTGGTGGTCAGGCTCGAATCGCCGACCCCGTACATCGTCGACGCGCTCAAGCACAACGCCTTCGCCCCCGTGCACCGGCCGACGCTGCAGCAGCACGGCCAGCAGTTCACCCGGCCCGGCAACCTCGTCACCAACGGCGCCTACCGGCTGACCGAGTGGGTGCCGCAGAGCCATGTGCGGCTGGAGAAGAACGCGAACTTCCACGACGCCGCCGGCGTGCGCATCCCGACCGTCATGCACTTCCCGACGGTCGACCGCGCGCAGGAGGTCACCCGCTATCGCGCGGGCGAGCTCGACTGGACCTATGAGCTGCCGGTGGACCAGATCCAGCCGCTCGCCCAGTCGATGAAGGACCACTTCTCGAACGAGCTGTACTTCGGCACCTACTACCTGACCCTCCAGGTCCAGAAGGCGCCCTACAGCGATCCGCGCGTGCGTGCCGCCCTGGCGATGGCGATCGACCGCAAGACGATCGTGGAGCAGATCACCCGCGGCGGCGAGATCCCGGCCTATTCCTGGGTCCCGCCGGGGGCGAACGACGGCGCGGTGGCGTACGACCTGCAGGTCGCCGACTTCAAGGACTGGCCCATGCAGCGCCGCGTGGCCGAGGCCAGGAAGCTGATCGCGGACGCCGGCTTCACCGCCCGCAACCCGCTGAAGGTCGAGTTCCTGTTCAACACCAACGACACCCACCGCCGCATCGGCATCGGCCTCGCCTCGATGTGGGAGGAGGCGTTCGGCAACGGCGTCGTGCAGACCGAGCTGCGGAACGTCGAGTGGCAGGTCTATCTCGACTCCACCGCCCGGGGCGAGTTCGGCATGGCGCGCGCCGGCTGGATCGGCGCCACCTTCCCCGACGCCTCCTACTTCCTGGAGAAGTTCAAGGGCGACGCGGGCGAGGCCAACACCTCGAAGTGGGCGAACCCCGAGTACGACCGCCTGCTGGAGGCCGCGATGCGCGAGCCGAACCCGCAGAAGCGGCAGGACATGATGGAGCAGGCCGAGCAGGTCATGCTCAAGGACATGCCCATCATCCCGATCTACCACTACACCCGCGCGCGGCTGATCCGGCCGACTCTGACGGGCTGGGTGCGCAACCCGCAGGACGTGGCGCCCAGCCGGTACATGGTCTTCAAGTGACCCGCACGGCCCGCCGGGGCTCGCCCGCGCCGACGCCCGTCGGCCCGGGGGTCCCGGCGGGACCGCCCTTCGCCGCCGGTCCACCGCGGGGCACGGACGCGCCATGATCCGCTACACCTATCTCCGTCTGGCCTGGTTCGTGCCGACGCTGTTCGTCATCATCACGCTGTCGTTCTTCCTGATGCGCGTGGTGCCGGGCAGCCCGCTGGCGACCGAGGAGAACCTGCCGGCCGCCATCAGGGCCAACCTGATGGCGGCCTATCACCTCGACCGGCCGCTGTGGGAACAGTACCTGCGCTACATGGGGAACATCCTGCGCGGCGATTTCGGCCCCTCGTTCCAGTACAACGACTACACGGTGACGGAGCTGATCTGGCTCGGCTTTCCGGCCTCGATGCAGATCGGCGGCATCGCCATCCTGGCCGCCTCGGTGATCGGCGTGATGCTCGGCACGGTCGCGGCGCTGCGGCAGAACTCCTGGCTCGACCACTCCATCATGGCCGGCGCCATGACCGGCATCACGATCCCGAACTTCGTGATGGCGCCGCTGCTCACCTTGCTGTTCGCGGTCGTGCTCGGCTGGCTGCCCGCCGGCGGCTGGGGCCGTGGCGCCTGGGCGAACAAGGTGCTGCCCATCGTGGCGCTCGCGCTGCCGCAGATCGCCTACATCGCGCGGCTGACCCGCGGCAGCATGATCGAGGTGCTGCGCTCCAACCACGTGCGCACCGCGCGCGCCAAGGGGATGCCCGAGACGATCGTGGTGGCCCGCCACGCGGTGCGCGGCGCCATGCTGCCCGTCGTCTCCTATCTGGGTCCGGCGATCGCCGGCATCGTCACCGGGTCGGTGGTGATCGAGCGCATCTTCGGCCTGCCCGGCATCGGGCGCTATTTCGTCGAGGGCGCGCTGAACCGCGACTACACGCTCGTGATGGGCGTGGTCATCTTCTACGCCGTCATCATCATCGTCATGAACCTGATCGTCGACCTGCTGTACGCGGTCCTCGACCCGAAGGTCCGCCTCGGATGACCGCGCTGGCCACCCGCTCGCCCGCCGGCACCCGGGGCCGGTCGCTGTGGCAGGACGCGCTGCGCCGTCTCGCCCGCAACAAGATGGCGATGATCAGCCTCGCCCTCCTGCTGGTGATCGCGCTCGTGTGCGTCGTCGGGCCGTGGCTCAGCCCGCATTCGATGACCCGGGTCTACTGGTCGCGCGTGTCGATCCCGCCCGACTTCGCCAACCAGCACTGGTTCGGCACCGACGGCAACGGGCGCGACCTGTTCGTGCGCACGCTGGCCGGGGGCCGGATCTCGCTGATGGTCGGCGTGGTGGCCACGCTGGTCAGCCTCGTCATCGGCGTCACCTACGGCGCGGTGGCCGGCTATTTCGGCGGCCGGGTGGACGACGCGATGATGCGCATCGTCGACATCCTCTATTCCGTCCCCTTCATCTTCTTCGTGATCCTGCTGTTCGTGTTCTTCGAACGCAATTTCCTGATGATCTTCGTCGCGATCGGCGCCGTCGTCTGGCTCGACATGGCGCGGATCGTCCGGGGGCAGGCGATCAGCCTGAAGAGCCGGGAGTTCGTCGAGGCGGCGCGGGCGACGGGCGTCCCCGGCTGGCGCATCGTCACCCGCCACATCGTGCCGAACCTGCTGGGCCCGGTGGTGGTGTTCGTGACGCTGACGGTGCCGCAGGTGATCTTGTTCGAGAGTTTCCTCAGCTTCATCGGGCTGGGCATCCAGGAGCCGATGACCTCGTGGGGCGTGCTGATCAACGACGGCGCCTCGTCCATGTCGACGGCACCCTGGGCGCTGGTGTTCCCGGCCGCGTTCCTGGCGCTCACCCTCTTCTGCTTCAACTACCTCGGCGACGGGCTGCGCGACGCGCTCGACCCTAAGGACCGGTGAGCGCCGTGACGGACACGACGACGAACGCGCCGCTGCTCGCCGTCCGCGGCCTGACCACCGGGTTCGCGACGCCCGAGGGCGAGGTGCGCGCGGTGAACGACGTGAGCTTCGACGTCGCCCCCGGCGAGACCCTGGGCGTGGTCGGGGAGAGCGGGTCGGGCAAGAGCCAGACCTTCATGACGATCATGGGTCTGCTGGCCGCCAACGGGCGGGCGACGGGCTCGGTCACCTTCCGGGGCGCGGAGATCCTGGGCCTTCCGCCGGCCCGGCTGAACCGCATCCGCGGCCGGCAGATGGCGATGATCTTCCAGGACCCGATGACCTCGCTGAACCCGTACCTGACCGTGCGGCGCCAGCTGACCGAGGTGCTGGAGCGCCACCAGGGCCTGTCGGCCCGCGCCGCGGCCGACCGCGCGGTGGAGATGCTGGAGCTGGTGCGCATCCCCGAGGCGCGCCGGCGCCTCGACATGTACCCGCACGAGTTCTCGGGCGGAATGCGCCAGCGGGTGATGATCGCGATGTCGCTCCTGTGCCGCCCGGCGCTGCTGATCGCGGACGAGCCGACGACCGCGCTGGACGTCACCGTGCAGGCCCAGATCCTCGACCTGATGGGCGAGCTGAAGCGGGAGCTGGGCACCTCCATCGTGCTGATCACCCACGACCTGGGGGTGATCGCCGGCCTCGCGGACCGGGTGCTGGTCATGTACGGCGGGCGGGTGGTGGAGAACGCGTCCGTGCGTGAGCTGTTCTACGCGCCGCGCCACCCCTATACGCTGGGCCTGCTGTCGGCCATGCCGCGGCTGGACACCGCCCACGGGGGCGAGCTTCCCACCATCGCGGGCCAACCCCCGAACCTCCAGCGCCTGCCGCCCGGGTGCGCCTACGCCCCGCGCTGCCCGTTCGCGCAGGTGGTCTGCCGCACGGACCCGCCGCCGCTGCGCCCGCTGGGCGGGGACCGCCGGTCGGCCTGCCATTTCGCCGAGACCCTGCCGGACCGGCTGCCGGCGGCCGACCCGGTGCCCCTGGCGGAGGCCGCCCGATGACCGCCGCACCGCTGCTGTCCGTCCGCGACCTCGAGGTCGAGTTCGCGATCGAGCGCGGGCTGTTCCGCAAGCCGGACGTGCTGCGCGCCGTCGCCGGCGTCTCCTTCGACCTGGCCCAGGGCGAGACGCTGGGCGTGGTGGGGGAGAGCGGGTGCGGCAAGTCCACGCTGGGCCGCGCGGTGCTGCGCCTGCTGCCGGCCGCGGCGGGGCGGGTGGCGTGGCTGGGCGACGACCTGGCCACGCTGGGCGAGGCGGCGATGCGGGCGCGGCGGCGGGAGATGACGATCATCTTCCAGGACCCGCTCGCCTCGCTCGACCCGCGGATGACCGTGGGCGACATCATCGCCGAGCCGATCGTGACCCACGAGCCCGGCCTGTCCCGTGCCGAACGCCGCGCGCGGGTCGAGGCGATGATGGGGCAGGTGGGCTTGGCGCCCGAGATGGTGAACCGCTATCCGCACGAGTTCTCGGGCGGCCAGGCGCAGCGCATCGGCATCGCCCGCGCGATGATCCTGAACCCGAGGATGATCGTGTGCGACGAGCCGGTGTCGGCGCTCGACGTCTCCATCCAGGCCCAGATCGTGAACCTGCTGATGCGCCTGCAGCGGCAGTTCGGGCTGTCGCTGATCTTCATCAGCCACGACCTGTCGATCGTGCGGCACATCGCCAGCCGGGTGATGGTGCTCTACCTCGGCCGGATGATGGAGATCGCGCCGCGGGACGAGATCTACCGCAACCCGCGCCATCCCTATACCCAGGCCCTCATCTCGGCCGTCCCCGTCCCGGACCCGGACCGGGAGCGGGCGAAGACGCGCATCGTCCTCTCGGGCGACCTGCCGTCCCCGCTCCGCCCGCCGTCGGGCTGCGTGTTCCGCACCCGCTGCCCCAAGGCGCAGGACGTCTGCGCACGCGACGTGCCGCCCCCGCTGGAGATCGGCCCCGGCCACGGCGTCGCCTGCCACTTCCGCGACGATTCCCCGATGGTGACGGCGGGGGCTGCGGGCGGGGTCTGAGGGCGGGGGGCCGGGGCGCGAGGGGACGGGGCGCTCAGGCGGGCCCGTGCCGGATGCCGCCCTCCGTCACCTCGCCGGCGAAATGGCAGGCGGCCCAGCGGTCGGGCCCAAGGGCGACCTTCGGCGGGGCCTCGCGGGTGCAGATCTCCGCCGCCATCGGGCAGCGCGGATGGAAGCGGCAGCCGTCGGGGATGGCCTTGACCGACTGGGCGTCGCCCGGCAGGCGGATGCGGGCCCGGCGGGCGCCCGCGCGGTGCTCGGGCACGGCGGCGACGAGCAGGCGGGTGTAGGGGTGGCCGGCGCGTCGGATCAGCGCGTCGGTCGGCCCCTCCTCGACGATCGCGCCGAGGTACATGACCGCGATGCGCGACGACATGTGGCGGGCCACGGCGAGGTCGTGGGTGATGTAGAGGTAGGTGACCCCCAGCCGCTGCTGCAGGTCGAGCATCAGGTTCATCACGCCCGACCGGACCGAGACGTCGAGCATGCTGACCGGCTCGTCGGCCACCACGAGGCGGGGTTCCATCACCAGCGCGCGGGCGATGGCGACCCGCTGGAGCTGCCCGCCCGAGAGGTCGGCGGGATGCCGGTCGGCGAAGGCGGCGGCGGGGCGCAGCTCGACCGCGGCCAGCATCGCCTCCGCCCGCTCCCGCCGCTCCGCCGCCGAACCCATGGCGTGGATGTCCAGCGGCTCGGCGACCGAGGCGCCGACCGTCAGCCGCGGGTCCAGCGCCTCGTAGGGGTTCTGGAAGATCATCTGGACCGCGCGGCGGTAGCGCTTTGCCGCCGATCCGGCGAGCGTCGCCACCTCCGTTCCCTCGAAGCGGACGGAGCCCGCGGTCGGGCGTTCCTGGAGGGTGACGACGCGGCCCGTCGTCGTCTTGCCCGACCCGCTCTCGCCCACCACCGCAAGGGTGGCGCCGGCGGCGAGGTCGAGGTCGATGCCATCGACCGCGCGCACGACGTCGGCACCGCCGATCAGGCGGGAGAACAGGCCGGACCGCAGGCGGAACTCCACCGTCAGGCCGCGGATCGACAGGAGCGGCGCGGACCCGGTCATGCGGTCGCCTCCGGCAGGGGAGCCGCCACCATCGCGTCGGCGAAATGGCAGAGCGAGGCGTGGTCGGGCGCCACCGCGACCGACGGCGGCGTCGTGGCCCGGCACAGGTCGGTCGCGTGCCCGCACCGCGGGGCGAAGCGGCAGCCGGCCACGTCGCCCGCGGCGACGAACGGCTCGCCCGGCAGCGAGGCGAGCGCCCGCCGCGCGCCGGTCAGCGACGGCAGCGCCCCGATCAGCGCGCGGGTGTAGGGGTGGGCCGGCCGTTCGAAGATCGTGGCGGTCGGCGCGATCTCCACGATCTGGCCGGCGTACATCACCGCCACCCGGTCGCAGGTCTCGGCGACCGTGCCCATGTCGTGGCTGATCAGGATCAGCGTGACGCCGAGGCGGCGGCGCAGCGCGTCGATCTCGCCAAGGATCTGGTCCTGGATGAGGACGTCGAGGGCCGTCGTCGGCTCGTCGGCGATCACCATGTCGGGCTCGAGCAGGAGCGCCAGCGCGATCATCACCCGCTGCCGCATCCCGCCCGACAGCTCGTGCGGATAGCTGTCGATCCGCTGGCGCGGGATGCCGATCAGGTCGAACACCTCGAACACCCGCGCCGCCGCCGCCTCGGGCGTGGCGTCCGGCCGGTGGCGGCGATAGGCGGAGACGAGCTGGCGCCGCACCGTGAACACCGGATTCAGCGCGTTCATCGCGCTCTGGAAGATGATGGAGAAGCGGGCCCAGCGCAGGTCGCGGATGCGCGGCCGGCGACCGCGCTCGGCGACGGGCCGGCCGCCCAGCAGGATCGCCCGCCCGCCGAACCGCACCTCGCCCGCCGTCAGTTCCGCGTTGGCGGGGATCACCTGGAGGAGAGCCGCGCCGAGCGAGGACTTGCCGCACCCGCTCTCGCCCACGATGCCCAGGCTGCCGCCGCGGGGCAGGACGAAGGACACGCCGTCCACCGCGCGGATCTCCCGCCGGCCGATGCGGTAGACGAGGCGCAGGCCGCGAACGTCCAGCATCGGCGCCGCGGGGTCCTCGACCGTCGGCTCGTCGGCCGGCGGCGGCACGGGCGGCACGTGCCGGGGGGCGCCGCCGCGGGTGCGCAGCTGCGGGTTCAGCGCGTGGTTCAGCCCGTCGCCCAGGAGGTTGAGCGCCCCCACCAGCAGCAGCATCGACAGGCCGGGGAAGATCGACATCCAGGGCGCGAGGCGCAGGTGCCGCTGCCCCTCGAAGATCATGCGGCCCCACGAGACCGTGTTCTGGTCGCCGAGGCCGAGGAAGCTGAGGCCCGCCTCGGTCAGGATGGCGAGGCCCATCAGGATCGTGCCGTCGGTGACGATGGGCGCGAGGCCGTTCGGCACCACGTGGCGCATCAGCACCTGCGGCGCCGACGCCCCCGCCGCCAGCGCCGCCTGCACGTAGGTGCGCGTCTTCAAGGTGAGCACCTGCGAGCGCATGATCCGCGCCGAGCGGGGCCAGGTGGTCATGGCGATGGCGACCATGGTGAGGCCGAGGCTCGCCCCGAACAGCGCCACGATCAGCAGCACGAGGAAGAAGGTGGGGATCAGCAGGAAGACGTCGAACGTCCGGCTCATGATCGCGTCGGACAGGCCGCCGTGATAGCCCGACAGCGAACCCAGAACGATGCCGAGCAACGTTGAGAGCGCCGAGGAGCCGATGGCCACCACCAGCGCCACCCGCGTCCCCCACAGGATGCGGGAGAAGAGGTCGCGGCCGTAGTTGTCGGTCCCGAACCAGTGCTCCGCGCTCGGCGGGGAATAGGGGACGAAGTCCATCGCCTCCGGGTCCGGCAGGGCGAGCCAGGGCACGGCGGCGGCGATCACGACCGCGGCCAGCACCACCAGCCCCGCCACGACGGTGACCGGGTTGCGGATCAGGTGGCGGACGACGACCTCGACCCGGGCGCGGTTCACAGCGACACCCGCGGGTCGAGGGCGGCGTAGAGCAGGTCCGTCGCCAGCGAGGCCAGCGCGACCGTGAACGACATGATGATGAAGGCGCCCATGATGATGGGCGTGTCGCGCGCCAGGATCGCCTCGTAGATCAGCCGGCCCAGCCCGGGCCAGGAGAACACGGTCTCGGTCAGCACCGCACCGGTGAGCGCCAGGCCGATCTGGAGGCCCAGCACGGTGACCACCGGCAGCAGCGCGTTGCGCAGCGCATGGGAGAGCAGCACCGTCCCCTCGCCATAGCCGACGGCGCGCGCGGTGACGATGTAGTTCTCGGCCAGCACCTCGGAGACGGAGGTGCGGGCGAGGCGGACGTACTGCCCCACCCAGACGGTCGCCAACGTGACCGCCGGCAGGATCATGTGGCGGGCGACGTCCATCACCATCGCCATCCCCTCGCGCGGGCCGCCGACGCTGCCCATGCCGCTGGAGGGCAGCCAGCGCAGGTGGACCGCGAACCAGAGGATCAGCATCAGCCCCAGCCAGAAGACCGGGATGCTGAACAGCGAGATGGAGAGCACGCTCACCACGCTGTCCACGGCCGAGCCGGGCCGGCGCGCGATCAGCGTGCCGACGAGCACGCCCACCGTGACCGCGATGACGAGCGCCGTGCCCACCAGCATGAGGGTGGCCGGCACGCGGGCCATCAGCTCGTCCATCACCGGCTGGCGCGAGCGGTAGGAGAGGCCGAGGTCGCCGGTCAGCACCTGGCCCAGATAGCGCAGGAGCTGTTCGTGGAAGGGCAGGTCGAGGCCGTAGGCGGCGCGCACGGAGGCCATGTAGGTCGGGTCCGCGTCCTCGCCCGCGAGCAGGATCGCCACGTCGCCGGGGGCGAGGTGGATCAGGAGGAAGTTCAGCACGATGACGACCAGCGCCACCGGCACCAGCTGGAGGACACGGAACAGGACGTAGCGGCGGAGCCTCATCGCGCCTTCCCTCTCCCCGGGAGCCCGGGTCGGTTTGGGACATCGGACCGGCGGGACCGCGGCGGCGACCCCCTCTCCCCCGGCCCCTCCCCCCGGTGGGGGGAGGGGAGCGACCGTGAAGCACGGTCCCCTCTCCCCCCCCGGGGAGAGATGGACCGCGAACAGCGGTCCATGGGAGAGGGGGCCGGCCGCCGCGGACCCGCCGGACGGAACCGGACCCGTGCGCCCGCCCCTCACTTCCCGGGCGGGACGACGCCGAAGTAGCCGAACCACGTGACCGACTTGTCGTAGCCCGACTCCTCCGCCGGGAAGCCCGACCAGCCGGCGCGCACGAGGCTCGTCTTCTGTTCGTTGAAGAGGTTGATGTAGGGCATGTCGCGCACGAGCATCGCCTGCATCTGCTTGTAGAGCGGCACCCGTTCGGCCGGGTTCGTGAGCGTCACCGCCTTCGCGCCGAGCTGGTCGAACTCGGCGTTCGTATAGCCCATGAAGTTGCGCTGGCCGCCGGTCCCGAAATGCTCGCGATAGGCGTCGGGGTCCGGGCCGTAGCGGGTGAAGTAGCAGGAGATGTCGAAGTTCCCCTCCTGCATCCGCCGGAACCAGGTGGACTGGTCGAACTGTTCGAGCCGGGCGTTGATGCCGACCTGGCGGAGCTGCTGGACCAGCACCTCGGTGATCGACTTGCAGTCGGAATAGGACGGGCCGGTGATGCCCACCGCGAACCGCCAGCCGCCCTCCCGCCGGGGGAGGCCCGCCTCGTCCAGCATCCGCTCCGCCTTCGCCCGGTCGAAGGCCGGATAGCGGACGTCGCGGTTGATCCAGTCGGTCTGGGTGTCGACGTTCGCGTGGACCGCGGGCTTCCAGAGGCCCTGGAACCCCAGGCGCGAGATCGCGTCGCGGTCGATGGCGGTGGCGAGCGCCTCGCGCACCTTGATGTTGTCGAGCGGCGCCCGGCGCAGGTTCAGCTGGATGTCCCGGCTGTAGTGCGAGGGCGTGAACACCACCTTGATCGACCGGTCGCGCTGCAGCGCCGGCACCTCGGCCAGCGGCGGGGCGTAGTCGTAGGGCAGGTAGGGGAAGCGCTCGGCGTCGAAGTCCGCCCGCGCCACGTTGGCGTCGGTGATGCGGCGGAAGATCAGCCGGTCGACCTTGGGCCGGCCGCGGAAATACTTGTCGTAGGCCTCCAGCTCGACCGGGCCGCCGCGCTCCCAGCGCACGAACTTGAACGGTCCGGAGCCGATCGGATTGTTGACGTGCGGCCCGGTCTCGAACCCGTCCTGCCCCTCCCAGAGGTGCTTGGGATAGATCTTGCCGGTCCAGCCCGCCGCCTGCGCCATCATCGGCACGAAGGACATGTCCGGCGTCTTCAGCGTGACGACGACGGTGAAGTCGTCCGGCGTGCGGATCTCCTCCACCGCGCGCAGGAAGGCGGCGTAGGGGTACCGCTTGCGGATCATGGTGTCGAAGGTGAACTTCACGTCCGCCGCGGTGACCGGCTTGCCGTCGTGGAAGGTGGCGTTGCGGACGAGGTGGAAGGTGATCGTCCGGCCGTCGGCACTGGTCTCCCACCGCTCGGCGAGGTCGCCGTAGGCCGGCGTCCCGGCGACGACGCCCCAGTCCATCGTGACGAGGTGGCTGTAGATGTTGCTGGTCGGCGAATAGCCACCGGTGTCGGCGGCGAAGTTCGGGCTCAGCGTCCTGGGCTCGTCGAGTTGCGGCACCACCAGCGTCACCGGCTGCTGCGCCGCCGCTGCACCCGCCCAGACCGCCAGGATCGCCGTGGCGATCCCCTTCGTCATCCTGTTCATGCCTGCCTCCTGTCGTTTTCGTTGCGGTCCTCGTTCTCCCGGCGTCCGTCCCGTACGGCGCCCTCCGGGTTCAGGGCGCGTAACCCGTGTCCCCGTCGCCGATGATGTACGCGTACTCCCCGGGGTGGACCTTCGAGATGCGGTTGCGCACCTGCATCATCTCGGTGCGGGCGAAGGGGGCCACGCACTCGTCGAGCACCGAGAAGTCGTAGGGCGAGTGCACGCGGCCGAGCACCGTGCCGCCCGGCACGGACCGGCCCAGCACCTCCAGCCCCACGACGGGCACGAAGGTGCCGCCGTGGGCGGGGCGGATGGAGGAGCCCTTGCGCACGACGATGCGCGCGCGGCCCATTTCGGGCGCGCCGCGGACCACCTCGACCACCTTCAGCATGTTCAGCAGGTCGCGGTAGCCCTTCTCGAAATAGTCGACGTCGAGGATCAGCCCGCCGCCGCCGATCTCGCACACGAAGCACGTCTTGCCGAGCTGGTCGCCGCAGTTGGTGAGCGTGCCGCGCTGCTCGTTCTGCTCCCACAGCACCTCGGCGCCGCTGGCGAGCGCCACCTGGTGCACCGTCGCGTGCCGCGCGGAGAGGGCGGGATCGACCGTGTAGTGGTAGTGGATGACCGTGTCCGACCCACCGCCGTGATAGTCGAAGATCAGGTCCGCCTTGGGCAGGATCCGGTCCGCGATCACCCGGGCCAGCATGTCGGAGAACCAGTTCTTGCCCGCGGGCGAGCCGGGGAAGACGCGGTTCAGGTTGTGGAAGTCGATCGGCGTGTTGCGCGTCCCGCTCTCGAACGAATGCGGGTTCAGCATCGGCGCGATCAGGATCGTGCCGGCGAAGTCGTGCCCGTCGCGCACGAGGAACTGCTTGAGCCGCCGGGCGAACTCCACGCTCCACAGCTCCTCGCCGTGGGAGCCGCAGGCGACCAGCGTCACCGGTCCCGCCCGGTTCCCGGTCACCACATGGACCGAGAGCATCAGGCGATGGCCGCTCGCCATGGTGCAGACCGGAACCTCGAAATGGGCCGTCGACGACGCGCCGACCCGTGTGCCTTCCCACTCGAACGCCATGTGCGGTTCCCCCCTCAGGCCGCGCGGGTCAGCATCCGGCCGCCGAGCGCGCCGGTGCACCGGCCGCCCGCGACCGCTTCGACCCCGTTGACGAAGACGTGCTCGATCCCCTCGGGATAGGCGTTGGGCATGCGCCAGGTGGCGGCCTCGCCCACCGTCACCGGGTTCACGACGACGAGGTCGGCGTGGCCGCCTTCGCGCACGTGGCCGCGGTCCTCCAGCCCCAGGAAGTCGGCGACGAGGCCGGTCATCCGGCGCACCGCCTCGGGCAGGGCCAGCGCGTGCTCGTCGCGCACGAACTTGCCCAGCACCCGCGGGAACGAGCCGTAGTGGCGCGGGTGCGGCTGGATCGTGTTCCACGGCTCGCGCAGGCGCGACAGGTCGGTCGCGATGGCGTCCGTGCCGAACATCGTCCATTCGTCGGTCAGAAGGCCGCGGAAGTCGTCGTCGGCCACCTGGATGCAGGTGGTCGCCAGCGTCTCCCCCTCGGTCACGACGAGGTCGAACCACACGTCGCAGGGCTCGGCCTTCAGGTGCCCGGCGAGGTCGGCGACGCTCTTGCCCAGGAAGGCGCGGTGCGGGCTGTCGGGTGCCAGTTCCTCGATGTAGATGTCGCGCCAGTCGCTGAACTGCACGAACTCCTCGTGGAAGCCGTACTTCGGCCGCACGCGGCGGGCCTCGACCTGCTCCTTCAGCGCCGCGCGCTGCGCCTTGTCCGACAGGATCGCCTTCAGGCCCGGCAGGTTCTCGGGCCACGGCCGCTTCCAGTCGTGGACCTCGGCCGGCAGGATCGCCCGCGGACCCCACCACGAGCCCTTGGTGCGGTAGGGCATGATATCGCAGGCGACCCGCACGCCGTCGGCCCGCGCGTCGTCCATGATGTCGAGCAGGCGCCGGCCGAAGCCCCACTGCTTGCGCCCGAACACGCCGAGGTGGGAGAGCTGGACCCGTACCCCCGTGCGCCGGCCCACCTCGATCGCCTCCACGACCGCGTTCAGCACGTTGCGGCTGTAGCCGCGCAGGTGCGAGCTGTAGAAGCCGTCGTACTCGGCCGCGACCTCGGCCAGCGACACGATCTCGTCGAGGTCGGCGGTGGTGGAGCAGGGATAGTCGAGACCCGTCGACAGGCCCCGCGCGCCCGCCACCATCGCGTCGCGCACGTGGCCCTTCATGCGGGCGATCTCGTCGCGCGTCGCGGGGCGGTCCTGGTTGTCGAGCACGGCGGCGCGCACGGTGATGTGGCCCACCTGCGGCACCGCGTTGATGCCGAAGCCGCGGGCCGAGACGGTGGCGAAATACTCGTCCGCCGTGGACCAGTCGACGTCCACGCCCTTGGGGTCGAGCAGGTAGCCGCGGTTGTTGGGCAAGAGCGGGAACGGGCTGTAGCCGCAGTTCCCCATCACCTCGCTGGTGATGCCCTGGGCCAGCTTCGACTGGCACTGCGGGTTCACGTAGAGGCCGACGTCGGAATGGCCGTGGGCGTCGATGAAGCCCGGCATCACCATGCGGCCCCCGGCGTCGATCGTGCGCGCGGCCGTGGCGCCCGACAGGTCGCCCACGGCGACGATGCGGTCGCCGGCGACGCCCACGTCCGCCCGGCGTTCGGGCGCCCCGGAGCCGTCGACGACCGTGGCGCCGACGATGGCCAGATCCAGCGTGCTCATGATCCCCCTCCCGTGTTGCGTTCGACCGGTGCGAGATCGGCGTCGGCGAGCGTCACGCCGTAGTCGCGGGCCGCCGCCTCGCGCGTCACGTAGCCGTTGCGGACGTCCTCGATCAGGCGGGCGCGGTCGCGGGCCGTCGGGTCGCCCCAGCCGCCGCCGCCCGGCAGCCGCATCCGGTAGACGTCGCCCGGCGACAGCGTCTGCGGGACGACCGCGACCGCGGCGCCGTTCAGCGAGTAGGCGCCGGCCATCCCCGGCGCGCCGCCCGCGATGCCCGGCGGCGGATGGCGCACCTTGTCCGGGCGCAGCGAGGCGATGATCGGCCGGTCGCCCGTCACCTCCAGCGCGATCTCCTGCCCCAGCCCGCCGCGGCGGACGCCGGGCCCGCCGCTGTCGGGAACGAGACGCTTGTACCGGACGAGGATGGGCGCCTGGTTCTCGGTGATCTCGGCCGGGGTGACGGTGCCGTTGTAGGGGAAGGCGACCGTGCACAGGCCGTCGGTGCGCGGCGTCGCCCCCTTGCCGCCGTTCGGCAGGATGTGGACGTTGAAGACCGAGCCGTCGTCGGGGTGCGTCCCGTGGAGCGTGATGGCCCAGAACGAGCCGCTGCCGGCCTGGATGCGGTCGGGCAGGGCCTTTTGGAGCGCGCCGTAGATGGCGACGTGGATGTGGAAGGACGATTTCGAGCGCGACTTGACCGCCGACGGCATCGTCGTGTTGAAGACCGAGCCTTCGGGCGCGGAGATGGTGACCGCGCGGAACAGCCCCTCGTTGTTGGGCAGGTCCGGCGTCAGCGAGCATTTCAGCGGATAGTAGGTGTCGGCGAAGGTGATGTTGGTGACGCAGTTGATCGACGCGTCCGGGAACTGCCGGGACGAGCCCGTGTAGTCGACGTGCACCCGGTCGCCGGTCTTGGTCACCGTCACCTGGATGTGCAGCGGCGTGCGGTAGCCGTCGGCGTCCAGCGCGTAGCCCCACTCGCCGTCGGGCAGCTTCGCGATGGCCGCGCGCATCGCGGCGTCGGACCGGTCGAGGATCTCGTCGGCCAGCGCCTGGAACCCGGCCGCCCCGCCGTAGTCGCCGAGGAACTCCGTCAGCCGTGCGGCCCCCAGCGCCTCCGCCCCGCAGATCGCCTTGACGTCGCCCAGCACCATGTCGGGCACGCGGACGTTGGCCGCCAGCAGACGGAACAGCTGCCGGTTCTCCTTGCCCGCCTCGAACAGCTTGGACGGCGGGATCCGGAACCCCTCCTCGTAGAGGTCGCGGGCGTCGAAGAAGTCGAGCCGCCCGCCGATGTCGGCGATGTGGGCGACGCACCCCATGAAGCCGACGAGCTGGCGGCCCTCGAACACCGGCGTGACGATCGACAGGTCCGGCAGGTGCCCCGACCCCAGCCAGGGGTCGTTGGTGATCAGCACGTCGCCCGGCTCCAGCGTCTCGGCCGGGAAGGCGGCGAGAAGGTGCTTGGTCGTGGCCGGCATGGTGACCGTGAAGGCCGGCGAGGAGAGCTGGGACTGGGCGACCGACCGGCCGTGCCGGTCGAGCATGATGACCGCGAAGTCGCGGCTCTCGCCCACGATGGTGGAGAAGGAGGTGCGGACGAGGGCGATGTCCACCTCGTCCATGATCGAGATGAGGCGGCTCCACTGCACCTCGATCGAGATCGGGTCAAGCCGGGGCGGCATGGGCCGTCTCCTTTGCCGGGGGCGTCGTCTCGGCCGGCGCGGGCAGGTCGAGGAACAGGCTTCCCCAGGGGTCGAGGCGCACGGTCGCGGAGGGGCCGGCGACCACCGTGCACTCCCGCTCCTCGATGATCGCCGGGCCGGGGATGCGCATCGCCGGGCCCAGGCGATAGCGGTCGTAGACCGGTGTCTCGACGAAGGCGCCGGCCTCGCCGAACCAGACCCTGCGCGTGCCCTTCAGCGCCGCCGCGGGATCGGACCCGCCGGCCTCCAGCGCCTTCAGCCGCACGTCGGGCGCGGGCGCGCCGACCGTGGTGCGGCAGGTGATCAACTCCACCGCGAGGTTGGTGTGCGCGTGGCCGTACTTCTCCCGGTGCGCGGCGTAGAAGAGGTCGCGGATCTCCTCCAGCGAGCCGCGCTCGAACACGTCGGCCGGGAGCTGGACCGTGACCTCGTGCCCCTGCCCCTTGTGGCGCAGGTCCATCGAATGGCGCACCGCCACGCCTGGCGCGTCGCGCCCGACGCCCGCCTCGTCCAGCACCGCGAGGCCCTCGGCCGCCATCGCGTCGAACACGGCGCGCACCGCGGGCCAGGCGATCCGGTCGAGGCGGGTGACGAAGGAGCGGGCGTAGTCGAAGGAGACGGCGGCGGTGACCAGCCCCATCGCCGACGTGGCGCCGGCACCGGGCGGCACGATCACGCCGCGCATCTGCAGCGCGCGGGCGAGTTCGTAGGCGTGGGCCGGGCCGGCGCCGCCGAAGGCGAAGAGATAGAACTTTCGCGGGTCCTCGCCGCGCTCTGCGATGTGCACCTTCATCGCCGCGAGCATGTTCTGGTTCACCACCTCGAAGATGCCCCGCGCGCTCTCCTCCGCCGTCAGGCCCAGCGGCTCGCCCAGCTTCGCCGCCAGCGCGCGGCGCGCCGCGTCGGCGTCGAGCGTCATGGCCCCGCCGAGGAAATAGTCGGGGTCGAGGTATCCCAGCGCGAGGTTCGCGTCGGTCACCGTCGGGCGGTCGCCGCCGCGGCCATAGCTGGCGGGGCCGGGCATGGCGCCCGAGCTGTGCGGCCCGACCTTGAGCAGGCCGAGCTGGTCCACGTGGGCGATCGAGCCGCCGCCGGCGCCGATCTCGATCAGCTCCACCATCGGCACCTTGACCGGCAGGCCGCTGCCCTTCTTGAAGCGGGCGACGCGGCCGACCTCGAACACGTTCGACTTCGACGCGGTGTGGTTCTTGACCAGCCCGATCTTCGCCGTCGTGCCGCCCATGTCGAAGGTGACGAGGCTGCCGATCCCCATCTGCCGGCCATAGTAGATGGCGGCCAGCACGCCGGCCGTCGGGCCGGATTCCAGCATGCGGATCGGGAAATCCTTGGCCGTCTGCCCGCCCGCGATCCCGCCGGACGAGATCATCAGGTAGAGGCGGCGGCGATAGGCCATGTCGGTCAGCCGCCGCTCGATCGTGTCGATGTAGCTGCGGGTGATCGGCTGGGCGTAGGCGTTGGCGACGGTGGTCGACATCCGTTCGTATTCGCGGATCTCCGGCGCCACCGCGCTCGACACGCTGATGCTGACCCCCGGCATCTCCTCGGCGAGGATGGCGGCGGCGCGCTGTTCGTGCGCGGGGTTGCGGAAGGCGTGCAGGAAGACGACCGCGACCGCCTCCACCTGCAGCGCCCGCATCCGCCGCGCCACCGCGCGCACGCCCGCCTCGTCCAGCGGGGTGAGGACGGTCCCGTCCTTGTCCAGCCGCTCCGCCACCTCGAACCGCCGCTCGCGCGGGGCCAGCGGGGCCGGGCGCTCGAGGAACAGGTCGTAGATGTCGTAGCGGACCTCCGTGCCCATCTCGAGCACGTCACGGAAGCCCTCGGTGGTCAGAAGCGCCGTCCGCGCGCCCTTGCGCTCGATCAGCGCGTTGGTGATCAGCGTGGTGGCGTGGATCGCGATGTCCACCGCCTCGCCGGTGGCGTCCGCCTCGCGCAGCAGCGGCACGAGGCCGTCGATCACCCCGCGCGACGGGTCGTCGGGGGTGGTCAGGCACTTGTTGAGGTGGGTGGCACCGGTCTTCTCGTCCACGAGGACGAAGTCCGTGAAGGTGCCGCCGATGTCGAAGCCGAGGCGGAAGCGCGGTGTCATCTCTGTCATCGCTCCGATGAGGTCGGTCGATAGAGGGTGCGGGCGGCGTCGGCGCCGACGAGGCCGGCCTCCACGTCCGCGACGAGAAGGGCGGGGTCGCGGCCGGCGGGATCGCCCACCCCGCCGCCGCCCGGCATGCGCAGTTCCAGCGTGTCGCCGCGGGCCAGCGTCACCGGCTCGAGCGGGCAGGGCACGCCG
>CANGXM010000006.1 GCA_947457845.1 Rhodospirillales bacterium | reverse complement strand
GGTCCGCCGGCGGGCGCCGGGCCACGGGCGCCGTGGCGGGGCCGACCCGCGGGGCGGTCCAGTCGGTCGGCGTCTCGCCGACGGCCTCGTCCGCTCCGGCCTCGATCTGCCAGGCGAGCGCGGCAATCAGTTGCGCCGTGTCCATCATGGAGTCCCGCATCCTCTGCTCATATGTTGTAACGCGGGAACGGTCGCCGGGTCATGCCCGGGATCGACCGCACGACAGGGGGGCGCGGGACGGGCGCGTTCCCGCGGCACGGGTGGAGCGGACATGGAACGCGAGAGCATGGAATTCGACGTCGTGATCGTCGGCGCCGGTCCTTCGGGCCTGTCGGCGGCGATCCGGCTGAAGCAGATGGCCGCGGCCGCCGGCGGCGAGATCTCCGTCTGCGTCATCGAGAAGGGGTCCGAGGTCGGCGCGCACATCCTTTCCGGCGCCGTCGTCGATCCGATCGCGCTCGACGAACTCCTCCCCGACTGGCGCGAGGACCCGGACCGCCCCCTTCGCACGCCCGTCACCGAGGACCGGTTCCTTGTCCTGAGCGAGGTTGGGGCCATCCGCATCCCCAACGTCGCCATGCCGCGGCTGATGAGCAACCACGGCAACTTCATCGTCAGCCTCGGGAACGTCTGCCGCTGGCTCGCCGCGAAGGCCGAGGCGCTGGGCGTCGAGATCTATCCCGGATTCGCGGCGGCCGAGGTTCTGTTCGACGACGCCGGCGCCGTCCGCGGCGTGGCGACCGGCGACATGGGCGTCGGCCGGGACGGGGAGAGAACGGCGGCCTACACGCCGGGCATGGAACTCCATGCCAAGTACACCTTCTTCGCCGAAGGCGCGCGCGGGTCGCTGTCCAAGTCGCTGATGGGCCGGTTCGGCCTGCGAGACGGCGTCGATCCGCAGAAGTTCGGCATCGGGCTGAAGGAACTGTGGCAGATCGATCCGGCGAAGCACAAGCCGGGCCTGGTGATCCACAGCCAGGGCTGGCCGCTGTCGAAGGGCGCCAACGGCGGCTCCTTCCTCTACCACCTCGAGGACAATCAGGTGGCCGTCGGCTTCGTCGTCCACCTCGACTACGAGAACCCACACCTCTCGCCCTTCGACGAGTTCCAGCGCTTCAAGACGCACCCGGCGATCCGGGGTTTCTTCGAGGGCGGCAAGCGCATCGCCTACGGCGCCCGCGCGATCAACGAGGGCGGTCTCCAGTCCGTGCCGAAGCTGGTGTTCCCGGGCGGGGCGCTGATCGGCTGTGCGGCCGGATTCGTGAACCTGCCGCGCATCAAGGGCACCCACAACGCCATGAAGACCGGCATGCTCGCGGCCGAGGCCGCCTTCGCCGCGGTCTCCGGGGGCCGCGCGAACGACGTGTTGGAGGCCTACGAGGCGGCGTGGAAGGAAAGCTGGGTGTTCGAGGACCTCTGGAAGGTCCGGAACGTGAAGCCCGGCTTCAAGTGGGGGTCGCTGATGGGCACGCTGAACGGCGGCGTCCAGATGTGGGCGAACGACCTGGGCCTCGGCCGCCTGTTCGCCAGGACGATGCGCCATGCGAAGGCCGACCACGAGAGCCTGAAGCCCGCGTCGGCGTGCGCGCCGATCGCCTATCCGAAGCCCGACGGCGTGCTGACGTTCGACCGGCTCTCTTCCGTATTCGTTTCGAACACGAACCACGAGGAGGACCAGCCGGTCCACCTCGTGCTGAAGGATCCGTCGATCCCGATCGCCTACAACCTGCCGACGTTCGACGAGCCGGCGCAGCGCTACTGCCCGGCCGGCGTCTACGAGGTCGTGCGCGACGACCAGGGCACGCCGCGCTTCCAGATCAACGCGCAGAACTGCGTCCACTGCAAGACGTGCGACATCAAGGATCCCACCCAGAACATCGAATGGCGGGTCCCGCAGGGCGGCGGCGGGCCGAGCTACCCCAACATGTGAGGGGACCTCACCCGTCGGGGGGCTGGCGCGGCCGGACGCTGCCCCCGATTGATCTCGCGAGACGGTCGTGACAGTGTTTGACCTGTCGGTCAACATTCGCAGGACCGGCCAAGCGAAGATCCGGGCCCCACCCGGGCCCCGTGCGGGAGGAGTTTCGAGATGAAGGTTTCACGTCGTCTGTTCACGGCGGCCGCGGCCGCCGTGGCGCTCACCGTTGGCTGGTCGTCGGCCGAGGCGCAGCAGCGCCGCACGGTCGTCGGCGTCAGCTGGTCGAACTTCCAGGAGGAGCGCTGGAAGATCGACGAGGCCGCGATCCGTGCCGAACTGACCCGCCTGGGCGCCGAGTACGTCAGCGCCGACGCGCAGTCGAACCCGACCAAGCAGCTGTCCGACATCGACAGCCTGATCGCCCGCGGCGCCACGGCGCTGATCGTGCTCGCGCAGGACAACAATGCGATCCTGCCCGCCGTCGCCAAGGCGAAGGCCGAGGGCATCCCGGTCGTCGGTTACGACCGGCTGATCGAGGCCGACGGCGTCTTCTACATTTCGTTCGACAACAAGGAAGTCGGCCGGATCCAGGCCCGCGAGGTCTTCAAGGTCCAGCCGAAGGGCAACTACGTCTTCATCAAGGGCTCGCCCACCGATCCGAACGCGGACTTCCTGCACGCCGGCCAGATGGAGGTCCTGAAGGCCGCCGTCGACAGCGGCGACATCAAGGTCGTCGGCAACCAGTACACCGACGGCTGGCTGCCGGCGAACGCGCAGCGGAACATGGAGCAGATCCTGACCGCCAACAACAACCGGGTCGATGCGGTCGTGGCGTCCAACGACGGCACGGCGGGTGGCGCCGTGGCGGCGCTCGCGGCGCAGGGCCTCGCCGGCAAGGTGCCGGTCTCCGGCCAGGACGGCGACCGCGCCGCGCTGAACCGCGTCGCCCGCGGCCAGCAGACGGTCAGCGTCTGGAAGGACGCGCGCGAGCTGGGCAAGAAGGCGGCCGAGGCGGCCGTGCTGCTGTCCCGCGGGACGGCGCTGAACGCCATCCCCGGCGCCACCACCTGGGCCGATGGCCCGCGCAAGGTGACGATGAACGCGCTGTTCCTCGCTCCGGTGCCGATCACCCAGGCGAACCTCAACGTCGTCATCGAGGCCGGCTGGGCAACGAAGGACGTGGTCTGCCAGGGCGTGTCGGGCGCCAGCGCGCCGGCGGCCTGCCGCTGACGCGGGTCCGGGTCCCGGCGGGCGATCCGCCGGGACCCGTCCCTTCCGGGAACCGTTCCACCCGAGCCAACGGGCACGACACACATGGTCACCGTCGCGGCGCCGAAGCCGTCGGCCGGCTCGCCCGTCCAGCGCTTCCTGGACGCGCTCGAGATCGACACGCGCCTCCTCGCCATGGCCGGCGCGCTGGCCGTCATCTGGATGGGCTTCCACCTGCTTTCCGGCGGTACGTTCCTGACGCCGCGCAACCTCTGGAACCTCGCGGTCCAATCGGCCGACATCGCCATCATGGCGACCGGCATGGTGCTGATCATCGTCGCCCGTCACATCGACCTCTCCGTCGGCTCGGTGCAGGGGGTGGTGGCCATGATCATGGCCTGGCTGATGGTCGAGGTGTTCCCCATCGGCGTCGGTTGGAACTGGATCGCGGCGCTGCTGCTCGGCGTCGCCGTCGCGGTCGCGATCGGCGCCTTCCAGGGCTGGTGGATCGCCTACCGCGGCGTCCCCGCCTTCGTGGTGACGCTCGGTGGCCTTCTGGTCTTTCGCGGCCTCGCCTGGGCGGTCACCGAGGGGCGCACGGTCGCCCCGCTGGACGACAGCTTCACGCTCATCGGCGGCGGCCTGCGCGGCGCCATCGGCGCGTTCTGGTCGTGGGTCGTCGGCGGGGCGATGATCGCCTTCATCCTCGTCGCGGCGGTGATGGGCCGGAGCCAGCGCAAGCGCTACGCCTTCGCGCTGCGCCCCCTCTGGGCCGAAATCCTCGTCACCGGCTCCGCGGTCGCGGCCGTCGTCGCCTTCGTGATGGTGATGAACAGCTACTACCGCCCGCGCACCGACATTCCCCAGGGCATCCCGATCCCGGTGCTGATCGTGATCGGTGTGGCGCTGTTCATGGGCTTCCTCACCCGGTCGACCCGGTTCGGCCGCTACGTGTTCGCGATCGGCGGCAACCCCGAGGCCGCGCAGCTGGCCGGCATCGACGTGCGCAAGGTCACGGTCGGGATCTTCGCGCTGATGGGCCTTCTCGCCGGCATCGCCGCGGCCATGGCGGCGGCGCGGCTGAACGCCGGGGCCAATTCGATCGGAACGCTCAACGAGCTGACGGTCATCGCGGCCGCCGTCATCGGCGGCACGTCGCTGGCCGGCGGCGTGGGCACGGTGGCGGGCGCCATTTTGGGCGCCGTCATTATGCAGAGCCTGCAGGCCGGCATGATCCTGCTGGGACTGCCGTCGCCGATGCAGAACGTGGTGATCGGCGGTGTGCTGATCCTCGCCGTCTGGGTCGACACGATCTACCAGAGGAGCCGGCGATGAGCCCCACGCCCCTGGTGGAGATGAAGAACATCTCCATCCACTTCGGCGGCATCCGCGCGGTGGACGACGTGTCGGTCGACCTGATGCCGGGGGAGGTCGTTGGTCTGCTCGGCCACAACGGCGCCGGCAAGTCCACGCTCATCAAGATCCTGTCCGGCGCCTACCGGGCCGACGAGGGCGAGATCCGGATCGACGGGCGGCCGGCGGAGATCCGCAGCCCGGCCGACGCCCGCGGCCACGGGATCGAGACGATCTACCAGACCCTCGCTCTGGCCGACAACATCGCGGCGCCCGGCAACCTGTTCCTCGGCCGGGAACTGCTGACCCGCTGGGGCACGCTCGACGACGACCGGATGGAGAGCGAGACGCGCAAGGTGATGGCGCGGCTCAACCCCAACTTCACCAAGATCAACGATCCGGTCCGCAACCTGTCGGGCGGGCAGCGGCAGGCGGTCGCGATCGCGCGCGCGATCCACTTCAACGCCCGCATCCTGATCATGGACGAGCCGACCGCGGCCCTCGGCCCGGCCGAGACGCGGCAGGTGGGCGCGCTGATCAAGCAGCTGAAGTCCGAGGGGATCGGCATCTTCCTGATCAGCCACGACCTGCACGACGTCTTCGACCTGTCGGACCGGGTCAGCGTGATGAAGAACGGGAAGCTCGTGGGCACGGTCCGCACCGCCGACGTGACCAAGGACGAGGTGCTCGGGATGATCATCCTCGGCAAGCGTCCGGCGGTCCTCGAAGGGACCGTCTGATCACATCCTGCGGAGGCGGTTGAACCGGACGGTCCCGGCGCTCTACCTTCGGGTCTTCGGTTTCGGAGATCGCGCGATGATGCCCTGGGTTCGATGGACGCTCATGGCGGCCGTTTCGGCCGCCGCGCTCGGCGGTGGCGAGGTCCGTGCGGCGGGAGAGGCCGTGCAATGGATCGACGGGCCGGCCGCGCCGACGCTGTCGGGCAGCTATCTGTCCGGCCGGGCGGCCCAGCGGGCGGACGACTGGGCCGCGGCCGCGGACTTCACGCGCGAGGCGCTGGAGCGCGATCCGCGCAATCCGGTCCTCCTCCAGCGGACCTTCATCCTGATGCTCGGCGCCGGCCGGACCGACGAGGCCCGGACGCTGGCGGAGCGGCTCTCCGCCGGCGGCGCCGAGGGCCAACTCGTCACCCTGTTCCAGATCGCCGAGGACGTGCGCGCGGGCCGCGCGGAGCCGGCGGCCGACCGGATGCGGCGGATGTCGCGCGAGGGCATGGGGCAGTTCCTCCACCCCCTCCTCGACGCCTGGGTGACGCTCGCGAACGGCGACGCCGACAGGGCGGTCGCGGCCCTGGCGCCGCTCGAGCGGACGAGCGGGCTGCGGCCGCTCCTGCATCTCCACACGGCGCTGATCCGCGAGCAGTCCGGCAACCTCGACGCGGCCGCGGAATCCTATGCCGCCGCGCTGGAGGCGGGGCCCGCGCTCCGGGTCGTGCAGGCGGTGTCTGGCTTCTACCGGCGCACCGGCCGCGCCGCGGACGCCGACGCCGCGATCGCGCGGTTCATGGCCACGTCCGGCGACGCCGGCGGGATGTTGGACCCCGGCGCGACCACGCCCATCGTGACGACGCCGGCCGAGGGGATGGCCGAGGCGCTGTTCAACCTCGCCGTCGCCCTCGACCAGGAAGGTGCGGACGAGACCGCGCTGTTCTATGCCCGGATCGCCCTGCACCTGCGCCCCGACTTCGCCTTCGCCCGCCTCGTCGTCGGCGACGTGCTGACCCAGCGCAAGCGCCACACGGAGGCGCTTGTCGAGTTCCGCCGGGTGGCCGAGGTTCCGGCGCTCGCCTGGACGGGCCGCCTGCGGATCGCGGACAGCCTCGCGAACCTCAAGCGCGAGGACGAGGCGCGCGACACCCTGACCGCCATGGCGCAGGAGCGCCCCGACCGCACCGACGCCCTCGTCCGGCTCGGCGACCTCCACCGGCAGGCGGAGCGATTCGCCGAAGCGGTCGGCCCCTACACCCGGGCGCTCGAGCGGACGACGGTGATCGAGCCGCGCCACTGGGGGCTCTTCTACGCCCGCGGCATCGCCCACGAACGCTCCAAGCAATGGCCGCAGGCGGAGGCCGATTTCCTGAAGGCGCTGGAGCTGAGCCCCGAGCAGCCCTACGTGCTCAACTATCTCGGCTACAGCTGGATCGACCGCGGCGAGAACCTCGAGCGGGGGCGCGAGATGGTGGAGCGCGCCGTCCGCCTGCGCCCGAACGACGGGCACATCGTGGACAGCCTCGGTTGGGCCCACTTCAAGCTCGGCAACCTCGCCGACGCCGTCCGCTACATGGAGCGGGCGGTGGAGCTCAAGGCGATGGACCCGGTGATCAACGATCACCTGGGGGACGTCTACTGGGCCGTCGGCCGCTACAGCGAGGCGCGCTTCCAGTGGGAGCGTGCGCTGCTGCGGGCCGAGGAGGCGGATCTGATCGCCCAGATCCGCGAGAAGCTCGGCCGGTCCATTCCGCGCGACGTCGCCGGCGCTGGCCGCCGCCCGTGACCGTCGCCGTCGCCGAGGCGCGGGCGAAGGTCAATCTCCACCTCCACGTCGTCGGCCGGCGGCCCGACGGCTACCATCTGCTCGACAGCCTCGTCGCCTTCGCCGGGGTCGGCGACACGGTGGAGGTGCGCGCCGGACGCGGACTGTCCCTGTCGGTCGAGGGGCCGATGGCGGACGGGCTCGCGGGGGAGGGGGACAACCTCGTCCTGAAGGCCGCCCGCGCTCTGGCCGACGGCCTCGGGCGTCCGCCCGATCTGGCGATCCGGCTGGTCAAGCGGCTCCCGGTGGCGTCGGGGATCGGGGGCGGATCGGCGGATGCCGCGGCAACGCTGCGGGCCGCCGCCGCACTGTGGGACCTGCCGCCCGGCGCGCCCGTCCTCGCCCGGGTGGCGCCGCCGCTCGGCGCCGATGTTCCCGTTTGCCTTCTCGGACGGGCGGTCAACATGGGCGGGGTCGGCGAAGTGCTCGATCCTGCGCCCGTGCTGCCGCGGGCCTGGATGGTCCTCGTCAACCCCGGCGTCGCCTGCCCGACGCCCGCGGTCTTCCGCGCCCGGACGGGCCTCTTCTCCGCGCCCGATCCGCTGGTCGAGGCTCCCCCCAACGTCGCGGCACTCGGCGCCGCGCTGGGGCGGCGACGCAACGACCTGACGGCGGCGGCGGTCACGCTTCTGCCTGTCGTGGCCGAGGTGCTGGAGCGCCTGGACGCGCTCGACGGATGCCGGATCGCGCGGATGTCGGGCAGCGGGGCCACCTGCTTCGCCCTCTTCGACGACGAGGATGCGGCCCGCCGCGCCGCGGCGACGCTCGGCGGGGCGCACCCCGGCTGGTGGACCGCGGCCTGTCCGCTCCTGTCGGACGCCAACGCGGAACGTTGAACCGCGCGCGGCCGATCGCTATTGTCCGTCCCTGCGGCTGGGGCGTCGCCAAGCGGTAAGGCATCGGTTTTTGGTACCGACATTCCCAGGTTCGAATCCTGGCGCCCCAACCAGCCCACCCTGAAAACCTTGGAAATTCAACGGGTTCGCTCCCCGCAACCGGGCTCCGTCAACCCCCGTGGCACACACAGGTGTGACACACGTCAAGGGGGATCGACCGGAACCCCATCGCGGAGCCGATCGCGTGGGCCTGCACATCATCCGGCGAGGCGCCGTCTATCGTTGGCGGCGTCGTGTGCCGAAGGCACTGGTCGGTCTGCTCGGGCAGGACCACATGTCCGCGTCGCTTCGGACGACGGATCGTCCGACGGCCCAGCGCCTGGCGCTGCGCTTGTCCGTGGCGACCGACGAGATGTTCGAACGGATCAGGACCATGCCGCGCCAGGCGAAGATCGAAGAGGCGTCGAAGGACGAAGTCCGGCGGATGGATGCGATGATCCGCGACCTCTTGCGGACCCCCGGAGCGGCCGCCCGCATTCTCGATCCCCGGAGCCGGCCGACGACGTCGAAGGCGCCACAGGAAGCGGACGGCACCACCGGATCCCCCGATCCTCTCCCCGATTCCGTCCACGTCGGAGCCGTCGACCGGGACGATCCGGCCGACGAGGGCGGCGGGCTCGCGAAGGCCGTCGTCTCCGGCGTCGCCCGCCGCGTGGCGTATGCCGGTCCGTCGTCATGGCCGCCCATCGAGGGTGGTCCGGGTGACGACGGGGCCGATCTGCCGCGCCGTGTCCGTCTGCGGGATTTCGAGGCTGAGCCTCCATCCGCGCTCGGGACCTGGGTGCGCGACCAAGCCTTCCTGCGCACCCTGACCGGTCTCGAAACCATCGCGAGCTTCCGCCCCGATCATGTCGGCCCCGACGAGCGTGGCCTGATGACCCATATCCGGTCGTTGGAAAAGAAGGCGCTCAAGGCCGGCATCGCGGCCGACGACGCCGCCCTCGCGGAGTCAGTCCTCTCCGATATCCTCGACGATGCGGGGTTCGTCGTCGAACCGACGACGCGCCTTTGGGCCTATCTCGGCCAACAGGCCATGCGCGGCCGGCTCCATGCGATGCGGTACCGCGAGGATCCGTTCGAAATCCAACGTCCGGCTCCGCCGCCCGTGGTGCCCGAGAAGGCTGCGACCCGGGATCTGGTGATCGTCGATCGGGCCGAGCCAGCCGACGAGATGGCGCTCCCGTCCATCGACGATCCGGTCTCGCTGGCCGTCCGCCGATACCTGAACCTCTCGGACGTCTCGATCCGTGAGCGGAAGACCCGCGACGACGTGCGGCTCGCCGCCCGCCTCTTCTGCGCGCTCGTCGGTGACGTCCCGCTGTCCATCATCACGAAAGCCCAGGCGAAGACATTTCGCGAGAAGCTGTCCCGCCTGCCCGCCAATCATCGCGATCCCCCTTACAAGGGCCTGGCGCCTTCCGTCGCGATCAAACGTCGCGAGGCGATCGCCGCCGCCCTACGCGATGGGCGTCGCGATGCACGGGAACTGGCCGGTCTCGCTGATGCGGATCATGCGCGGATCACCGACGTGCTCAGTCTCGGCACGATCTCGAAGCACGTCCGGTCGTTGGGGAAGATGTTCCGGGTGATCGCCGAGACGGAGGACCACGACGAGCGCCTGAACCCTTTCCGAAATCTCGGCTACAAGAAGTCGGACATCAAGGACAACGCAAAGGTGTCGCGCACCGTCTGGTCGCACGACGACTATCGGACACTGTTCTCGTCAGAATGGTGGCAGGGCTGGCGCGGGAACGAGGGCATGCCGCGCGGCGACTGGCGTCGGGACATGCGAACCTGGGTTCCGCTCATCGGCGCCCTATCCTTCATGCGGCTCGAGGAAATCGTCGCCTTGCGGCCGTCAGAGGTCGAGCAGATCGATGGAACTTGGTGCTTCCGCCTTCGCGGTACCGGTCCTCGACGGCTGAAGACGACCTCGAGTGCGCGGATCGTGGTGATCCACCCGCTCCTCGTCGATCTCGGTCTCGTCTCGCTCGCACATGATCGCCGACGGCACGGGGAGGAGTTCCTCTTCAGCGACGTGCCAAAGCAACCGATCCGCGGACGCTACAGTCACAAGTTCACGATGGAGTTCACCGCGTTGCGCCGGACGCTCGGTGTCTACCAGAAAGGAATGGACTTTCATGCGATGCGGACGACAGGTGCGAGCGAACTCGCCGAACAAGGCGCATCTCTGACCCTGCGTTCGCAGATGCTCGGGCACAGCCACAACGGGACCGTGACCGACGAGGCCTATCTGCGGTCGAACCTGATCGGTGCCCAGAAACGTCAGTTGAGCCGGTTCAGCCATGCGCGCGTCATCAAGGACGTTATCATGGGTGCGACGCAGACGGATTTCGAAGCTCTGCTTTCGGACCCGGACCTCCGCCAGAGAGTGAAGTCCTTGCGACGGCAATCCAAGTCGTTGGCCGGCGGGACGACCGCAGTGGTAAGCGTTTCCGACACTTGTCCAACGACACCCAAATTCGCGAGTTAGGGCGACACCCAGCGTAACGAGGTGTCCAGCGACAGCAGGAACGTATCCATCCGGCGTGGCTTTCAATTACCCACATCCGTCCGAAGCTGACGGGTTTCCTGGCATGACGCCGTGATGCTGGTGCTGTTGATCCTGCTTCCCGGAGGTGGAGGCAGATGTGGGCGGCGGCAGTGGCAGTTGGATCGACGCGGAGGTCGAGGGTTGCGGGCTGGGGGACGCGCGGCTGCGAGGCCGTCTCCGGCAGTTGCTGGGCCAGATGGGCGGGGCCCTGGGGAAGCCGATCCCGTTTGCCTGCCAGGACTGGGCAAACACGAAGGCTGCTTACCGGTTCTTCTCCAACGACCGGATCGGAGAGGACCAGATCCTGGCGGGCCATTTCATGTCGACCGGGAAGCGCGTCGCCGCCACGCCCGGCCCGATCCTGGTCGCCCACGACACGACGGAGTTCACCGACCAGCACGAGCGGGTCGGAATGACCTACAAGGTGAACAGCGGGCGCGACAAGGCGGGACGGATCCGGGAGCATACGGTCTCGGGGGTCCTGATGCACTCCAGCCTCTTGCTGACCACCGGCGGTCTGCCGCTCGGGCTCGGGGCCGCCAAGGTGTGGACGCGCAGCAAGTTCAAGGGCACGGCCGCCCTGAAGCGCAAGATCAAACCGACACGGGTGCCGATCGAGGAGAAGGAGAGCTACCGGTGGCTGGAGAACGTCCGCCAAGCGACTGCCCTCTGCGATGATCCCGGGCGATGCGTGCATGTCGGCGACCGCGAGGCCGACATCGACGAGCTGTTCTGCCTGACCCGGGAACTGGGCACTCACTTCCTGGTACGGACCTGCGTGGACCGTCTCGCCGGCGACGGCACGGTCACCGTCGCCCGGGTGATGAAGGACGTGAACCGCCCCGGGTTTGGTGGAGGCATGACCCAAGACATCATGCCTCCACCAAACCCGGGGCGGTTCACTCGGTCCAAACGACGAGGTGTTGTCTGGACGCGGTGGACGGACAGCGGACTCGATAGAACAGGAATGCTTATGTCGTTATGGCGGCGGGTCGCTGCCGTTTTCACTCTCGATCACGATGAATGGGCGCATCACTCCAGCTCAATTGGGATTTCAAGCGGATTGTCGATCTCAAGGATCTGAGGATCGATATCGCCTTGCTACCGATCGGTGGTGACGCAGACGTGATTGCCGGATGGTTGCCGCATGATCCGGCTGGGCCTAGATCATGGGTCGGCGAGCGGCACGTCCATCTGCGGCTCAATGGACTCAGGGCGGGCCCAGCGTTCCGAGCATGATTTCCTACATCGTGTCCCGACTTCTCGCGACGATACCGGTCATGGCGATCGTGGCGCTGATCGTATTCTCGCTCCTTTACCTGAGCCCGGGGGATCCGGCCGCCGTGCTGGCCGGCGAACAGGCGACGTCGGAGGACATCGAGCGGCTGCGGGTGGTCCTCGGCCTCGACCAGCCGTTCCTGACGCGCTTCGGACAATGGTCCTGGGCGGTGCTGACCGGAGATCTCGGCACGTCCGTCTTCTCCAACCGCCCGGTCGCGGACCTGATCCTCCAGCGGATGGAGCCGACCATCGCGCTCACGCTGTTGGCGCTCGCCCTCGCCGTCCTCATCGCGGTGCCCCTGGGCGTGGTCGCCGCATGGCGGTCGGGCGGCATCGTCGATCGGCTGGCGATGGGCCTCGCGGTGCTGGGCTTCTCCCTGCCGGTCTTCGTCCTGTCCTACCTCCTGATCCTGTTCTTCTCGGTCCAGCTCAAGATTTTTCCCGTCCAGGGATACCGGCCGCTGGCCGACGGGCTTGAGCCGTTCCTGCGTCATCTCGCGTTGCCGGCGTTCGCGCTCGGCATCGTCTACGCCGCGCTGATCGCGAGGATGACCCGCGCCTCCATGCTCGAGGTGCTGAACCAGGACTACGTGCGCACCGCACGGGCCAAGGGCCTGTCCACCGTCGCCGTTCTCGTCGGCCACGCGCTGAAGAACGCCGCGGTCCCGATCGTCACGGTCATCGGCATCGGGTTCGCGCTCCTGATTTCCGGCGTTGTCGTCACCGAAACGGTGTTCAACATCCCCGGCGTGGGGCGACTGACGGTCGATGCGATCCTCCGACGCGACTATCCCGTGATCCAGGGCGTGATCCTCGTTTTCTCCGGCGTCTACGTCCTGGTCAACCTTCTGGTCGACCTCAGCTATGCGCTGTTCGACCCGAGGATCCGGTATTGACCGCCGCGACGGATCGGACACCGGCGCCGGGTCGCATCGCGCGGGTGCGGGCCCTCGCCGTCGATCATCCGACGATCGCGATCGGGATCGCCATGCTCGCGGTCGTCGTTCTCGCCGGTGCGCTGGCACCTCTCCTCTGGACGGTCGACCCGCAGACGATCTCTCCGGCGAACCGGCTACGAAAGCCGAACGAGCGGTTCTGGTTCGGCGCCGATCTCATCGGTCGCGACGTCTACAGCCGCACCGTCTTCGGCGCTCGCGTCTCGCTGCTCGTCGGGCTCGGGGTAGCGGTCGCCGCGATCGCGACGGGGCTCGTCGTCGGGCTGCTCAGCGGCTTCGTCCGCTGGTTCGACGCGGTGGCCATGCGGGTCATGGACGGGCTGATGGCGATCCCGTCGATCCTCCTCGCGGTCGCGCTCATCGCGCTGACCGGCGCCAGTCTCCAGAACGTCATCGTCGCCATCGCCGTCTCCGAGGTGCCTCGTGTGGCGCGCCTCGTGAGAAGCGTCGTGCTGTCGCTGAAGGAACAGCCCTTCGTGGAGGCGGCGGTCGCCGCCGGGACGCCCTTCCACCTGCTGCTCATCCGGCACGTGCTGCCGAACACCACGGCGCCGCTGCTGGTGCAGGGCACCTACATCTTCGCCTCCGCCGTCCTGACCGAGGCGATCTTGTCGTTCATCGGTGCGGGTACGCCGCCCGCCATACCGAGCTGGGGGAACCTCATCGCCGAGGGCCGGACGGTGTTCCAGATCGCGCCGCACATCGTGCTCTTCCCGGGGATCGCGCTCTCGTGGACGGTGCTCGCCGTCAATCTCCTCGGCGACGGGCTCCGCGACGCGCTCGATCCCCGGTTCGTGAGCCGGACCCGATGACGCCGCCCCTTCTCACGGTCGAGGATCTCGGCGTCGAGTTCCGCACCCGTGGCGGTATCGTTCGCGCGGTCGACGGCCTGTCCTATACGGTAGGGGCGGGCGAGACGCTCGCCGTCGTCGGCGAAAGCGGGTCGGGAAAGAGCGTCGGCGCCCTTGCGATCATGCGGCTGATCGCGGAGCCGCCCGGTCGCATCACGTCGGGTCGGGTGCGCCTGGGCGACGTCGACCTCTTGACCCTGCCCGAGCGTCGGATGCGCCGCGTGCGCGGCAACGACATCTCGATGATCTTCCAGGAGCCGATGACGAGCCTCAATCCGGTGCACACCGTGTCCCGGCAGATCGCCGAGGCGGTCCGTCTGCACCGGGGTGTCGGCCGGACCGAGGCGCGCGGGCGGGCCCTCGAGATGCTGCGGATGGTCCAGATCCCCGAGGCCGAACGCCGGCTCGACCAGTATCCGCACGAGCTCTCTGGCGGGATGCGCCAGCGCGTGATGATCGCGATGGCTCTGGCCTGCGATCCGAAGCTGCTGATCGCGGACGAGCCCACGACCGCGCTCGACGTGACCATCCAGGCGCAGATCCTCGAAATCCTCCGCGACATGAAGCGCCGGCTGGGGACGGCGATCGTGCTCATCACGCACGATCTCGGCGTCGTCGCGGAGATGGCGGACCGGGTCGTGGTCATGTACGCCGGCCGCAAGGTCGAGGAGGGGCCCGTCCGGGACATCCTGCGCGCACCCCGTCACCCCTACACGCTCGGCCTCCTCCGGTCGATGCCACGCCTCGGTGCCGCCTCGCGCGGGACCGCGCCGCGGCGTCTGCTGGAGGTCCCGGGGATCGTCCCGTCGCTGCGGGAGCCGATCCTCGGCTGCGCCTTCGCCCCGCGTTGTGCGCTCGCCGTCGACCGCTGCCGACGGGATGCCCCGCCACTCGCGGACGAAGGGCCTGGCCGCGAGGCCGCCTGCTGGCGCAGCCGCGACGTCGCGGACATCGAAGCCGGGGTCGGACCATGAGCGCGCTGCTGGAGGTCCGCGGGCTGGTGAAGCACTTCACGCTGCGCCCGCGTCTCTTCGACCGGCTCCTCGGTCGGCCCGTCCGCGTCGTTCGGGCCGTCGACGGCGTCGATTTCTCGATCGGACACGGTGAGACGCTCGGCCTCGTGGGGGAGAGCGGGTGCGGCAAGTCGACCGTCGGTCGCGCGGTCCTGCGCCTCGTGGAGCCGACCGCCGGGACCGTGACGCTCGACGGACAGTCCATCGGCGCCCTGTCGGGCAAGGAGATGCGCCGCGCGCGGCGCGGGCTGCAGGTGGTGTTCCAGGATCCGTTCGCCTCCCTGAACCCGCGGCGCACGGTGGGACAGGCGGTCGCGGAGCCATTGGTGAACTTCGGGACCGGATCGCCCGGCGAGGTCAGGACCGAGGTCGAGCGGCTGTTCCGGCGGGTCGGCCTCAGCGCGGAGAAGGTCGACCGCTATCCGCACGAATTCTCGGGCGGTCAGCGCCAGCGTATCGGCATCGCACGGGCGCTGGCGCTTCGGCCGAAGCTGATCGTTCTCGACGAGCCCGTCTCGGCGCTCGACGTGATGGTGCAGGCACAGGTGATCAACCTCCTGATGGATCTGCAGGAGGAGTTCGGGCTGGCCTATCTGTTCATCGCCCACGACCTCGCCGTGGTCGAGCACATCAGCGCCCGTGTCGCGGTGATGTATCTCGGCCGGATCGTCGAGATCGCGGATCGGACGCGCCTGTTCACCCGGCCGCGCCATCCGTACACGAAGTCGCTGCTCTCCGCGGTCCCGGTCGCGGATCCGGATACGGCGAGCGGGCGGATCGTGCTGCGGGGCGACCTGCCCAGCCCGGTCGATCCACCCGGCGGATGCCGGTTCCGGACCCGCTGCCCGATCGCGCAGCCGATCTGCGCAGAGCGGGACCCGCCGCTCGCCGACGTCGATGGCGGGCACCGCGTGGCCTGCCACTTCGCAGCGGAAGGACCCCTCGCCGCCGCCGCGGGCTGACGAGGGTGTCCCGACCGGCCACGGGCTAGCGCGCGGCCTTCTCGATGTTCCAGAGGACGAGCGTCCCCGGCACCCCGATCACGCCGGACAGCCGCGGGCTGTGCGCGACCGGCGCGAACCACTGGCCGATCGGCACGTACGGCACGAGGCGGTAGGCGCTCTCCTGGATGCTGTCGACGAGGGCCTTGCGCTCCACCCCCGCCGACGCCGCCGGATAGCGGTCGAGCAACGCCTGGTGGGCGGCGTCGCAGGGCCAGCCCGGCCACGCCCGCTCGCAGCTCGCCTGCATAGGCACGTTCCCGATCGGATCCGAGACGTTGAGCCCCGGCCAGTAGGTGAGACCGATGTGCCATCCGCCTTCCGACGGCTTCGCCCTGTTCGCGCGACGTGCGCCCATGGCGCCGAAGTCCATCGCCTGAAGATCGACGCGGACGCCGATCGACTTCAGGTCCTCGGCCAGCACGATGGTGGCCACGTTCATGAACTGGATGTCGGTCGGATGCAGGATGACGAGAGGCGAACCGTCGTAGCCGGCCTCCTGGAACAGGCGCCGGGCCTTGGCCTTGTCCTTTCCGATCCCGGCGGGCACGCCTGCGCTCGTCTCCTGCGGCGACCCGCAAACGAAGAAGGCATGGCAGACGGCGGTGAGTTCCGGGTTGCCGAACATCGCCTGTAGATAGGCCGACTGGTCGACCAGATAGAGCAGGGCCTCACGGGCCTTCGGATTGTCGAAGGGCGGATGCAGGTGGTTCATGCGCAGCATGCCCTGCGTCCCGAGGGGATCCGTCCGCACGATCCGCATCCCCGCTCCCTGGAGGATCGGCAGGAAGTCGGTCGACGGGTTCTCGACATAGTCCACTTCGCCGGCGTTGAGCGCCAGGACGGCCGACTGCGGGTCACGGATGTTGAGCCACTCCACCCGGTCGACCTTCACGAGCTTGGCCCCCGCCGTCCCGCTGGCGGGCTCGGATCGCGGTCGATAGGCCTCGTTCCGCCGATAGACGACCTTCGATCCCGGAACCCACTCTCCGGCGGCGAACACGAAGGGACCCGATCCGATCGCCTCGGTGATCGGTTTGGTCGGATCGGTCTCGGCGATCCGTTTCGGCATGATCGCCGGGACGGGACCGCCCGACTTCGAGAGAGCCTCGAGCATCAGCCCGTAAGGCGCCGACAGTCGCCAGACGAATGTTCTGGGGCCCTCCGCCTCGAGCGCCGTGGTCAGGGCGAAGATCTGCCGGCCATAGGGATCGCGAGCGCCCCAGCGACGGAGCGAAGCGATGACGTCGTCGGTGGTGACCGGTGCGCCGTCATGGAAGGCGAGACCGTCCCGGAGCGTGAAGCGCCAGAGGCGGCCGTCGTCCGACCGGGCCCAGCTCTCGACCATCTGCGGCTGGGGCTGTTGGTTGGCGTCACGCCCGAACAGGAAGTCGTAGACCATCGTCGCATGCCGCTGGACGATGCCAATGGTGGTGACGATCGGATCCAGCGACTGGAGGTCGGCGAACGGCACCACCCGGAGGACCCGGGTATCGGGCGACTGGGCCGCCGCGGGCCCCGCGAGCGACAGGGCCAACGCCCCCGCGAGCAGCAAACGTCTGGGCATCTCGGACACTCTCCTTCGATTGTCGGTCTCGTTGTCGGTTCCGGCCGGTCTCAGGCCATGCGGACGCCCGCCGGGACGTCCATGCCCCGTGCGACGGCCGGGCGCGACCCGACGGCACGGAACCAGCGTTCGAGGTTCGGGTGGGCGGACAGGGGAACCGTGGTCCAGTGGCTCCGCGCGATCCAAGGATAGGCGGCGACGTCGGCGATCGAGTAGTCGCCAGCGAGGTGTTCGCGGTCGGCGAGGCGACCGTCGAGCGTTCGATAGACCCGCTCGACGAGCGCCACGGTATGGCGGACGGCAGCCGCCGGCTTCTCGGGCGCCAGATCTGTCCAGTGATGGGCCTGTCCGCTCAGTGGGCCGAGCCCGGTAAGGGCGACCATGGTCCAGGCGAGGGTCTCCTCCCGGGCGGTGCTGTCCGGCGGCAGGAGACGTCCCGCCTGCTCGGCGAAGCGCATCAGGATCGCGCCGGACTCGAATAGGACATGGCGCACCCCTTCGGATCGCCAGGCGACGATGGGGATCTTGCCGTACGGGTTGAGCGCCAGGATTGCCGGGGCCGTCTGCTCGCCGGCGCGGATGTTGACCGGGTGGACGCGATAGTCCAGCCCCAGTTCCTCGAACAGGATCGAGACGCGGTTCGAGTTCGGTGTGGCCCATAGCCACGCTTCGAGGTCATCGAGGCTCGCCGTCATTCCGCTCCTCCTCCGCTGCGCCGGTTCGACCCGACGCGGCTCGACAGCATGCCGGGACAGTCGGTCGCACGCCAGCGTCCGACTGTCCCGTCGACCAGCCCGACCCCACGGACGGACAGCGCGGGCCGTCCCGTCACACCGACGTGGTCGGCGCCACCCACCAGTCCGGCAGCCGCTCGGTCAACGCGGCCTCCAGCGCCTTGTCGAGGCCGGTGAGAACGAGCGCACCGACGAGGACGAGCGCCACCCCCATCAGCGGCTTCGCCCGGGCCGACAGGGCGGCCAGCCGTTCGCGGCGCCGGGCGACGAGGCTGCGGGAGCCGTAGGCGAGCAGCACGAGCGGCGTCGCCGACCCGAGCGCGAACAGCACCATGACCAGCGCCGCGCCCCCGGCCGTCTCCGCCTGCGCGGCGAGGCCGAGCGTGGCGCCCATGACCGGGCCGGTGCAGGGCGCCCACACCGCCCCCAGGAGCGCGCCGAGCGCGAAGTGCCCGGAGAGCCCCTCCGGCCGGAACCGGGCGGCGAGGTCGGACAGCGGCATCGTCAGGCTCGCTCCCGCGGTGGCGAACCGCATCTGGAGCGAGCCGACCATGAGCACCACGCCGAAGACGATCATCATCACCGCGGCGACGGGCCTGATCACCATCGCGTCGATCCCGATGCCGAAACCGACGAGCGCGATCGCTATGCCGAGGCCGGCGAAGGATGCGGCAAGGCCGGCGGTCACCGCGAGGGGGGCGAGGCGATGCTGGCCCATGGCGCTCCCCAGCACGATGGGCACCAGCGGCAGGACGCAGGGGGACAAGGTCGCAAGCGCGCCCGCCAGATAGCCGAGGAGGAGGGTCGTCATTTCCGGGTCCGCTCACAGGCCTTTCTCGAGCAGCGTACGGATGTCCTGCGGGGCGGTGATGCCCGTGGCGCGGCCGCGCTCCTCGGTGCCCTTGAAGACGATCAGCGTGGCGTGGCTGCGGGCATTCAACTCGCGCATCGCATCGCGCTGGACGTCGTAGTTGATCCGAAGAACCCGTGCCCCGGCGAACTTCGGTTCGGCGACCAGGCTCTCGACGATGGGCGTCTGCGCCCGGCAGGTCGGGCACCAGGATGCCCAGACCTCCACGATGACGGTCCGGCCCTCGGCCTGGGCGGCGCGGAAGGCGTCGGCGGTGAAGGGCGTGCTGGCGGCCAGCGCGGGGCGGGCGAGGACGGCGGCGGCCGCGGTGGTGGCGGCGAGGGCGGCGAAGCCGCGGCGGGTCAGGCGCTGCATGGTGTGGGACTTGTCTGTCTGTGGGATGGGGATGCGGATCTCACCAGCGCGCGAACACCCGACCCGCGAGCGCGCCGGCCGTCGTCACGATGGCAATGGCCGCCGGATACCAGAGGGCGACGAAGAGCGGACTGTCGTCCGTGCAGTGCGCGGCATAGGCCGTCGCGGCGAGGGCGCCCGAGGCGAGCCCGGCGACGGCGCCGGAGATCGTCGGCCGCGACGGCGCGCCGTGGCGTAGTGCGGCGAGCATCGCGACGAGCGGAAGCGCGGCGAGGGCCGGTACCGCCGTCAGGCACACAAGCCCGTTCTTGCCCAGCGCACGCATCGCCCAGACGTCCGCCGAAACGACGGCCAGTTCCGCCACCACGGACAGCGCGAGGAGCGCCGGGCTCAGCGCGAGGAGCGGCAGTGCGTCGCGCGGGCGCGTCTCGGGCCGCGCGAGGCGCCGCACGGCCACCACCGCCGTCGCCGCGAGGGCGAGGGTGACGACGAACTTCCACGGAAAGCGCACCGTCTCGAGCGCCGCTCCGACGTCCGTGCGGACACCCAGCGCCACGAGCATGCCGCCGACCGCGGCCACGGCGCCGGCGACGAGGGCGAGGGCGAACGCCCGTTCCATCCCGGGCCGCGGTGTCGCGTCGGCGGCCAGCACGCTCACGAGATCGTCGGTTCGCATCGGATCGCTCACGATCGCCCGAAGCGGGCGGACAGGGTCTTCAGGGCGCGGTGCAGCGCCACGCGCACCGCCGTCTCGTTGGCGCCGAGCCTCTGGGCCACCTCGCGGACCGACAGGCCCTCGACGGCGATGCCCTCGACGATCCGGCGTGGCCGGTCGGCGAGCGTGCCGAGCGCACGGGCAAGATCGACGGCGCGGCAGGGATCGGTCGTCGGCGCGGGCAGGGTCTCGGCAAGGTCGTCGATGTCGACCGGTACCGACGCCCCGCGGCGGCGAAGCGCATCGGCCAGCTTGTGCCGGGCGATAGCGTGCGCCCACGGCATAACCGGGGCATCCGGTTGCCATGTGTGCCGCTTCAGATGCACGGCCAGCAACGTCTCCTGCACCAGATCCTCCACGTCCACGCCGCGGCCGGCACAGCGCCGGGCGAGCCAGGGGCGCACGCGCCCGGCGATCGCCGACAGCGCCGTCGCGTAGGCCCGCGCATCGCCCGCGTTCGCCGCCCGCATCAGGTCGGCGATCTCCGCGTCGTCCCCGACGGTCGATCCCATCGTCTCCCTCTTCGCTGGACCGATGCCGTTCGTTACATCCGATGGTGATGGCCGTTGGCGGGTCCGTACGCGCGTCACGAAGACGTGATGGATCGGAGAGCGGCGTAACGATCCCGGCGTGCACCGCGAAGAACACGTCACGGAGCCGGCGAACGGATCGGCTCCGGGCATCAACACCGGGAGACGATCATGAACCGCCGCACCCTCGCCCTCGCCCTCGCGGGCTCGTTCGCTACCGCCGCCCTCGCCATGGCCCCCGTGGAGGGCGTCCAGGCCCAGGGGACCGAGAAGTGTTACGGCGTCGCGCTGAAGGGAAAGAACGACTGCGCCGCCGGACCCGGTACCACCTGTGCCGGCACCTCGACCGTCGACTACCAGGGCAATGCCTGGAAGGTCGTGCCGGCGGGCACGTGCGCGACGATGGAGGTGCCGGGCGGCCGCAAGGGCTCGCTCCAGGCCCTCGCTCGCGACGTGCCGCGCGGCTGAGGCCCGATCGTTCCCGGGGGACCGTCGGCGACGGTCCCCCGACGCGCCGTCCCGCACCCCGACAGGAGACGCACCCTTGTCCGCCTCCGTGACCCTGCCTCCGCGCGCCGGCATCGGCCTGAAGGCCGAGCACGTGCTGCGCATCCTCGACGAGCGGCCTGCGATCGGCTTCGTGGAGATCCACGCCGAGAACTACATGGTCGACGGCGGGCCGCGTCTGCGGCACCTTGAGGCTGTGCGCTCGCGCTGGCCGCTCTCGGTCCACGGCGTCGGGCTGTCGATCGGCGGCGAGGGCCCGCCCGACCGCGTCCACCTCGGCCGCCTGAAGGCGCTGGTGGACCGGTTCCGCCCCACCGCCGTGTCCGAGCACCTCGCCTGGTCGAGCCACGGCGGCGAGCATCTGCCCGACCTCCTCCCGCTGCCCTACACGGCTGCGACGCTGGCACGGGTGGTCGACCACGTCGACGAGGTCCAGCAGACGCTGGGCCGCGCAATCCTGCTGGAGAACCCCTCGACTTACGTCCGCTTCGCCCAGGACACGATGGAGGAGACGGCGTTCCTCGCCGCGATCGCCGATCGGACGGGCTGCGGCCTGCTTCTCGACGTGAACAACGTCGTCGTCTCCGCCGCCAACCACGGCTTCGACCCGGAGGCGTGGATCCGCCGGTTCCCACTGGATCGCGTGGGCGAGATCCACCTCGCCGGCTATGCCGAGACGCGCGACGGGGCGGGCCGGCGCCTTCTGATCGATGCGCACGGCTCGCCCGTGGCGCCGGAGGTGGAGGCGCTTTACCGCTTCGTGCTGCGCCTCGCCGGCCCGCGTCCGACGCTGGTCGAGTGGGACAACGACGTGCCGTCGCTGGAGACGCTTCTCTGGCAGCAGGACCGCGCCGACCGGGCGATTCTGGCTGAGTGCGGCGCCGCGGTGCCCGCATGACCTGGACGGACGTCCATTCGACGGAGGCGCGGTTCGCCCGCGCGCTTCTCGATCCGGCGCGGCCGGTCCCCTGGGATCTCGCCGATCCCGCTGGCCATGCCGACGCGCTACGCCTCGCCGTACACCGCAACACCGTCTCCGCCGCCCTCACCGGCGCGCTGGAGGCCCGGTTCCCGACGGTTCGGCGTCTCGTGGGAGATGCCTTCTTCCGCGCGGTCGCCCGCACCTTCGCGGCGATCGACCGGCCTCGGTCGCCGCTGCTGCACGAGTACGGGACGGGGTTCCCGGACTTCGTCGCGGACTTCCGCCCGGCCGACGCCGTCCCCTACCTCGCCGACGTGGCGCGGGTGGACGACGCGTGGATGCGCGCCTACGTCGCCGCCGACGCGGACCCGCTCTCCCTCGACCGCCTCGCCGCCCTCGATCCCGAGGCGCTGGCCGGTGCATCCCTCGTCCCGCATCCCGCGACCTCGCTCGTGGTCTCGCCCCATCCGGCGGGGTCGATCTGGATGGCGCATCGCTCCGATCCGGTCGGTCCGGTCGCCGACTGGCGGGGGGAGGGCGTGCTGGTCGTGCGCCCCGACGCGTCGGTCGACGTCCACGTCCTGCCGGGCCGCGACGTCGCCTTCGCCGCCGCCGTCCTCACCGGACGACCGTTGGCCGAGGCCGCGGCGGCGGTCACCGATCCCGCCTTCGACTTCGGCCGCGCCCTCGTCGGGCTGGTGTCGGCCGGGGCCTTCGTCGCCGTCACGCCCGCCCTCGGAGACCCCGCATGACCGTTCCGGCCGACGCCGCGCCCCGTCCCCTTTGGATGAACACCCTTGCCGCCGCTGAGGGACGGCTGGCGGCCCTGCCGCTTTGGCCGGCGCTGCTGATGCTGCGGATCGCCCTCGCGGTGCCGTTCTTCCGCTCGGGGCTGACGAAGTGGGACGGCTTCGGAACGCTTTCGCCGGGGGTCGTCTATCTCTTCACCGAGGAGTTCCGCCTGCACCTCGGCGTCGCCACGGTCCCCTATCCGATGCCGCTCGCCATGGCCTGGCTCGCCGGGGCGGCCGAAATCGTGCTGCCGGCCCTTCTCGTCGTGGGCCTGCTCACCCGCCTGTCGGCGCTCGGCATCCTCGCCATGACCGTCGTCATCCAGCTGACCGTACCGGAGGGCTGGACGAACTTCCACCTGCCCTGGGCGGCCATGGCGCTCGCCCTCGTCGTGCTCGGCGGCGGGCTGGCGTCGATCGATGCGGCGATGATGCGAGACCGTCGGAATTGAGCGACGATCCCCCCTGTCCCTCCGGAGCCCGATCAATGACGACCCTCACCCCCCTGTTTCCCCGCCAACCGGTTCCGTCGCTCGACGTGCCGCTGGTCGGCGGCGGACGTTGGTCGATGGCGGCGCGCAGCCCGCGGACCTTTACGATGGTGGTCTTCTACCGCGGTCTTCACTGTCCGATCTGTTCGCGGTACCTCGGCGACCTGAACGGCCGGACCGGCGCACTCGCGGAGCGCGGGGTGGAGGTGGTGGCGATCAGCAGCGACGAGGCGGATCGGGCGGAGCGCGCCAAGGCCAGTTGGAAGCTCGATGCGCTGGACGTCGGCTACGGGCTCGGGCTGGACGATGCGCGACGCTGGGGTCTCTATCTCTCAACCGGCCGTGGTCCCACCTCGGCGGGCATCGAGGAGCCGGCGCGCTTCAGCGAGCCAGGCCTTTTCCTGGTGCGGCCGGATGGCACGCTGTACTTCGGGACAGTGCAGACGATGCCGTTCGCGCGGCCTGCCTTCGCCGAGATCGTCCAGGCGCTCGACTTCGTGATCGCTAAGGACTACCCGGCGCGGGGCGAGGTCCTCGATTGACCGGTCGCGGTTCGTGTCCGACCGACATTCGCGAACAGACGGGAACGATGCGACGATGCTCCGTGCCATCGGGACCGTCCTGAGCTCCGCCGCCTTTACCGCTTGCCTGAGCTTCGTGGCGTACTGGTCGCTCGGCGGGCGAGCCGTTCTGAGCCAGAACGCCGCAGGCCTGTCGGTTCGGGTGACCGATGCGAGCGGGCACGGGGCGGACGGGGCGGTCGTCGTGGTCCGGCCGGAGAGCGGGTCACCGCCGGCCGTCACGGTTCCCACGGCGCCGGTGACGATCGGACAGACGAACGAAAGGTTCGTTCCACTTCTAACTATCATCCCCGTCGGCGGCAGCGTCGTGTTCGGCAATGGCGACCGGACCAACCATCACGTCTATTCGTTTTCCCCTCTCAACCGGTTCGAGATGCTGGTCCCGCCCGATGCGGTGTCCGCCCCAGTGGTCTTCGACAGGGCCGGAGTGCTGGCGATCGGATGCAACATCCACGACGGCATGATCGCCCACCTGTACGTGGCCGACTCGCCCTGGACGGCGACGACGGACGCCGAAGGCCGGGCCCGGCTGGACGGGTTAGCGCCCGGGCGGTACAAGGTGACGGTATGGCATCCGCGGTTGCGGCCGGGGCGCGGCGAACCGGAGGTCACCGTCGACGTCACGGCGGCCGGCGGATCCGCGGCCCTGCAACTCACCCTGACGCCGGACCGCCGACGCGGTCCCGACCGGGAGCGCGCCCCCTACTGAAGCGAGCGACGATGCGGTTCGGACTGCGCAACAAGCTGGCGTTGTTTCTGGTGATCACGCTGGTGACCGTGCAGGGCCTGACCGGTGTCGTCGTCTACGTGACCACACGCGACATCCTGATCGAGAACGGCAAGGAACAACTGCGTCGCAGCGCTGACCTGTTCCTGCGGCAACTGGACGTGCGGACCCAGCGCATCGCGGAAGGGGCCGAGATCCTGGCCTCGGACTTTCCGCTGCGTCAGGCCGTGGCGTCGAACGACCGCCCGACGATCCGGTCGGCGCTGCGCAACCACGGCCGCCGGGTCGGCGCCACGCGCATGCTTCTGGTCAATCTGGAGGGCATGGTCGAACTCGACACCCTCCCTCCAGGCGTCGAGGGCGTGGAGTTCGCGTTTCCCGACCTGCTCGACGCCGCCTTCGCCGGCGAACGGGCAGCGAGCACGGTGGTCCTGGACGACACGGCGTTCTGGGTGGTGGTACTGCCCGTCCTGGCACCGACGCCGATCGCCTACATCGCCGCCGCCATCCCGCTGGACGACGCGCTTCTCGAGGAGCTTTAGCGGCAATCGCCGCTGCCGCTTTCGATCGGCCTCGCGCTCGACCGCGGCGGCGCCTGGCAACCGATCGCCGGCGCCGGCCGGCTTGCGGGTAGCCTCGACGGATTACCCGCGTCCGGGGCACCGGTCCCCTCGGACGCCATGGTCACTCCTGGTGCTGGACCGGACGCGCTCATGCTCGCGACCGCGCTCGCGACGACCCCCGGCAGCGCACGGGTGATCGCCGTGCTGCGCTTTCCGCTGGCGGAAGCATTGGCCCCCTATCGAAACCTAGCCATCGCGATCGTCGGGCTGGCGGCCGTGGGGCTCGTGATCGCCCTCGTCGGCACCGTCGGGATCGCCCGCGGCGTGACCCGCCCGCTCGGTGCCCTCGCCGCAGTCGCCGGGCGGATCGCCGCCGGCGACTACACGCCCCCCGCAGCCAGCGCCCGCGGCGACGAGATCGGGCAGCTGTCCGATGCCCTGTCGCGGATGGCCGAGGCGATCCGGGAGCGCGAACGCCACATTCGGCATCAGGCGGCGCACGACGCGGCCACCGGCCTACCGAACCGCGTCGACCTCCTTCAGCGGATGTCCGATCTCGATCGCTGCGCGCTGGTCGCGTTGTCGCCGCGCCGGCAGCGGGAGATCGTCGACACGCTGGGGCAGGGATGGGGCGACCGCGTGATCGCCGCGACCGCCGACCGCATCGCTGAGACGGCAGCGTTCGATGCGACCGATCCGTCCGGCCGAGCGGTGATCGCGCGCATCGGCGACGGCACGCTGGGTCTCCTACTGCCGGGCGTCGACGTCGTCCGCGCGACCGACGTGGCGACGGCCGCTGTCGCTGCGCTGGAGCGTCCCTTGAACATCGACGGCCTGTCTCTGGACGTGACCGCCGCCGCTGGCATCTCCGCCAGTCCGGACCATGACGTGCCCGGCGCTGATCTCCTCAAGTTCGCCAACGTGGCCTTGGCCGAGGCGATGCGGAGGGAGACCGGGGTCGCGGTCTACGACCCGGCCGACGACCCGCACCGGCCGGAGCGGCTCTCGCTGATGAGCGAACTGCGCGACGCGATCGAGCGCGGGGAACTGACGCTGTTCTACCAGCCCAAGGTCGTCCCCGCGACCGGGCGTACCGCGGGGGCGGAGGCGCTGGTGCGCTGGTTCCACCCCACACGCGGCTTCGTGCGGCCGGACGACTTCATCCCGCTGGCCGAGGAGACGGGGACGATCCGCCTGCTCTCGCGCTGGGCAATCGCGACCGCTGCGGCACAGGCGGCCCGCTGGCGCGACCAGGGGTTCGACCTCAAGGTGGCCGTCAACATCTCGGCTCGCGATCTGGCCGACGCCGGGCTACCCGAACGCATCGCCGCGAGCCTCGCAGAAAATCGGCTGCCCGCCGACCGGATGGTGATCGAGATCACGGAGAGCGCCATCATGGGCGAGCCGGATGCCGCCATCGCCGTCCTGCAGCGCATCGCCGAACAGGGCGTCGCGCTGGCGATCGACGATTTCGGGGTCGGCCAGTCTTCGCTCGCCTATCTGCGCAAGTTGCCGGTGCAGGAGATGAAGATCGACAAGTCGTTCATCCTGAAGCTCGCCGACAGCGTGGACGATCAGGCGATCGTCCGCACCATCGCCGACCTCGCGCGGACGCTCGGCTACGTCGTGACAGCCGAGGGGGTCGAGGACGCGCGGGCGCTCGAGCACCTCGCCGCTGTCGGCGTCGACTACGCGCAGGGTTACCACATGTCCCGACCGATCCCGCCCGATGCGTTCGACGCGTTTCTTGCGGATGGACGCTGGCCTGCCACCACCCCGTCGCTGGTCACCTGACGTGCTCCCAGGCCGCTTACGCCCGATCCTGTCCGCTGTCTCGATGCTCGTGCTCGGGGCCGCCTCTGGCTCCGCCGGTGCGACCGAATTCGACCTCCGTGGCTTCGCCGATCTTCGCTTGCTGCGCGCGGGTGCGGAAAAGGCCTGGCAGCACGGTGGGCTCGGCAAGTTCCGCTGGGACGGGGGCGGCGATACGCCGGGCCTCCTCGCCGTCCCGCAGGAACTCTCCCTCGTGGGCAGCGTCCGGCCCGTGCCGTCGGTGAGCGCGACCGTGCACCTGCGCGTCGCCCCGGACCAGGACACGGTGGTGGACGCGATCGAGGCGTTCGCCCGCTGGCGTCCGGTGTCGACGTCGGCGTGGCGCTTCTCCGTCCGCGGCGGCGCGTTCTTCCCTCCTGTCTCGCTGGAGAACGACGGGATCGGCTGGACCACGCTTTGGACCCTGACTCCGTCCGCCATCAACAGCTGGGTGGGCGAGGAACTACGAACGATAGGGGGTGAGGTGTCGCTCACCTGGCGAGGCGAAACCGACCGGATCACGCTGACCGGAGCCGTGTTCGGCTGGAACGACTTCGCGGGCATTCTGGTGGCGTACAAGGGCTGGGGTCTGCACGATCGTTTCACCGGCCTGTTCGAACACCCCCGCTTGGCCGACGAGATCGGTGTCCATAGCAATACGCCCAATCCCAAGACGACGCAGATGTTCTCGGAGGCGGACGACCGGCCGGGCGTCTATGGCGGGATCACCTGGTCACGGGACGACGCGGCCCGGGTGACGATGCTGGCCTACGACAACCTCGCCAACTCCAACGCCTCCAAGGGGCAGCTGGCGTGGCGCACCCGCTTCCTGTCGGTCGGGGCGGAGGTGCCCCTGGGCGACGCCTTCACCCTCCTGACCCAGGCGATGGCGGGCGACACGACGCTGGCTGAAGGGCAGGCGGGACAGAGCGTGACGGATTTCAACGCCGGCTACCTGCTGCTCGGTTGGCAGGAGGGCGACTGGCGGCTCGCCGGGCGCGTCGACCTGTTCGCCACCCGCGAACGGGGCCCGCGCAACCGTGTGGAGCTGAGCGAGCACGGGCATGCGCTGACCTTGGCCGTAACCTGGCGCCCGCGCGACTGGTTGCGGGTGACCGGCGAGACGATCCGCGTGAATGCCGACCGGGCTCAGCGGGAGATCGTCGGCGTCCGGCGCGAGCAGACGGAGACGCAGGTTCAATTGGGCGTGCGCGTGCTGTTCTGAGTGACGGGATTGCGTTCGGGGCCCACGCCGGTCGGGATCGTCGCGAGATCGCGTGGACGGTTCCATGATGAGAGGGAGCGCGGTCATTTCCGGGTTCGAAGGTCGCCGTTTCGCGAGCGAGATCGTCAAGGGGACGGTGTGCCGCCGGTCAGGGCGCGGTGCGTCCGCCGACGACACGACCGATCGCCGCAGGGGCGAACCGCGGTGGGATGCGCGATCGTGCCCGCCGTTGATCCTTCTCGTGCTGTCGCTGGCTCTCTCCTTCGCCATCGCGTCGACCGATCCAGCCAGCGCGCAGGTTCCGGAACGTCTCCCGGACGGCGAGGTCACGCGCGCCGCCGGCCTCTCCGCATGGCTGGTCGACCCGACCTTGCGCTACGCCCACGGCGTCCTCGGCGACGCGGTGGAGGCGGGCGGATTTGCGGTCGAACGCGACGGCATGATCCTTCTCCACCGTCTCGACCCCGACGCGGTGTTCGAAGACCGGCGCGTGCGCCTCGACGATCTGGATGGCGACGGCGAGCCGGAAGCGATCGTCGTCAAGAGCCGGCTCGACACGGGGGCGGCGCTCGCAGTCTATCGGATCGGGGCCGACGGAATCGTACCGCACGCCGAGAGCCCGGCGATCGGCCAGCCGAACCGCTGGATCAATCCCGTCGGCGTAGGCAATTTCACGGGGACCGGCGAGCGCATGGTGGCGGCCGTGGTCACGCCGCATCTCGCGGGCTCGCTGCGGCTCTACCGGCTGTCGGGATCGGCGCTGGTCGAGGTCGCGCGGATCGACGGCTACACCAATCACGTGATCGGCAGCCGGAACCTCGATCTGGCCGTCGTCCGCGATGTCGACGGGGACGGCACGCCGGACATCGTCCTTCCGACCCGGGATCGCGGGAGCGTCGCGGCCGTCACCTTCCGGGCCGGTGTCGCGGCGGAGATCGCGCGGACGCCGATGGAAGGGCGGGTCTCCATGATACAGGAGGCGGGTCCCGGCACGGTGCGCGTCGCCACGGAGGGCGGTGGCACCACGATCGTCGACACGACCGTCAGCCGCCCACCGACCCCAAAGCGGTGACGGAGGCTCGCTGCCGCCCTATCGCGAGGGTGAACTCACGTCGACCACCGTGCCGGACGGATCCCGCAGCAGCAGCCTGGTCTGTCCATAGAAGAGAGCGGTCGGTTCCTGAATGATCTCGGCGTTCATCGCCTCTGCCCGACGATGGACGGCCCGCACATCGTCGACGACGAACGTGAGCATGATGCCACCGGCCGTCGTCGCCATGGCGGTCGGTACCGTCTCATGGCTGCTGTCGATGAAGCCGAGTTCGAAGCCTGATGGCCCGTTCGAGCCGAGCAGGACGAACCAGCCGTAGTCGCCGATCCGTCTCAGGTCGAGCAAAGTCTCGTAGAACCGTGCCGTCCCTTGGACGTCGATACACAGGATGTTCGTGAAGGCGCGGTTCATTGCCGTTTCCTGTGCCGATTGAGGTGGGAGTGGGGTGACGACTGTTCCGTGGACCCGGGCGGTGATCCCGAACGGGTCAATCGTCGGTTCCATGGTTCGGCCGTCCGGATGCGCCGCCATCCCCAGGCGGAAGTCCGTCGGGCGTCCCGTCGAGGTCCCGGACCAGTGCATCAAGGCGACCGAGAAGGGACAGCAGCGTCTCCTTCTCGGCTTCCGAAAAGTGGGTGCGCATCCAGGCGTTCCGCGTGCTCGCGAACCGGGCGAGCCGGTCCTGCGCGGCCGCCCCCTCCGGCGTGAGTTGCGCGAACGTCCGTCGCCGATGGGTCGGGTCGGCCAGGATCACGACGAACCCGCGATCGACCAGCGCCCGCAAAGCGCGCGTCACCGTCGCGCGGTCGGTGCCGGCGTGTTCGGCGAGGCGGATGGGCGACAGCCTCCCCAGCCGGGCGAGCAGGAACAGGATGCGCAGTTCCGGAAGGCCGACCCCATGGCGCTCCGTGTAGGTCGTCGCGACGGCCTGCACGAACCCCGTGGCGAACCCGACCACCTGATGCACCAGCAGGTCCTTGAACAGAATGGTGCTCTCGACCGTCGGCGGATCGGGAAGGCCCGGGGTCGCGATTGCACCCGATCGGCGGCGGCCGGTCTTGCCGGGAGAGACCGATGATGACATGTTGACCCATCAACAAAGAGGGCGTCGGCGAACCGATCGTCGTCGACGCGTGCCGGTCGACATCATGGCAGATCGTCGTCCGGCCGACGAAGACCAAGAGGACCCGCCGGTCCGGCGGAAAAGGCAGAAACGACAACGACAATCCAGGGAGATCACGCCATGCGTCCGAAACCTCCGTCCCGTCGCGTCCTGCTCGCCGGCGGCATCGCGGTCCTCGCGGCCCCTGCGATCGTGCGCGCCCAGGGCAGCGGCGCGCCGCTCGCGTTCCAGGGGCCGATCACGATCCTGTCGCCCTTTCCGCCGGGCGGCTCCACCGATCTCATGGCGCGCCTGATCGCCGACCGGATCGCCGTCACCCTGGGGCGGACGGTGCTGGTCGACAGCCAGTCCGGCGCCGGGGGGCGGATCGCGGCGCGGACGGTCCAGTCGGCACCGCCGAACGGGTCGCGGCTTCTGCTGGCCAATACCTCGGTCATGGCGATCACGCCGATCGCCTTCACCGACGCGGGCTACGATCCGGTCGGCGGGTTCGCGCCGGTGGCGGGGGTCTCGGAGTTCGCAGCCGGGCTGGCGACGGGGCCGCTCACCGGTCCCGGCGGCGGCGTGACGACGCTCGCCGGCCTGAAGGACTGGCTCGCGGCCAACCCATCGCAGGCGAACTACGGCGTGCCCGCGTTGGGGAGCCTTCCGCACCTGACCGGCATCGCCTTCTCGCGTGCCATGGGCATCCCGCTGACGGTCGTCCCCTACCGGGGCGGGGCTCCCATCGTCCAGGATCTGGTCGGCGGGCGGCTCGCGATCGGCATCGCCGCCGCGGCGGACTTCGCCGCACAGCATCAGGCCGGCCAGGTCCGACTGCTCGGCGTGACGGGCAAGAGGCGCGCGCCGGGGGTCGACGACGTGCCGACCTTCGCTGAAGCGGGGGTGGGCGCGCTCGAGACGAACGCCTGGAACGGCGTCTTCGCCCCCGCGGGCACCCCGGCGGACACCGTTCGCATCCTGAACGAGGCGATCGTCAAGGCGCTCGGCGAGCCCGAGGTGCGGACACGTCTGGAGCAGTCGGCGTTGATCCCCACGCCGACGGGACCGGCGGAACTCGCCGGCTGGCTGACCCGGGACCGGGCGTTCTACGCGCCCCTGATCGCGGCGGCCGGTCCGCTGCAGTGATGGTCGCCGGATCGGGGCGTGGCGTCGCCCGGCGCCCTGTCCCGATCCGGTCGGCATCGTGAGCCCGATCGGCCGAAAGGCCCCGTCCGCGACATCGTGAGGCCGACAGGATGCGCCTGTTCTCCACCCGCGACCGCCCGGTCCACCTCGGGCCCTATCCGCTGGAGCGCCTCGCGCGGACGGACGCGACGCCCGACCTGAGCGGGCTTCCGCCGATGCGGGCGTCGGACTTCGACGCCTCGGGCGACACCGGGACGATCGCCGGTGCCATCGGCCTGTTCATCGGGATGCTCGACGCGATCCGGGAAGGGTCGGTCGCCACGAAACGGGCACCCATCCCCGACGACCCGGCGGAACGCACGCGCCACCTCAAGGCCGCCGCCCACTTCTTCGACGCGACCCAGGTGGGCGTCTGCCGCCTCCTGCCGGGGGCACGCCTGGCCGAGCCCATCGTCAACCCGGGTCTCGCCGATCTGGTGCGACGGATCGAGACCGGGCAGACCAAGACCTTCTCGTCCGGCATCGACGTCATCATGGCCGACGTGAAGGAGGCCGCGACGACGAGGCCCGGCCCGATCGACCACCATACCCACGTCCTGGTGGTCCTCGTCGAACATCCGCGGGAGCCGGACCCCGGGGAGCCAGGAGCCGACTGGATCGTCGGCACGTGCGATCAGCGCTCGGCCGTGCGAGCTGCCGAGGCCGCCGTGGTGTTGGCCAACTACATCCGCATCCTGGGACACGAGGCGCGCGCCCACACCGCGTCCAGCGCCGACGTGGACCTGGAGCGGCTGGCGATTTCGGCCGGGCTGAACGAACTGGCACCGGACGGCCGGTCCGCGCGCAACCCGTACTGCGGTCGCCGCTATGCGCTGGCCGCGGTGACGACCACGCTGGAGATCGCGACCGACCGGCCGCTGGCGCGCCGCGGTCTCGCCGACCGGCTGCGCTCCCACGGGCCGTCATGGTGGCTGGGGCAGGGCACGTTCAAGGGCCTCCTGAACCGTCTGCCTTATCGCGCACGCCGGTTCCGCGACGGGGCCCTGCCTTTCGAGCGGATTCGCCGCCGCGACACCCCCACGACCTTCGTCGACGAGCCCCGGGTCCCGCGCTTTCCCAAGCGCGCCGACCTCTTCGCCCGCGCCCTGTTCGGCGACATGGGCAAAGCGGTGCAGGAGAAGGCGAAGAACGGCTTCTTCGTGCTGCGCAACCCGCTCGGCTATTGCTCGCGCCGGGCGCTCGGGGCCCTGCTCCTCCTGCAGCAGGGGGACGCCCACCGGGCCCCGGACCCGGCCGCGCGCGACCCGCGCCGCGACGCCGACGGCGTGAAGGCGGCGCTGCACTTCCTGGGCGCAGACGCGGTCGGCATCTCGCGCTGCCCGGACTGGGCCTACTACTCCCACGACGCCGCGGGCGCACCGATCGCCCCCTATCACGGCCACGCCATCTCCATCCTCGTCGACCAGGGCCACGAGACGATGGAGGGCACGTCGGGGGACGACTGGATCTCGGCCGCGCAGAGCATGCGCGCGTACCTGAGATCCTCGCTGCTGGGCGGGATCGTCGCCGAGCACATCCGGCGGCTCGGCTATTCGGCGCGGGTGCACTCCGCGCTGGACGGCGACGTGCTTCAGCCGCCGCTCCTCCTCCTGTCGGGCCTGGGCGAGGTCAGCCGAATCGGGGAGGTGATCCTGAACCCCTACCTCGGCCCCCGGCTGAAGTCGGGAGTGGTCACCACCGACATGCCGTTGGCACACGACAAGCCCATCGACTTCGGCCTCCAGACGTTCTGCGGAAGCTGCAACAAGTGCGCCCGCGAGTGCCCGTCGGGGGCGATCACCGCCGGGCCGAAGGTGATGTACAACGGCTACGAGATCTGGAAGTCGGACGCGGAGAAGTGCGCGCGCTACCGCATCACCAACGACGCCGGATCGATGTGCGGGCGATGCATGAAAACCTGCCCGTGGAACCTCGAGGGGCTGTTCCAGGAGGCGCCGTTCCGCTGGCTCGCCATGAAGGCGCCGTGGGCTGCGAAGGCGCTGGCGCGGCTCGACGATCTGGTCGGCAACGGACGGCAGAACCCGGTCAAGGCCTGGTGGTGGGACATCGACATGGACCCGGCCACCATGACCTACATCCCGGCCGCCCAGACCAGCCGGCGGGACCTCAACACCCACATCGACCTGCGCCACGAGGACCAGACGCTGGCGGTCTATCCCGCCGACACGATGCCCCCGCCCTATCCGCTGACGGCGCCCCTGGACCGGGAGGCGGGGATCGCGCGCTATCGGACGCTCCTGACGCCCGAGGACTACAGGCGGCGTCTCGCGGAGGGCCGAACGGACGGGCTCGCGCCGCCGTTTCGCCTGCCGGACGGCCCGCCGCCGGTCGTCCGCACCCGGCTCGACCGTCGGGTGGACGAAACGCCGGACATCGCGCGCTTCGAGCTCGTCGCCGAGGACGGATCGCCCCTACCGCCGTTCGAGGCGGGCGGGCACGTAGACGTGGTGATCGCGCCCGAGTTCCAGCGGCAGTATTCGCTGGCCGGTGATCCGGCCGATAACTCGCGCTACGTGCTGGCGGTGCAGAAGGAGGCAGAAGGACGCGGCGGCTCGCGTCTGATGCACCGGGTGTTCCAGCCGGGCCGGCCGGTCTTCGTCTCGCGTCCGCGCAACCACTTCCCGCTGGTCGAGGATGCGACCCGATCGCTCCTGTTCGCAGGCGGCATCGGGGTGACGCCGATGCTTGCGATGGCCCACCGGCTGCATGCGCTCGGGCGCGACTTCACGCTGCACTACTCCAGTCGGTCGCGTGCGACGGCCGCCTTCGTCGACGACCTCGGCACCGTCGCCTGGGCCGAACAAGTCGTGACGCACTTCTCGGACGAGGGAAACCGCGCCGATCTCGCGGCCCTCACCGCCGGCCACCGGCCGGGCATGCACCTCTACACGTGCGGCCCTGCGCGCTACATGGACGGTGTGCTGGCGGCGGCCGTTTCCAACGGCTGGCCGGACGAGGCCCTCCATCGGGAATACTTCTCGGTTCCCGACGATGCCGACAGGGCGAGCTTCCCCTTCATCCTGCGTCTCGCCCGGAGCGGGCGCACCCTGGAGGTGCCGGCCGACCGCAGCGCGACCGACGTGCTGGCCGACGTCGGCATCCGCGTGGACACCAAATGTTCGAGCGGCATCTGCGGCGTCTGCGCGACGCCCCTCGTCGCCGGAGAGGTCGATCACCGCGACTTCGTCCTGTCGAACGTCGAGCGTCGACGGAAGGTCGTGCTGTGCTGCTCCCGCGCCGCGACTGCGGGAGGTGAGATCGCCGTCGAGCTTTAGTTGCGGCGTGCGCGTCGATCGTCGTCCACATCCTGCCGGTCCGTCTCGTCTCGGGCATCTGCCACGCCGGTCGGCACCCGGCATCTTCGCCATGACTGTCTTCTTCCGGCTTACCGTGCCCCACGGCTGGGCGATCTTCCGCCTGCCTTGGGCCGTCATGGCGCTCGCCCTCTTGATGCAGAGTGGTGAGCGTGTCTCGATCGATGCCCTCTCACGGCTGCCCACGAAAGGCTGGAGGAAGGGCTAAGCGTCGCTCGAAGACTATGTTGCACATTCCGGTGCATCGTCCCGCCACGGATAACGCAGTCACCGGCCCCAGCTCTTCGGAGCGGCCGATAATGACGACGTGCGCGTTAGGAGAATATCACCATTCGTCAACTGGGAATCTCACGGATTTATTTCAGTGCGTCAGTCTTCGAGCTTACTAATTCTGCCGGTCGATCCCTGCATACAAAAGGACCGACCATGCGCACCTCACCCTCACAAAACGTCACCACCGCTTCGGCTGTCGATCGGGCCAAGGCGCTCCGTCAGTTCTACACCAAGCCTGCCGTCGCGAAGGACTGCATCGACCAGATGCTCCAGTTCGTTCGCCACCTCCAGATCAGCATCTGGATCGATCCAGCCGCCGGCGAAGGCGCCTTTCTTCACCAACTCCCTCACCCTCGCGCCGGCATGGACGTCGATCCGAAGGCGCCGGAGGTCGGATGCCTCGACTTCGCGGATTGGAACATGCCTTGGCCCTTTCATGCCGGGCCCGTCGTCGTGATCGGCACTCCGCCCTTTGGCCGCAATGCCTCGGGGGCCATTCGCTTCTTCAATCATGCCGCGAAGTTCGCCGACTTCATCGGGTTCATTCTCCCATGCACGCTTCAGAAGCCCCAGATGCGGCGCCAGCTCGATCCGAAGTTTCACCTGCTGCATGAGCACGTGATCCCCGAGAAGGCGTTCGTCTTCAACGGCGTCGAGACGACCTGTCGGGCCGTGTTCCAGGTCTGGGAACGGCGCCTGACGCTCCGCAATGACCCGGTGCTTCCGCGCTCGCATCCGGACTTCATGTTCATCAAGAGCAAAGCGGACGCGGACCTGTCTTTGCAGCGCGTCGGTGTCAACGCCGGCCGCGTGAGGACGGCTTTTGACGATCGTGCCGAGACGTCGCATTACTTCATCCGAGACCTGACCTCCGACCGTCGTGTCGCGAAGATCCTCGCGGCAATCGACTGGAGCGGTGTGAAAGCGCAATGCGTAGCGGTGCCGAGCATAAGCAAGACCGAACTCGTCCGCCTCTACGCCGAGCAACTTGCGGCATGCGCTGCGAGCGCCTCGACAGCACCCGCCCGATCGGACGTCATCTCCGGGACCATCGTTTCGCCGTTCGAGAAGGCGATGTCTGTTCCTATGGCTGCGAACGACGACGACACCTGTCCACCGGCTGGTCGGATCGTCGACCTCGTGCTCGACGATACCGATGTCACGGAGCGGCTCGGGTCCCTCGGTCACGACCCTCTTCGAGGAGTGACGGAGGGCTCAAACGCCATCGTTGCCGGACTTGCACGTCGTTCCGACACACTGGAGACCCACGGCCACTGTCGATGGCGGAAGGCTCCGCGGGATCATCTTGTGCAGTCGCAGGCCGGTCACCCGCCGGTGCTCCGGGCCGGAACGATAGCACCTACCGGCTGTCCGATGGCTGGCGCCTACGTGTCCGTTCTCTCGATGGAACCCGCCGACGCTCCGTGCGTGGACAGCGACCGCGGCTCGGACACCTCGCCGGTCAACCATCACCTGCAGATAGGTGATGCGGCACGCCGAAGAGGCCCCGAAGCCAAGAAAGGAGAAGGATGTCGGGAAACTGTCGGCGAACCCGAGCCTGAGGTGGACCGGGTTCCAAGGTTATCCACCACATCGCGTAGGAAGGGCACCTCCATAGCATCCCGTATCGTTTCGTCCGGTCACGTCCGTCAAGCTGGTGGAGATTCGCGTGCGTCGTGAGGTGGCCATCGGTCAGGCCGCGAGGGGTGGGATCTGGATCGGGTCGGCGGTGTCGGTGGCGGCGAGCTCGGCCATGGCCTCGACCTGCATGTAGCGGGTCTGGACC
>CANGXM010000005.1 GCA_947457845.1 Rhodospirillales bacterium | reverse complement strand
CGGCCCTTGTGGCGGTGCCGCTCGGTCTGCTGGCGGCCGACCTCGTCTGGCACGGGTCGGGCCGGCCGTTCAACGCCGTCGCCACGGCGACCGTCGCGCCATACGCCGCGGAGGGGCGGGCGCTCGCAGCGCGCATCCGCGATCTCGCGGACGCGGGGCCTGGGCCGGGGCGGGCGGAGGTCTTCGGCCTCGGCGGCGACTGGCAGAACGCGCCGCGCGTGCACGGGATCGAACAGACGCTCGGATACTCCCCGCTGCGGTTCGTCGCCTACGACCGGGCGATGGGCGCGCGGCAGAACGCGCACGAGGCGCGGCGGACCCTCACGGCCGATTTCGGTGGCTATGGTGCGCCCCTCGCTCGGCTTCTTGGCATCCGGGTCGTCGCCACCGGTGCGCCGATCGAGACGATGCTGCCCCCCGCTGCGACCGCGGGGCTCGAGCCGCTGGGCCACGAGGGGCCGGCGTGGCTCTACCGACCGCCGGCGCCGCTGCCCCGATTGCTCGCGGTCGGCGGGGCCATCGTCGACGGCGCGACGATCCCGGCCGATCCGGAGAGGACGGTGGCACTGGCCTACGCCTCGTCACCGGTCGACGCCCTTCCGCCGGCGGCCCGGCCCCCGGGCACGGTGGCGATCCGGGGCTGGGGACCCGGGCGGATCGAGGCCGAGGTCGTATTCGACCGGCCCGGCGTCGTCGTCGTCAACGAGATCCGCCATCCGGGGTGGATCGCCACCGTGAACGGCGCGCCGGCGGACCTCGTGCCCGCCAACCGCCTGTTCATGGCGTTGGCCTTGCCGGCCGGGCGGCACGCGATCGTGGTGCGGTTCGCGCCCCTGTCCGCCGACGCGCTGCGCCGGCGCCTCGACCGCTGAAACGGAAACGGCCGGCCCGGGAGGTCCCGGACCGGCCGCCGCCGACACCCGTGAGCGGGTGACGGATCAGTCGGCGTATTCGCCGGCCGCCTTGATGATCGGCGCCCAGCGGTCGATCTCCGCCGTCAGGTGGGCGCGCAGCGCGTCCGGCGTGGCGCGGGCGAGCGCGACCGGCTCGGTCCCGAGGTCGGCGAAGCGCGCCTTCACCGTCGCGTCCTGCAGGGCCGCCTGCAGGGCTGCGGTCAGCCGGTCGATGGCCGGCTTGGGCGTGCCCTTGGGGGCGTAGAGGCCGTGCCACACGGCGACCTCGAGCTGCGGCATCCCCGCCTCGCCCACGGTGGGCAGGTTCGGCAGGGTCGAGAGGCGGGCCGGCGCGGTGACGGCGTAGGCCTTCACGGCCCCGGCGGTGATCTGGCCGGTCGTGTTGGTGGTCTGGTCGCACATCACGTCGACGTGGCCGCCGGTCAGGTCGTTCATCGCCGGGCCGGTGCCGCGATAGGGAACCGTGGTCACGACCGTCTGGATCGCCGACTGGAACAGCATGCCGCACAGGTGCGACGCCGCGCCCACGCCGGCGTTCGCGAGCGACACCTTGTCCCTGTTCGCCTTCATGAAGGCGACGAGTTCCTGGAAGTTGTTGGGCGGCAGGTCCTTCTTCGCGATGATCGTCATCGGCACGTCGGTGACCAGGCCGATCGGCTCGAAGTCGCCGATCGTGTCGTACGGCAGCTTGCGGTAGAGCGTCGCGGACGTGGCGTGGCCGATGTGGTGGAGAAGGACGGTGTAGCCGTCCGCCGTCGCCTTCGCGACGCGCGCCGCGCCGAGCGTGCCGCCGGCGCCGCCGACGTTCTCGATCACCACCTGCTGGCCGAGCGTCTGGGTCATCGACTGGCCGATCAGCCGGGCCACCGTGTCCGTCGGGCCACCGGCCGCGAAGGGCACGACCATGGTGATGGGACGGTTCGGATAGGTCTGTGCCGCCGCGCCCAGGCTGATCGTGATCGCGCCGGCAAGACCGAGCGCGAGTGCCTTCATCGTCATCGTTGGAGAACCTCCCGTTGTTGGAAGCGCGCTTGACGGCGCTCCTGCCCGTGCCGGTCCGCCGACACGTTCGGGGGGATATCGGTTGCGCAGTCATGACGGACAATGGCCGACTCGGTACGAAGTTGACGGATCGTCTATCGTTCGCGTCGCAGGGACGTCTTCGTCTTCGCCAGCAGGTCCATCAGTTGGGCCACCTCGTCGCGCGAAAGTCCCGCGAAGAGGTCGGCGATCCAGCCCTGATGGGCCGACGCCATCGTCCGGAAGGCGGTCCGTCCCGCCGGGGTCAGGCGGACCACGGCGCTCCGCCGGTCGCGCGGGTCGACATGGCGGGACACGAGACCCTCGGCGACGAGACGGTCGGTGACGCCCGTGACGTTCCCGTTGGAAACCATCAACCGGCGCGACAGTTCCCCCATCGTCAGGCCCTCCGGCGTGCGGTCGAGCGCGGCCATCAGGTCGAAGCGGGGGAGGGTGACGTCGAAGGTCGCGCGAAGGCGGGCGCGCACCTCGCCCTCGATCATCGTCGTGCAGGTGAGCAGGCGCAGCCACAGGCGCAGCTCGGGCCCGTGCCGGTCGGCGGCGGTCTCGTAGTCGTCGACCAGGGGCTTCGCGGTCATGGGCGGCGCTTCGCGGACGATGTCGCCGGCCCCGCCGGTCGCGCCAACGCGCCGCACCGCCCGGGCCGATGTTTTAAACCTAAAGGAGTTGGCGAGGGCCGGCAACCATCCTATCCTCTTTCCTCTTTGCGGGCCGCCAAGGCGCGGCCCGGTGCGTGCGGGAGACGGACCATGCGGGTGGTGTGCATCGGCGGGGGGCCGGCCGGCCTCTATTTCTCGATCCTCCTGAAGAAGCAGGACCCGTCGCACGACATCGTCGTGTACGAGCGGAACCGCCCGTACGACACCTTCGGCTGGGGCGTGGTCTTCTCCGACCAGACGCTCCAGAATCTCGCCGGCGCGGACGAGCCGTCCAAGCAGGACATCCTCGACGCCTTCGCCCATTGGGACGACATCGACGTCCACTTCAAGGGCCGGTCGATCACGTCCGGCGGTCACGGCTTCTGCGGGATCGGGCGCAAGCGCCTGCTGAACATCCTCCAGGACCGCGCGCGCGACCTTGGGGTGCGGCTGGAGTTCGAGAGCGAGATCGAGGTCGACGACCTGACGACGCGCTTCGCCGACGCCGACCTGATCATCGCGTCCGACGGCCTCAACAGCAAGGTGCGCAGCCGTTGGGCCGACCATTTCAGGCCGTCGATCGACGTCCGCAAGAACAAGTTCGTGTGGCTCGGCACCACGCGCTTGTTCGATGCCTTCACCTTCATCTTCAAGAAGACCGAGCACGGTTGGTTCCAGGTCCACGCCTATCGCTACGACCGCGAGCACTCGACCTTCATTGTCGAAACCCGCGAGGAGACGTGGCGCGCCCACGGGCTGGACACGGGCGACGCGGACGAGACCGTGCGGTTCTGCTCGGACCTGTTCGCCGAATGGCTGGATGGCCACCCGCTTCTCACCAACATGCGCCACCTCCGCTCCTCCCAGTGGATCAGCTTCCCGCGGATCACCTGCGAGACCTGGGTGAAGGACAACGTCGTCCTGATGGGCGATGCGGCGCACACGGCGCATTTCTCGATCGGCTCGGGCACGAAGCTCGCGCTCGAGGATGCCATCGCGCTGGCCCGTGAGGTGGAGAAGCACCCGGGCGACGTGCGCGCCGCGCTCACCGCCTACGAGGACGAGCGCAAGATCGAGGTGCTGAAGATCCAGGCCGCCGCGCGCAACTCGACCGAATGGTTCGAGAGCGTGTCGCGTTACGAGAACCTCGAGCCGGAGCAGTTCGTCTATTCCATGCTGACGCGCAGTCAGCGCATCAGCCACGAGAACCTACGCCTGCGTGACCGGTCGTTCGTCGAGGACATGGAGCGCTGGTTCGGCGACAGTGCGGCCGGCCGGCCGCAGCAGATGCCCGTTCCGCCGATGTTCGCCCCCTTCGCGCTGCGCGGGATGACGCTCGCGAACCGGGTCGTCGTCTCCCCCATGGCGACCTACAGCGCCGTCGACGGCGCGCCCAACGACTTCCACCTCGTTCACTATGGCGCGCGCGCCATGGGCGGTGCGGGGCTCGTCTACACCGAGATGACCTGCGTCTCGGCCGAGGGCCGCATCACGCCCGGCTGCCCGGGCATGTACGACCGCGCGCACGTCGCGGCATGGAAGCGGGTGGTCGATTTCGTCCACGCGCGCTCGGAGGCGAAGATCTGCCTCCAGCTTGGCCACTCCGGCCCGAAGGGCTCCACCAAGGTGGGCTGGGAGGGGTACGACGTGCCCCTCGACACCGGGAATTGGCCGATCTGGGGCCCGTCTGCGGTGGCGTGGAGCGCCGAGAACCAGATGCCCCGCGTCATGACCGCGGCCGACATGGCGATGGTGGTCGACCAGCACCGGCAGGCGGTCCAGTCGGCGGTCGAGGCCGGGTTCGACATGGTCGAGCTGCACGCCGCCCACGGCTACCTCCTGTCGGCCTTCCTGACGCCGCTGACGAACACGCGGACCGACGCCTACGGCGGATCGCTGGAGAACCGCCTGCGGTTCCCGCTGGAGGTGTTCCGGGCGATGCGCGCCGTGTGGCCGGTCGACCGGCCGATGGCGGTCCGCATCTCCGCCCACGACTGGGTGGAGGGCGGCAACACGGCCGACGAGGCGGTGGAGATCGCGCGGGCCTTCAAGGCGGCCGGCGCCGACCTGATCGACGTGTCGGCCGGGCAGACGTCGACGGCGGCGAAGCCGGTCTACGGCCGCATGTTCCAGACGCCCTTCGCCGACCGGGTGCGCAACGAGGCCGGCATCGCGACGATGGCGGTCGGCAACATCACCGACTTCGACCAGGTGAACTCGATCCTCGCGGCCGGCCGCGCCGACCTCTGCGCGCTCGCCCGCCCGCACCTCGCCGATCCGGCCTGGACGCTGCGCGCGGCGGTGGCCCAGGGGCACGCCGCCCAATGGTGGCCGAAGCCCTATCTGGCCGGCAAGGCACAGGCGGAGCGGCTGACGGTGCGCGAGGTGCCGGTGCAGGTCTGACGCCCGGTCCGCGCCCGCCGCCTCATCGCACGGCCGCCTCATCGCACGGGCGCCTCAACGCACGAGCGTCCAGGTCAGCTCGTGTTTGTTGTGGGCGAGGTGCATCAGCCGCGATCCCGGGATCGCCGCGAAGGCGGCGGCGGTCGCGTGGTCCGTCTCCCCCTGGAACTTGAGGGTGCAGACGAAGTTCCGGGCCGCGCCCGCGTCCACCCAGCGCCGCACGAGCGTCAGCAGCCGCGACGGATAGCAGATCACGTCCGAGCACAGCCAGTCGACCGGGCCGAAGGTCCGCGGATCGAGGCCGAAGGCGCTTTCCTGCCGCGTCGCGACCCCCGGCATGGCCGCGATCCGCTGATCGAGCGGCGCCCTGTCGACGGACGTGACCGAGGCGCCGAGCGAGGCGAGGACCCAGGTCCAGCCGCCCGGCGACGCGCCGAGGTCGAGGCAGCGGTCGCCGGGTCCGGGCCGTGCGCCGATGCGGGTGAACGCCTCCCAGAGCTTGAGATAGGCGCGGTTCGGCGGCGCCTCGCGGTCCTCGACGAACCGGGGCTCCCCGTCGGGAAACGGGCTCGTCGTCCGCGCGGCGGCGAGCATCAGGTCCGGCTCCAGCAGGGTCCAGGCGCCGAGCGGCGCCGCCGGCGGGTCCGCGGGGAAGGCGAGGGGCTTCGCCGAGACGTGGGGCAGGAGCCCCGCGATCAACTCGGCCCGCCGGAAATGGGCGACGGGGTGCAGGTGCCAGTTCCGCTGGATCGCCTTCAGCCGCCGTGCGCCGTCCTTGATCGAGGCGATCGGAACCAGCACCGGGTCGATCCACGTCGCGTGCGCCCAGGCGGGCGATGCCGCGCGGTCCGGCGCGAACACGAGGCGCCCGTGCGCCTCGCAGCCGGGGCCGAGTTCGGCCAGAAGGTCGGCGACGAACCCCTCGGGCGCCACGTGCACGGCCCGGCCGAACGGCCGTGGTGCCGTGTCGGCCTCATCGGTCATGGGACCGCCCCGTCAGTGCGGCTGGTCGCGCGGGGCCGGTTCGCGCCGGGGCACCTTTCCGCGCCGGCAGGCGTCCGAGCAGTAGCGGACCTCGTCCCACACCGTCTCCCACTTCTTGCGCCACGCGAACGGCCGGCCGCAGGCCACGCACGTCTTCGTCGGCAGGTCGGCCTTTCGTCGCATCCTCGGCATCAGAGGTCCAGCACGGTCTGGCCCGGATCGGCCTTGCGTCGGCGGGTCGGGTTGGAGGGGGGCAGCCCGCTGCGCCGGCTGCCGTGGGTCTCCTGGATCCGGTCGGCCTCAGCGGTGAAGGCGCCGCCGCGCCGCACCGCCCAGACCCGGTCCCGCGCCGCGCGCGCGGCCTCCAGATGGTCGACGACGGGCGCCGGATAGTCGGTGCCGATGCGGCAGCCCGCCGCCGCCTGCCCGGTACGGTCCAGCGTCCAGGGCGTGTGGATCGCGTGGTCGGGAACCCGGGCCAGTTCCGGGATCCAGCGGCGGATGAAGCGGCCTTCCGGATCGTGGTCCTGCGACTGCTTGACCGGGTTGTAGATCCGGATGGTGTTGATGCCGGTCGTGCCGCTCTGCATCTGCATCTGGTTCCAGTGGATGCCGGGCTCGTAGTCGGTGAACAGCCGGGCGAGATGCAGGCCCGTGTCCCGCCAGGGGAGCCAGAGATGGTAGCTGGCGACGGCGACCAGCATGGCCCGCATGCGGAAGTTGATCCAGCCGGTGGCGATCAGCGCGCGCATGCAGGCGTCGACGAGCGGCCAGCCGGTCTCCCCCCGTGCCCACGCCGCCAGCGTCGCCGCGTCGGCCGGACCGTCGCGAAGGCCGTCGTAGGCCGGGTGGGCGTTCCGGACCTCGAGGTCGGGCTGGCTCTCCAGCTTCTGGATGAAGTGGCAGTGCCAGTGGAGCCGTTCGACGAACGCGCCGATCGCGCGCCGGCGCACCGGATCGGCGCCGGGCAGGTCCGCGCGGGCCGCCTGCACGATCTCCCGCATCGACAGCGTCCCGTGGGCGAGGTGCGGCGACAGGCGGGAGCAGCCGCGGAACGCAGTCACGGGGCTCGACAGGTCGCGGTGGTATGTCCGACCCCGCTCGCCGAGGAAGCTTTCGAGCGTCGCGAGGCCGGCCGCCCGGCCGCCGGGCTGTCGCCCGGGGCAGGGATCGGCGGCGAGGCCGGGGACCGGCACGTCCGGGATCGCGCCCGGGTCGACGCCGGTCAGCGGGGGCAGGGCGTCCGGCGGCGGGACGGGGGCGGACGCCATGCGCGTCTCCCATCGGCGGGCCCATCCGTCGCGCGAGCGCAGGCGGCGGACGACGCCGAACTGCGGCAGTTCGGTCCAGACGATCCCGCGCGCCCGGCACCAGGCGCCGACGGCGATATCGCGCCGGTAGGTCCGGGCGTTCCCGGTCTCCTCGTGGCTCCACAGCGCCGCGAAGGGGCCGAGCCCCTCGAGGACGCGGACCACCTCGCCCGTCCGCAACACGAGGGGCCGGCCGAGCGCCGCGAGATCGGCCCGCAGCGCCTCGAGCGCCTCGCGAACGAAGGCCCACTGGCGCCCGGAGGCGTCGGGCTCCGACCAGAGGTCCGGTTCCACCACATAGAGCGGGAGCACCGGCCCGCGACGCGCGGCCTCCGTCAGGGGGGCATGGTCCGCCACCCGCAGGTCGCGCTTGAACCAGACGATCTGGAGAGGCGAGGCGGGGTCTGTTCGCATGCGAACGAGGTAGGCGCCGCGTCCGGGCCTTGAAGCCCGCGTGCGGAGGGGCGGAGGGTGGTCTATAGTCGCAGGGCCGGCCCTGCCGCGCGGCCGAACATGGACGCCCCGATGCTGAAGCCAGTCTCCCACCGCACCGGTCGCCTTCGCCTGTCGGACGACAAGACCAGCGAACTCGCGGATATGTTCCGGCTGATGAGCGATCCCTCGCGGCTGAAGATCATCCTGTCCTGCCTGAGCGAGCCGGTCTCGGTCGGGGAGATGGCGTCCGAACTCGGGCTCTCGCCGTCGCTGGTGAGCCATCATCTGCGCCTGCTGCGCGCGGGCCGGCTCATCCAGGCGGAGCGGCGGGGGAACCGCGTCTACTACCTCATCACCGACGAGCACATCCGCCGCGTCCTCTCGGACATGGCGGATCACGTCGCCGAGGAGGAGGACGACGAGGCCTGACGTCGCCCATCCGGCGATCTCGCCCGCGTCCTGCTGCAGTGCAAAGAAGATCTGTTGACCGCTAAGGATCGACGTCGCAGACCCGTCACGGACCCCGCGGCCGACGACGACGCTCGCGGGGGGGAGGCGATCGACCGGGACGGACGCCCGCCGGACGCGGGCGAGCGCGTGGTAAGCCGAACGGCTTCACCGGTCGCCGGCACGCCGATCCGGCGTCGGGGATCCACGCTGTGCAACTCGGCATCGCACGGGACCTCGACATGGACGCCGGACCGCCCTGGGGTTTCCGGAACGAGGGGGCAAGCCTCCTGAGGCCCCATCTCGAGCGGCTCGTCGCCGCGATGATCGAATGGGCCGGGTCGCGATCGTCGCGTCGGCCGAGAAGTTTCCTGCCCTGATGCACCCTGAGGTGGCGTGACGGCGACGGCGATGGCACCGTCGCCGGATGGATCGCCGCCGACCGCCAGACCTCGCCTGCCTCCGACCGGTGGCCCTGTTCGCCGCCTGTGCCGTCCACGGCGTGGCGGGGGAGACGGCGCCGCCCGCCGTCGGTCCGGTCGAACTGCTGGTCGGCCTCGTCCTGGCAGCGGCGGTCGACTGGCGCCGGGCCATCGGCCTCCTTCTCCTTGGTCGGCGTGTCCCGTTCGATCAGGTTCCGCGCGTGGCCGTCGTGGGGTTCCATCTTCTCCTCTGGCCGCCGCTCATCCTCGCGGCCGGCACCGGGACCCCGCCCGGGGACATGGTCCGCGATCTCGTTCCCTTGGGCTTTCTCGCCCTCGCCCTGATCCTCCCGCCCGCGGCGGAGGCGGGCCGGATGGTCGGCTGGCTCGCGGCGGGCCTCGCCGTTGCGGGTGCGGTCATCGCGCTGCGGGTCGCGACGGGGTTTCGCGCGCCCTGGCCGGTGGAGGGGATGCCGGATGCGCCGTGGGCGGGCGACCTGCTGCTCAACGATCCCTCGGTGACCTTCGCAGCCGCCCTCGCCGCGGCGGTCGCGCTGCGGGCCAACGGTCCCGCCGTCGTCGCCGCGGCGATGGCGGCGGTCGGCATCCTCGGCGTCCTGCTCGCCGCCGGTCACCGGGCGGGCGTACTCGCCGTCGTCCTCGTGGCGACGGCTTCGGCCCAAGGCCCAATGGCGTGCGGGCGGCTCGTGCTCGCGATCGTCGCCCTCTCGGCCGCCGCGGTCGCCGGCCTGGCGGACGGTCCGCTCGGGGCGTTCGACGGCCTTCTTCGAAAGACGGCGTCGGTCGGGCTCAACGCCCGTCCCGCGGAACTCGCAGCGGCGATCGCGGCCGCCGCCGACGGTCCGCTCGGCCTGCCCTTCGGCCAGGGGTGGGGCGCGCTCTTCGTCAACCCCGCGACAGGGGGCGATCCGGTCCGCTACGCCCACGGGCAGCCGGTCCACCTGATCGTCAAGGCGGGGATGACCGGTGCGGCGGCCGGTGCGGTCTTCGTGATCGCGCTCGCCGCACCGGTCGTGCAGGAGGGTCTCTCGCGTGTGCCCGCGCCGGTCCTCGCCGCGCTGCCCACGCTGGCGATCGGGCTGACCGTCCACACCAGCCACAAGTTCCTCACCTTCGGTCTCGTCCTCGCCCTCCTGACGACGGGGCGTGCGATGGCTCTGGAAAGACAATCAAAAAGTGTATATCGGTCGTCCATGACCACCTTTTTGTCCGGTTCGCGTTCAGTCGTCGCCTTCCTTGCGCCTGCGGTGCCGCCCCTCGCCGCGACCGCACTGGCGCTGGTCGTCGGCGTGGTCTGGCTCCGGTCGACCGAACCGCTGCACACCGCGGTGGCGATCGTCGGGCCGGCCGCGGTGGTGGCGACGCCCGGTGACGCGTGCGGGCGCCCCTCCGACGATCCGGCCACGGGGGTCGTGCCCTTCGTCCTCGCAGCGGAACTACTCGCGGGCGGCCTGCTCGCCGACGACCTCGCCGCGCGGCCGGGGCTGCTGGGCACCGTTCTCGCCGACGGGGCGGCGAGGGGCACCGCGACGGTCGCACTGGTCGCCGCCCTCGCCGGCCGGCCGGTCGCCGACCGGCCGGACACCGATCGTCTCGCGGCCCATCTGCGGACCCGCTTCCGGATCGAGCCCACCGCGCAGCCGGGGCTCCGGCGCATCACCTACCGGCATGCCGATCCGCGGGTCGCGGAGATGGTGGTCGCGCTCTCCGTGGCAAGCGCGGACGCACGGTTGCGACGATCGGACCAGGACGAGGCGGAGGTGCTGATCGCGCACCTCGGCAGCCTGCTGGCGGACGGGTCCGGTCCCACCGACCGCCGGCTCGCCCTCGCGTCGCTCCTGGAGGATCAGCAAAGACGACGCCTCCTTCTCGCGGCCGACCGGTCCCACGCCATCGTCTTCGTCCACGGCCCCGTCGCCTCGGTGCGGCCGGACGACCCCGATCCGGTCGTCGTGCTGGCCGTCGCGGCCCTCGGCGGCTTTGCGGCGGGGCTCCTGATCGTGCTGGTCCGGGGGCGGAGCGGCGCATGACCGGTCGGGCCATCCCCGCGGCCGTCGTGGTCATGACGCGGGACGAGGCGGCGAACGTGGTCGGCTGCCTCGCGTCGGTCGGCCGGCGGTTCGCCCAGGTCTTCGTCGTCGACAGCGCGAGCACGGACGGGACGCCCGACCTCGCCGCGGCGATGGGCGCGACCGTCGTCCCGTTCAGCTGGGACGGCGCCTATCCCAAGAAGAAACAATGGTGCCTCGAGACCCTGCCGTTCACGGTCGACTGGGTGCTGTTCGTCGATGCCGACGAGCGCCTCGACGACGCCTTCGTCGACGCGGTGGACGCGACGGTGGCGGCGGGCGACGTCGCGGCCGCATGGATCACCGCCCGGCCGACGATGCTGGGGCGCCGGCTGCGGTTCGGCCGGCGGCACCGCAAGATCGCGCTGCTCGACCGTCGTCGATGCCGGTTCCTGCCGGTCGACGACCTGGACGTGGCGACGATGTGGGAGGTTGAGGGGCACTATCAGCCGCGGGTCGACGGCCGCGTCGGGGCGATCCGCCCGCCGATCGAGCATCGCGACGGCGACCGTTTCTCGGCCTGGATCGCGCGGCACAACCGCTATACGGACTGGATGGCGCGGATGGAGGGGGACGGACGGATGGCGGATCTCGTCGCGGCGGAGACGGGACCGCGCCGCCGGCTGAAGCTGATCGTCGCCCGCTTGCCCGCTCGCCCCCTTCTCGCGTTCCTCGACAGCTACGCCTGGTGTCTCGGCTTCCTCGACGGGCGGGCCGGGGCCCACTACGCGATGGCCCGCGCGGTCTACTATTGGATGATCGACGTGAAGCGCGCGACGGACGCGGAGGTCCGCCGCCGCTGATTGCGGGTCAGAGGGCGTCCGTCCGGTCGCCGCCGAGCGCCTTCACCAGTTCGAATGTCCGCTTGCGGACACCGCCGTCGACGATGCGATAATAGGCGCGCACGAGCTCAAGCGTCTCCCGCCGGGCCATCGCGTCCATCTCGTCGCCCTCGACCTGCTCCGTATCCAGCCGATCCAGCGTGTCTCCGGGAGGCGGCAGGTCCTCGAAGAAGTAGGTCACCGGCACGCCGAGAACCTGCGAGAGGTTGAACAGGCGGGACGCGCTGATGCGGTTCGCGCCGCGTTCATACTTCTGCAGTTGCTGGAACGTGATTCCGACCGCCTCTCCCAGCTTCTCCTGGCTGAGACCCAGCAGGGTCCGACGCAGACGCAGCTTCTGCCCGACGTGGATGTCGATCGGGTTCGGGCCTTCACCGCGCCGCGAGATCGTGTGGGCGGACGCTAAAGGTGCCTTCATGGATAGACCTTTCATGCCTTCTCCGCCGGCAACCGCGACGGTTACTGTTTCGATGTATACTGTTTCCCCTGGCCCAACAAGTTTGAAATACAACCGCTCGTAACCGTAAACAAATCATTAACCATCAAACTCAAGGCAATCTCTACACCCTGCGATGGCGCCTTATCCGTTCGTATAGGCCGGGCAGGACGCAGCGCAGCCGCCAGGCGGCGGTCTGCAGAAGGAATATCGAGGTGACCCGAAACAAGGAGTGCCGAAGGATACGACGTCTTGCACGGGCCTGTTCCACCCGCCCCCGCAGGGCCTGCCGGGCGGAGATACCTGCGGGTGCGACCCGACTGATGGCATAGGGCACCCCGACGACTCGGATATTCCCCATCAAAGCGTGTAGCGTCAGCACGTAGTCGGCGGCGACTGCATACTGCGGATCGAAGCCGAAACGACGGAGGAGCCACACCGCATAAAGGATGGACTGGTGGCTCGCGAACATTCGGCTAGCAATCGAATCGGGGGAGAGCGCCGGAACGAGGCGGGCCGAGCCGTCGTGGCGGTCGGCGACATGATCGCCATAGAGGAGATCGACGCCCCCGGCCGCGAGGCGGGCCGCGACCCGGCCGAGCACGTCGGCGTCGGCCAGCCGGTCGCCGGCGTTGAGGAAGAGGAGGAACCGTCCGGCGGCCAGATCGGCGCCTTGGTTCATGCCGCGATAGGGACCGCCGTCGACGCCGCGGACATGGTGCGCGACCTCGCCGGCCGCTACCGCGTCGGCGATCGCCCCGTCGGTCCCGTCGGACGACGTCCCGGCCACGACGATCCATTCGAAACCGCGGAAGCCCTGCGCACGAAGGCTGGCTCGCGTCGCCAGGAACCCGGCACGATCGTTCCTGACCACCGTGACCACGCTGACGGGCGTCGCGGCGGCGGCGGTGCCGGCGTCCGTCATGGCGACCCGTCCGGGTGGCCGAACCGTGCGAGGAAGGCGGCCACCATCCGGAGCAACAGCGCATCGCCGGCGTCCCGGCCCCCGACGCAGCGTCGACGGCGCAGCATGATCGATCCGTCTCCCCGCATCGCGGCAGCCCGATTCTAGAGGAGGGACGGTCTGAAAACAACCTCCGCGTGCCGTTCAGCGGCGGAACTGCTTCCCGAGCGCGAGGATCTGACGCTGGTAGTTGCTGCCGATCCCCTGGCCGTAGAGCTTGTCGGGGCGGCTGGTGAGCTGCTCGTAGACGAGCCGGCCGACGACCTGCCCGTCCTCGAGCACGAAGGGCACGTCGCGCGCCCGCACCTCGAGGACCGCGCGGCTGCCCTGTCCGCCCGCCTCGGCGATGCCGAAGCCGGGGTCGAAGAAGCCGGCGTAGTGGACGCGGAACTCGCCCACCAGCGTGTCGTAGGCCAGCATTTCCGCCGCGAGGTCCGCGGGGACCGACACCGCCTCCTTCGAGGCGAGGATGTAGAAGTCGTTGGGGTTGAGGATGATCCCGCTGCGGCGGGAGAGGACGGGCTCCCAGAACTCGGCCGGATCGTAGTGCCCGACGAGGTCCACATCGACGAGGCCCGCGCCGGTCCGCGCCTTGTAGCCGACGAGGTCGCCCTCGCCGTGGCCGGCCATGTCCACGGTGAAGGCGATCCGGCTGCCGCCCTTGGCGACGTCGGCCGTCGCGTCCGAACCGGTCGGCAGCCCGCGGCGCAGGCGGATCTGGGTCAGGCGGGAGCCCGTGCGGACCCGGATCGGAAAGCTCCGCGGCGCGATCTCGACGAAGAGGGGGCCGTCGTAGGCCTCGCGGACCTGATCGAACTCCGCCCCGCGGTCGGTGATGACGCGGCAGAACACGTCGAGGCGGCCGGTCGAGCTCTTCGGGTTGGCGAGCGCCGAGCAACGCCGCCGCAGCGACAGCCGTTCCAGCAGCGGGACGATGTAGACGCAGTCCTGCTCCAGCACCGCCCCGTCGGTGAGGTCGACCGTGTAGAGCACGTGCTCGACCAGCTTCTCGGCCACGGTCGCGTTCGGACCCGGCAGGAAACTCGCCCGCACCCGGTAGGCGACCTCCCCCAGGCGCAGGTCGAGGCTCGCGGGCTGGATCTGGTCCTCGCCGATGCCGGCATCCGCCCGGATCACCCCGTCGGCGACGGCCGCCCGGATCGCCTGGCTCGGCAGGACGCCCGACGCGCGCTCCGGTTCCTGCGGGAGTGGGGATGAGGACATGGTAAGGCGCACTCGACGATCGTGCGGGCCGCGTCGCGGTCCCTCGCCCGACTGTAGCAGCCGCCCGGGCAATGACAACCGCCACGCCGCCCACAGCGCCGGCAGAGCGGGAGGACAGGCCGGGAAAGGGCGCGGCGCGGGTTGTCCCCGTTATCCACAGGGGCCGGGGGACAAGTGTCCACAGCGGGCGTGGGTATCAGCCGGCGACCATCCCGTCGTCGGCGGCGACGATCGCGCCGTTCACGAAGTGCGCGCCGTCGGAGACCATCATCATAACGACGGCGTCCAGATCCTCGGGCCGGCCGATCCGCCGCCGCGGCAGCATCTGTACGAGCTTCTGCCCGGCCTCCGTCGCCCAATGGTGGGCGTTGATCTCGGTCTCGACGTAGCCGGGGCAGATCGCGTTGACGTTGATGCCGTGCCGCGCCCACTCGATCGCCATCGAGCGCGTCATCATCACGACCGCGGCCTTCGACATCGAATAGACGCCGATCCGGCCGAACGGCTTCAGTCCGGCGATCGAGGCGACGTTCACGATGCGCCCGGCGGTGCCCGTGCGGATCATCGACACCGCGACCGTCTGGGCGACGAAGAAGGCGCCGCGGACGTTGGTGTCGAAGGTTCGGTCGAAGGTCGCCTCGTCCACGTCCGTCAGGCGCTGCTCGCCCGACACGCCCGAGTTGTTGATCAGGATGCCGATCGGACCGAGCGCAGCCTCCGCCGCGGCGACGCCGGACCGGATGCTGGCGACGTCGGTCACGTCCATGCCGATCGACACCGCCCGCCCGCCCGCCTCGACGATGCGGTCCTCGACGTCCTTCAGCCGGTCGGTCCGGCGGGCGCAGAGCGCCACCGCCGCGCCGGCCTCCGCGAGAAGGGTGGCGAAGCGCACGCCAAGCCCGCTCGACGCGCCCGTGACGAGCGCGGCCTTGCCGGCGAGGGAGATCGTGTAGGCCATGGTCCGGTCCTCCGACCGCGGATCGCGGACGGGCGTCAGCCCGCCGCCAGGATGCGTTCGACCGTCGCCCAGCCGGCCTCGGCCACGGGGCGCGCCCGCGCGCCCATGTCGCGTGCATGCTCGCTCGCGGCCGTCCCGTCGGCCACGCGCCCGAGGATCCCCTGGAGGATCGCGGCGAGGCGGAACATGTTGTAGGCGAGATGGAAGTCCCAGTGCGGGATGCCGTCGCGGCCGGTCCGACGGCAGTAGGCGGCGACGTAGGCCTCCTCGGACGGGATGCCGAGGGCGGCGAGGTCGGCGCCCTTGATCCCGCGGAAGAGGCCCGGTTCGAGCCGCCACGCCATGGCGTGATAGGCGAAGTCGGCGAGCGGGTGGCCGAGCGTGGAGAGTTCCCAGTCGAGGATCGCGACCACGCGCGCTTCGCTCGGGTGGAAGATCAGGTTGTCGAGGCGGTAGTCGCCGTGGACGACCGCCGTCTCCTCGCCGGCCGGCACGTGCGCGGGCAGCCATTCGACGAGGCGGTCCATCGCGGGGATGCGCTCCGTCTCCGACGCGCTGTACTGCTTGGACCACCGTGCGATCTGGCGCTGGAGATAGCTGCCCGGCCGCCCGTAGTCCGCGAGACCGGCGGCGACGGGGTCGACCCGGTGGAGCCGCGCCAGCGTGTCGTTCATCCCGTCGAAGATCGCCGCGCGCTCCGCCGGTTCGAGCCCGGGCAGGAGCGGGTCCCAGAAGATCCGCCCCTCGACGAACCCCATCACGAAGAAGGCCGTGCCGATGACGCCCTCGTCCTCGCACAGGCCGTAGGTCGGGGGCACGGGAATGCCGGCGGCGCCGAGCGCCGTCATCACCCGGTGCTCGCGGTCGACGGCGTGGGCGGAGGGGAGGAGCTTGCCCGGCGGCTTTCGGCGCAGGACGTACCGGCCCGACGGGCTCGTGAGCCGGAAGGTCGGGTTCGACTGGCCGCCGCGGAACTGTTCGACGGACAGCGGCCCCCGGAAGCCGGGGACGGCACCCGCCATCCAGCGGGCGACGGCGTCGGTGTCGAACCGGTGCCGCTCCGCGACCGGCATGGTTCCCGCAAACCGCGTCCCGTCGTCCATGATGCCCCGCCCATCAGCGATCGGATGCCGGATCGCCTTTGCACGGGTTTGCCCGCACGGTCAAGCGCCCGTCAGTTTCGCTTGTAGACGACGTACCGCTCCTTCTCGATGAAGGGTTCGTAGTTCTCGAAGGCTGCCGCGAAGTCCGGGTGGCGCAGGAAGTACTCGAGATAGCTGAACACCTCGGTCCGGCACCGCGGGATGCCCGGCACGCGGTCGACGATGAGGAGGGCGGGCTGCTTGGTGGCGAAGGCGCCGGCGATGCTCTCGAACACGAAGCGTTCGCCCTCGCTCATCTCCGCCGGCTCGTTGTAGAGGTGCCCGCCCGGCAGACAGTTCGCGTAGATCCCCTGGAGCGGCCACATGGTCTGGAACGGCATCACCATCTCCACACCCGCATAGTTGATCATCGGGTAGTGGGGAAAGATTCCCGGCGACATCACCAGGACGCGGCCGTTGGTTGCGTTCTTCTGCACCGCCTGGGTCAACTGCTGGAGCGGCGATCCGACGTACTGCTGCTGCTTGCGGAACGGCTGGTCCATCAGCGCGTCCTGCACGTAGAACAGACCGAGCACCGCGCTGGCGATGAACACCGCCGCCCGGTGCCCGGCGCGACCCGACAGCGGGACGTGGCGGTCCACGAGGCCGGCGACGGTGGCTGCCATGGCGACGGCCGCCATCGCCATCACCGGGTAGGACTGGTAGGCCCAGCCCTTTCCCTGGGCGACCGCCGCGAGCGCGGCGCCGAACGCGAACAGGGCGGCGATCGGGGCGACCCGCGGCCGCAGGACGGCCGGCGCGAGGAGGGCCGCGAAGGCGCAGGCGAGCAGCGAGGGCAGGATGTAGCGCCCGGTCAGCACCTCCACCGCGCCGCTGCCGCCGATCTGCGTGTAGTACTTGAACACGAAGGGCAGGACGAAGGTGACGTAGTCGGGCGTGATCGTGAGGGCGAAGAGCACGTGCCCCGTCACCGCGGCGGCGATGCCCCAGGGCAGCGGGTCGGCGAGGCCGACGCGCAGCGACCGCCGCGTCAGCACGTAGCCTTCCACGAGAATCGGGATCGCGACGAAGTGCGGCTTCAGCGAGAAGCCGATGCCCGCCGCGACGCCGACGGCGAGCAGCAGGCCCGCCGGCAGGGGCCGGCCGTCGGCACGGGCGACCGCGGCGAATACGTAGGGCAGCGCCAGGATCGTCATCAGATGTTCGCGCTGGCCGAAGCTGTTGTCCGGCGGCAGGACCACGAGGAGGAACGGCGCCAGCAGCGACAGCAGAACGAGGCCGACCGACTGTTCCCCCGCGAACAGCCGCCGCAGGATCCTGTGGCTGACGATGCTCGACGCGGTCACGCCCGCGATCACGCAGGCGACCATCCAGATGGCCCCGGACCCGCCGAACAGCCGGGCGAGGCCCTCGGGCACGGCGTAGACGAGGAAGACGAGTGGCGTGTTGACGTCGATGACGTCGCGATACAGCCGCTCCCCCGCCAGCCAGCGGCGCGCCATGTCGAGGTTCGCAGCGACGTCGTGGTTGATCGGCGGCCAGAGGAAGCCGCACGCCCAGGCGAGGGGGATCAGGACGAAGGCCCCGAGCAGCGCCCGCGCGAGAAGCACGTCGCCGTCGACGGCCCAGGCACCCCAGGCGGGGACCGGCGCTGTCCGTCGGACGACGTCTGTGAAGGAACCGTCGGAGGGAGCCATGCTGTCGATCGAGCGAACCGGAGTTGCGACGGGTGCCGGACGCGCCGCATCCGACCAGAACACATCCGATTCGTGTTTATTCCACTTGCGACATATCGTCCAGTGGCCGCGCGGAGAATCCGATACCTTCGGATGGACATGTGCCGGTCCGCGGGGAATAGGGTCCTCAGCGGATCGTTCATCCCGTCGAGACCCGGCGCCGACGCCCCGTCTGGCGAGCGTCCGCCGGCTCGACTATAGAGTTCCGGCGCGCACGTGCGCCCCGTTCCGACCGAGAGGGTGCGTCCCTTGTCCCGAACTTTCGCCCTTTCGATCGTCGTGCCCGTCTACAACGGGGCGAACAGCGTCGGCGCGCTCGTCGATGCGCTGGCGGGGCTCGAAATCCCCGGCGGTCACGAGATCGTGCTCGTCAACGACGGCTCGCCGGACAACAGCCGCGACGTCTGCCTCGCGCTCGTGCGCCGGACCGACGTGCCGGTGACGCTGGTCGACCTCGCGCGGAACTTCGGCGAGCACAACGCGGTGATGGCCGGCCTCTCCCAGGCCCGGGGGTCGTTCATCATCACCATGGACGACGACCTGCAGAACCCGCCGGAGGAGGTGGTCCGCCTGTTCCTTCACGCGCGCGATCACCGCTACGACGTCGTCTACACTTACTATGCGGAGAAGCAGCACGCCTGGTGGCGCAACCTCGGCAGCCGCTTCACCAACTGGTGCGCCGACCAGCTCCTCGACAAGCCGAAGGGCCTCTACCTCTCCAGCTTCCGCTGCATGAGCGCCTTCGCCGTGCGCGAGATCCTGCACCACGCCGGTCCCTATCCCTACGTCGACGGCCTGCTGATGCAAGTGACCCAGAACATCGGCCGCCTGCAGGTGCGGCATCTGTCGCGGGCGGAGGGGCGGTCGAACTACACGATCCGCCGCCTGATCCGCCTCTGGTCGGCCATGTTCCTCAACTTCTCGGTCATGCCGCTGCGCGTGAGCGGCTTGCTCGGCACGGGGCTCGGCGCGCTCGGCGGGCTCGGCTTCCTCGTCATCCTCTTCGAATGGGCGATGGGCCGGACGCCGGAGGGCTATGCGTCGCTGGCGAGCGCCATCCTGCTGCTGGCCGGCGTGCAGCTCGTGATGCTCGGCCTCATCGGCGAGTATCTCGGCCGCCTGTTCCTGACGGTGAACCGGAAGCCGCAGTTCGTCGTCCGGGAGGTCCATGCGCCCGGCGCCGAGACCGAGCGGTCCCGGCCTGCCTCCCTCGACGCGCCCGTCAGGTAGGATCGCCCCCATGACCCTTTTCCACGCGGCGCTCGTGGGCGCGATCCTGCTCGGCGTGACCGGGCAGTTCCTGCTGAAGATGGGCGCATCGGCCGAGGGGCTGGTGCAGCAGCTCCTGGCACCCCCTTCGATCGCGGGGCTCGGCTGCTACTTCCTGTCGGCGATGCTCTACATGCTGGCGCTGCGGCAGATCCCGCTGTCGGTCGCCTACCCCAGCGTCTCGGCCAGCTACGTCGTGGTGGCGTTCGTGTCGATGCTGGTGTTCGGCGAGGCGCTGGGACCAATGAAGCTCGCGGGCATCGCGCTGATCAGCATCGGCGTCGTCCTGCTCTACGCCTGACGACGCCGGCCGCCGCTCACTCCGCTGCCAGGGCCAGGTCGGCGCTGGCCCGCACCGCCTCGACCACCCGCCCCACGTCCGCATCCGACAGCTGCGCGAACATCGGCAGGCTGAGGATCGCGAGCGCGGCCGCCTCGGTGTTCGGCAGGCCGCCCGGCGCGAGGGCCACGCGATCCCGGTATGCGGGCTGGAGGTGGACCGGCACCGGATAGTGGACGTTTGTCATCACGCCCCGGTCCCGCAGCCGAGCCTTCAGGCCCTCGCGGTCCGGGTGGCGCAGGACGTACTGATGGAAGACATGGGTGGTGTCCGGCCGGCGCCAGGGCCGCTCCAACGCCGCGTCGGCGAGGCCCGCGTCGTAGGCCGCCGCGACGGCCCGGCGCCGCGCGTTCTCCGCGGGAAGGCGCGCCAGCTTCACGCGCAAGATCGCGGCCTGGAGTTCGTCCAGGCGGGTGTTCTGCCCGGGGATGTCGCTGACGTAGCGCGACTTCCAGCCGTACTCCCGAAGCATGCGCAGCCGGTCGGCCAGCGCCGCATCGGGCGTCGTCACGATGCCGCCGTCCCCCAGGGCACCGAGGTTCTTGGTCGGATAGAGGCTGTAGGCGGCGACGTCGCCCCAGTTGCCGACCGCCTTGCCGTTCCAGACCGCGCCGTGCGCCTGGGAGCAGTCTTCGATCACCGCGATCCCCCGCGCCCGCGCGATCTCCAGGATCGGTCCCATGTCGGCCGGTTGGCCGTAGAGATGCACCGGGATCACCGCCTTGACCGGCACCGGCGGCCGTTCCAGCGCGGCGGCGAAGGACACGGGGTCGAGCGTGTACCCGCGGTCGATGTCGGCCAGGATCGCCGTCGCGCCGACCAGCTCGACCGCGGCGACCGTGGCGACCGCCGTGTGCGCCACCGTCACCACGCCGTCGCCCGGGCCAACGCCGAGCGCGCGCAGGGCCAGCACCAGCGCGTCGGTCCCGTTGGCGACGCCGATCCCGTGCTGCCCGGGCCCGACGAAGGCGGCGAACTCGGCCTCGAAGGCCGCGACCTCCTTGCCGAGAATGTACCAGCCGCTCTCAAGCACGCGGGCGACCGCGGCGTCGATGTCCGTTCGCGCGGCGAGATAGCCGGCGCGGGGATCGGTCTGCGGGATGGGCGCGACGTCGGTCATGGCGGGCGGATCCGTCAGAGATAACGGGGAAGGGTTTCGCGGTAGTAGGCGAGCGTGGCGGCGAGGCCGGCCGCGAGCGGGGTGGCCGGGCGCCAGCCCACCGTCTCGCGGAAGAGGGCATCGTCGGCGTAGTAATCGCCGATGTCGATGCGCTTGCGCTCGGCCGGGAACTCGTGGACCTCGAACCGCCCGCCGCCGTTGGCGGCGATCAGCAGCTCGGCCAGTTCCGTCAGCGACACGATCCCGTCGCCGCCGAGGTTGAAGATCCGCCCGTCCGTCTCCGGCCGCTCGGCGGCCAGCATCAGCGCGTCCGCGCAATCCTCGCCGTAGGTGAAGTCGCGCTTCTGCTCGCCGCCCCAGACCTCGAACGGCCGTCCCTCGACCGCGAGCCGGACCCAGACGCCCAGGAAGGTCTGGCGCGCGTCCTTGATCCGCATGCGCGGCCCGTAGGTGTTCGTCAGCCGCAACGCGCAGGCCCGCAGCCCGTAAACGTTGTTGTACAGGATGTGGTACCACTCGCCGGCCATCTTGTTGATGCCGTTGACATCCGTCGGGCGCAGCAGATGGCGCTCGTCGACCGGCAGATAGTCCGGGCGGCCGTAGATCTGGCGCGTCGAGGCGTAGACGATCTTCACCTGCGGGGCCGCCGCGCGGCAGACCTCGAGCAGACGGAGCTGCGCGGTGCAGTTGATCTCGAGGTCCGTGAAGGGGTCCCGCATGCTGTCGAGGTGGGACGTCTGGCCCGCGAGGTTGAAGATGACCTCCCGGTCCTGCACGAGGTGCCGGAAGCTGTGGGGATCGCGGATGTCGGAGATGTTGATGCGGACCCGGTCGGTGATGTCGGCGACGTTGGCCGGATTGCCGCCGTACTCCGGCACGAGGCTGTCGACCAGCACGACGTCGGCCCCGTGCTCGACCAGGCGATGCGCCAGCGTGGAGCCGATGAAGCCGAGGCCCCCCGTCACCAGGACGCGGCGCCCCGACCACCAGGCGGGATCCGGGCGGGCGGGTACCGTGCGGTCGTCGGGCGGAGGGGGCGTCATCGGGGGAAGATCTGCGCGTTGTTGAGGTAGTACTCGTCCTTGGGGAACAGGTCGGCGTTCACGTCTATTCCCCGCCGCGGGTCGCCCGGGCGCCAGACCTCCGGGCGCTTGGTGTCGAACCACGACCGGAGGTCGGCGACGTCCATGCCCGCCGACCGGACATACTCGACCACGTCGGGCCGGTCCACAGCGGCGAGAAGCTTCTCCCGTGTGATCTCGATCGGGGCGTCGCTGCCGATGATGGCCGGATGGACCATCGTGACGTAGGGGAACACCTGCAGGAAGGTGGCGATCGACCGCTCCGTCGGCGCCCACTGCACGGCGATGCCGCCGGGCTTCAGCTTGCTCCGGAGCTGTTCGTAGTATTCGATCGAGTAGAGGGCGCCCGAGTGCGCCGTCTGCGGCAGGATCGCATCGGCCTCGATGACGTCCCACTTGCGGTCGTCGGTGTAGAGCAGGTGGCGGCCGTCGCCGACCACGAGATTGAAGCGCGGATCGGAGAACATCCGCCCGATGCCCGCCCGCGCCTCGGCCGACCGCCCGGGCTTTCCCGCCTCTTCGGCCAGATAGCGGCGCAGCACGTCGTAGACCGGGCTGACCAGCTCGATCGCGAGCACGGTCCACGTCTCCGGCCGGACGCCGGCGCCGAACGGCGTCCCGCCGCTCCCCACGCCGATCACGAGCACGTCGGTCGGCGCGGGATGGGCGAGCGGGCCGATCATCCCGAGGAAGCCATGCACCGTGCAGAAGGGGATGCAGCTCTGCGCGTGGCCGCCGATGAAGACGCGGCCGTTGCCGGCGCCGTCGTGGCGGAGCACGACCACGCCGGTCCTGTCCTCGCCGACGATGGCCCTCTCCTGCGCCCGGGCGCCGTGCAGGCGCGACCAGAACGCGTCCCCGGCGGGGAAGACGACGAGGAGCGCCACGAGTCCGGCCATGAGGACGGCGTTGCCCGTCCGCCGGTCGGCGATGCTGGTCGCCCACAGCAGCACCATGAAGCCGAGCCCGGCCAGCAGAAGAAGCCGGATCGTCCCGTCGGTGCCGAACAGGTGGATCAGCACCAGCCCCGTGACGATCCCGCCGAGGCTGTTGCCCCCGATGTTGGCGAGCTGGATCAGCCCCACCCGCTGTCCGACGAGGTTCGCGTCCGTCTGGATCGCCTGCTGCACCAGCGGGAACGACATGCCGATCAGCAGGCTGCCCGGCAGCACCACGAGCGCCGTCAGCGACACGATCATCAGGAGCGGGCGCCAGTCCGCGACGACCACGAACCGGTCGACGAACTGGCCAGAAACGGCATCGGCGCCGAAGGCCAGCCAGACGGCCCAGATCACCAGGATCGAGTAGAGGATGGTCGCGCCCTGCATCCACAGGAAGAATCGGCGCGGATCGGGGAGCCGACGGGCCAGCGCCCCGCCCCAGACGAGACCGACCGCGTCGCCGACGAGGAACAGGCCCAGCACCAGCGAGAAGCTGTAGGCCGACGACTGCATCATCGTGCCCAGGAGCCGGTACCAGACGATCTGGAGCGAGATGATGAGGAAGCCGGACACGAACACCAGCACGCACCAGCGCCAGACCGGCGCGGGCGTGTCGCGCAGGCGGTGGGCCGCCGCTCCGGTCGCGGCGCCGTCGCCCGCCTCCGTCTGGCCCATCGCCACGAGGAGGGCGCCCACCCCGACAGCCACGTTGATCGCCGCCGCCATCCAGATCACCGGCTCGTAGCCGAAGGTGCCGATGAGCCACCAGCCGGCGGCGAAGGTGCCGAGCGCCGCGCCGAAGGTGTTGACCGCGTAGAGCCAGCCGATCGTCCGCGACGACGTGGCGATGTCGCGCACGATCGCCCGCGACAGCAGCGGCAGCGACAGCCCCATCAGGATCGTCGGCCAGAGCAGGCCGGCGAAGGCCGCGGCGAACACGATGGCAGGGGATTGCGCCAAGCCGACGAAGCGGCCGAACAGCACGTCGTAGAAGATCCAGGAACTGACCGCGCCGAACAGGCCGATCCCGATCTCCACGAGGCCGAACAGGACGTAGGCCGTCCGCCGCCCGATCCGGTCGGCGAAGACGCTCGCCCACAGGCTGCCGAGCCCCAGGCCGAGGAGGAAGGCGCCGACGACCAGCGACGCGGCAACCGTATCCGCGCCGCCGAACAGGCCCAGCATGCGCTGCCAAGCCGTCTGGTAGACGAGCGCGCTGAAGCCCGATGCGAAAAAAAGGCCGAAGACGAGGGCGAGAACGGCGGGGCGCGCGTCGGTGGCCTCCCCCGTCCGCGAAACGACTGTCGACACCACCACCTCCCGCCGGATCGATCGCGCCCTGGGCTCAGGCCGCCCGGCCGCGCAGGCCGAGACGTTCCCCGTCATAGACGCCGGCGAGGATCGGCTCCCACCAGGCGCGGTTCTCCAGATACCAGCGGACCGTCTGCTCCAGCCCCTCGGCGAACGGCCGTCCGCCGGACCAGCCAAGCGTCCGCCGCGCCTTGGCGCAATCGGTCGCGTAGCGGAAGTCGTGTCCCGGCCGGTCGGTGACGAAGGTGATCTGGTCCTCGTGGCGCCCGCCGTCGGCCTTGGGGGTCAGCCCGTCGAGCAGGCGACAGATGTCGCGGACCGTGTCGAGGTTGGTGCGCTCGGCGTCGGCGCCGATGCAGTAGCTCTCGCCCGGGACGCCCCTGGACAGCACGCCCTCGAAGGCGGCGCAGCTGTCCTCGACGTGGATCCAGTCGCGCACGTTCGAGCCGTCGCCGTAGACGGGCAGGGGGCGGCCGCCGATCGCGCGGACGAAGGTGAGCGGGATCAGCTTCTCGGGAAACTGGAACGGCCCGTAGTTGTTCGAGCAGTTCGTGATCAGAACCGGCAGGCCGTAGGTCAACCCGAAGGATCGGACCAGATGGTCCGAGGCGGCCTTCGACGCCGCGTAGGGCGACCGTGGATTGTAGGGCGTCGTCTCGGTGAAGGCGCCGGTGGGGCCCAGCGTCCCGAACACCTCGTCGGTGGAGATGTGGAGGAACCGGAACGCCTCGCGCTCGGCCCCCGACAGCCCGTCCCAATGCGCCAGCGCCGCGCCGAGCAGCGCCGTCGTCCCGCCGACGTTGGTGTCGATGAAGGGACGGGCGTCGTTGATCGAGCGGTCCACATGGCTCTCGGCCGCGAAGTGGACGACGGCGTCGGGCCGCTCCTCGTCGAACAGCCGGGCGAGGAGGGCGGAGTCGCGGACGTCGCCGTGCACGAACCGGTGCAGCGGGTCGTCGGCCACCGACGCCAGCCGGGTCAGCGTCCCGGCGTAGGTGAGGGCGTCGAGGTTGACCACGCGACGTCCGGAGGCGATCGCGCGCCGGACGTAGCAGGAACCGATGAAGCCGGCGCCGCCGGTCACGAGGATCGGCGCGTCGGTGCGGGCATGGCTGCTGGACATGGGGGAAGTTCTAACGGCGGTCGTCATGATTGGCTAGATCGCTCCGCTTTGCCAAAGCCGTGTCCGGAAGGGACGGGATCGGTCCATCGCGGTGAACGCATGGCCGGACCGCTTATTCCGCGCGGACGGCTCGTCCCGCCTTCCGACCGCTTGGCATCGGCCGCATGTCCGGATATCCCGCGGGCGCACAGAAGTTACAGTGCTCCCCGACCGGTCGAGGTACCTTCGGACCGGAACCTGAATCGGTCGTGGGGTCCGGCGACGACCGGACCGGCGGGAGGCACCCATGGCACGCTATTTCGAAATCTATGCGTTTCAGGGAAGCAACTGGACCCTCATCCAGGCCTTCGAGGGGGAGCGGACCGAACTGGAGCCTCTGGTCTCCGGCGTCTACATCCGCCATCGCGTGCTTGGCGTCCGGGTGACGAGCGAGGAGGTGGCCCGCAACGGCGAGACGCGCATGCGGGTCATCATCCGCCGCGACAAGCGCGACGGGCTCCCGCCCTTCGTCCTGTCGGCCGACGGAAAGCCGCTCTACGCCGGAAAGCCGCTGCCGCCGCCGATGTGGGACAAGCCGCCCGGCGAGCGGCCGGCGCTCGGCCCCGCCGCCCAGGGCTCGGGGACGGATCGGTCGCGGGGGCCGTCGATCCTCGATCTCGGAGACTGGTTCAAGGCCGGCGTCATCGTCGTCGGCGCCGCGGTCTCGATCCTCGTGGTCGACCGGGTGCGCAACGTCCCGGCCGAGTATCAGGGTCTTCTCGACGTGATCCGCTACCTTCTCCTCGCCGCCATCGTGCTGGCGGTCGCGCGGCCGCTGATCCGGACTTGGCGCAGCGGCGCCCTGCACATCGCCATGGCGACACCCCGGCCGCGGTCCGCCGCCGGCAAGGCGGCCAAGGCGGACGCGACGGCGTCCGCCCCGATCGAGGATCCCGACATGCTCGTCCGCCAGGGGATCGGCCTCGTCGACGAGGGGTTCCGCCGGGTCCGCGACGGTCTGGACGCCTTCGGCTGGCTCGGGTTCCGCCTGTTCCTCGCCGGCATGGCGAAGGCAATGGCTCCGGCCGGGCCGGAGGAGCGCCAGCGGGACTTCCTGCGCATCCTGCTGGAACGGATCGGCGACAGCCCGGAGGCGATCGAGACGTTCGTCGCCCGCGGCTACGCGATGTTCGAGAACGAGCGGAACGGGCGCATGGCCGAGGCCGGCGCCACGGCGTGGGACGGCAACGATCCGGATGCCTTCGAACGGGCGATCGCGTGGTGGAACGACTCGGCGGCTTCGGATGTGGGATCTGCCGCCCCGCCGCCGATGACCGCCCTCGTCTGCCTCATCGCCCGGACCGTGGCCGCCGACCGCAAGGGCGACCTCCAGCGGCGCATCGGTCAGCTCGCGTCCGCCAACGGCGCGTCCGACCGGGGCGACGCGACGGCGCACACGCTCTTGTTCAAGCGATCCCTGCCCGCCGTCTCGGTCGCGTCCGAACTCCTTCGCCTGGCCGGCGACGGGGCGATGCGCCTCGGCATCGCGACCGACGCCGACGCCGTCGAGGCGGCGATCCGTGCGCGTTCGCTCGCCGACGGCTCGCTTCCCGACCGCGCGACGGCGGACGCCGCGACCCAGGACGCGGTGCCGGACCCCGCCCTGTGGGAGGCCACGGGCGCGGAGGGCACGGCGTCCCTGCGCCCGATCGCCGCGGCCGCCGATCAGTCAGCCGCGTAGCGGGCGAGGCGTTCGGTCAGCAGCGCGAAGAACGCCTCGTCGTCGATCCGGTCCAGCACCAGCGCGTTCGCAGGGCCGTTCCGGTCGCCGCCCCACCAGTCCACCAGGGTGCGCCCGCGCGACGGCCCGTCGCCGGTGTCGACGCGGACGTTGCAGGTCCTGCCGGACATCATCTCCGGCCGCAGGATCCACGCCACCGCGCAGGCGTCGTGGATGGGCCCGCCCTCGCCGCCGAACTTGGCCTTGCTCGGATAGGCGTCGAGGATCCCCGCCACGGCCCGCGCGACGGGCCCGCCCGGCGCGCGGATGGCGTGGACGCGGGCCGGGTTCGTGATCGCCCTGTGGGTCACGTCGAGCGGCGCCATCACGACCGGGACGCCCGCCCCGAGCACGATCTGCGCCGCGTGCGGGTCGACGAAGATGTTGAACTCGGCCGCAGGGGTGACGTTGCCGAGGCCGATGGCGCCGCCCATCAGCACGATGCGGTCGAGCGCCGTCCGGATCCCGGGCTCCAGCAGGAGCGCCAGGGCCACGTTCGTCAGCGGTCCGATCGCGCACAGCGTGACCGATCCGGGTGCCGCCGCGCGCAGTGTGGCGCGGAGCCAGTCGACGGCGTGGCCCGGGACGGCCGTCCGCGTCGGCGGCGGCAGGTCGGCGCCGCGCAGCCCGCCCTCGCCGTGGATGTGCGCCGCCGTCTGCAGTTCGACGACCATCGGGCGGTCGGCGCCGGCGACGACGGGAACCGCACGCCCCGCTAGTTCGGTCACCGCGAGCGCGTTGGCCAGCGTCCGCTCCACCCCGACGTTCCCGCCGACCACGGTGATGCCGAGAAGGTCGACGTCCTCCGGCGACGCCATCGCGAGGAGGAGAGCGATCGCGTCGTCGATGCCGGGATCGCAGTCGATGATGAGCTTGCGCGCCATGGGAGCCTGTGGTCGTCCTGACGGGAACGGCGAGGGTGCCCGGGAGCGGGCCGTCGCGCCACGGGAGAATCGAGATGGTGGAGATGGGCTGGACGCCGACGCTGGCGGCGCTGGGGGGCGTGCTGGTGCTTCTCGTCGTGGCCGAGCGACGGGCGCGGCGGCCGTTCGATCCGTCGGCGCCCGGGCTCGTGCCTTGGCGCGGCGTGATCCTCCTGTGCGGCGTCCTCGCCGTCGTGCTCCTCGCCCATGTCGTCTCGCTGGCGACGGGCACCCCGCTCGCCTCGCGCTGGATGGGCCGCTACTAGGGGCGCCCCCGTGCGTGGTCAGTCGTCCGCCGCCCCGCGCGGCGGTGCCGCAAGGGGGGGTGCCGGCAGGGGGGGTGCCGGCAGGGGGGACCAGCGTTCGACCAGCCGGAAGGCGATGGGGACCAGCGCGATCACGAAGATCACGCGCGCGAGGTGGTGGGAGGAGACGAAGGCCGGGTCGAGGCCCATGGCCAGCGACACGAGGCTCATCTCCGCGAATCCGCCCGGCGCGTAGGCCAGCAGGATCGAGCCGAACGGCAGGCCGGTGACGGCGTGGAGGAACCAGGAGCTGGCGAGCGACAGCGCCAGCAGGATCAGGCTCATCACGAGCGAGACGACGAGCGTGCGCAACAGCGTCCGCATCCTGACGCCCCGGAACCGCGCCCCGATCGACGCCCCGATGACGATCATCGCCGCGATCACGAACAGGGCCGGCGGCTTGGAGTGCGTGAGGCCCGCGACGTGGATCGTCGCCGATGCGACCATCGGGCCGAGCATCCACGGGGCCGGCAGCCGCAGCCAGCGCGCGGGCGGGATCGCGACGGCACATGCGGCGAGCAGCACGGCGTCCACCGCGCCGAGGTCCGGCACGATCGGCCCGAGGCCGCCGCCGGCACCGCGCTCGTAGCCGGCGAAATACTGGAAGACGAAGGGGATGGCGATCACCACGAGGACGATTCGCAGGCTGTGCGACAGCGAGATGACGCGCTCGTCCCCGCCGAGCGCGCTGCCGACCGTGACCATCTCGTTGAAGCCGCCGGGTGCGGCGGTGAAGAAGGCGGTCACCCGGTCGTAGCGCGCGACCCGCCGCAGGAAGAGGAGGCCGGCCGCCAGCGAGACGACCACGTAGACCGCGAGGAAGGCCCCGGTGACGAGCCATTCGTCGAGATGGTCGACGAGCTCCGGCGAGAAGGCGGAGCCGAGCATGACGCCCAGCACCGTGATCATCGCGTTGCGCAGCGGGGCGGGGACCGTGGTCGGTGCGCCCGCCATGGAGGCCACCAGCGTGAAGCCCATGGCCCCCAGCATCCAGGCGAGCGGCAACTGCCACCACGCGAACAGCGCGCCGCCGACGGACCCGATGGCCAGGGTGACCGCGAGGCGGCCGGCGTCCGCCGCCGTCATGGTTCCCGCCGCCCCAGCCGGACCGCGGTCTGTCCCGCCCGCGCCCGGCGGGAGGGCATGACGAGCACGCAGTCGTCGTAGGGCGTCCGGACCGCGTCGTCCCCGTCCCAGGCGATCACCGTCCCCGCGCGGGGAACGACGGACATGCCGTGCGCGTCGGGCGCGAAGCGGAACCGGTCGGTCCGAACGGTCACCACGTCGGTCACGCGGACGAAGCCGCCGGCGGCCTGCGGCCCGGGCGCCGGCCGGTGGGCGGCGAAGACCGCGGAATCCACGATGCCGAAGTGGGCGAGGAACCGGATCGTCGCCTCGAGCGCCACCGCCGCCGTCGCGCGGCGCCAGTGCTGCCCGCACTCGACCAGGATGGCCGTCTGCGCCGCATCGGGATCGCCGAAGGGCGGCATGTCGATCAGGCGGAGCCCCGCCGCATGCCCGGCGTCGGCGACGACCCAGGCCGGAAGGCCGATCGCGCGGGCGAGGGCCGCTCCCCGTGCCGTCGGCCCGCTGAGGATGAGGGGATCGCCCTCGTGGAGCATCGAGTGGAGGTCGAGCAGCGCGTCGGCCTCGGCGAGCAGGGGCCGGAGCGCCCGCGCGCGGACGCGTTCGGCGGTGCGACGCGGCCCGTCGAGGACGGCGGGGTCCCAGACGCGGTTCATGTCCTCGTCGAGGAAGCGCGATGCCGTCGGCCGCTGCGCGTCGAAGCTGAGATAGGCGGCGGCGTTGGCGAGCGCGAGCGTAAGGGTGCCCCGCGCCGGACGGATTCCGAGCCGATGCAGCCGGTCGACGACGATCGGCCCGCAGAGTTCGTTGCCGTGGACGGCGGCGACGACGGCCACGTGGGGGCCCGGCGCCGCGGCGGTCCACCGCCAGACCCAGTCGACCCCGACGTTGCCGTTGCGGTAGGCGGCGATGTCGGGCGGCACCAGCTCCACCCGGGGCATCGTTTCCGTCATTCGCGCCCCCCTGGCGTCCACGGCGGAACCCGCCGCGCGACGCACGGACTATGGGCAGGCGCGCGGCGGCGGCCAAGCGCCGTGGACGCAGGGCGGCTGCGCGCGCCCCGCGTCCACGGCGGTCAGAGCGGCTTCTTCAGGACGTTCGCGATCTCGCCGATGACGCCGCGGCGGAACGCCATGACGCAGACGATGAAGATCACGCCCTGGATCACCGTCACCCACGCGCCGAAGCTCGCGAGATAGTTCTGCATCGTCACGATCGTCAGCGCGCCGACCACGGGGCCGAACACGGTGCCGAGGCCGCCGACGAGCGTCATCAGCACGACCTCGCCAGACATGGACCAGTGGACGTCGGTCAGGGAGGCCAGCTGGAACACGATGGCCTTGGTCGCGCCCGCGAGGCCGGCGAGCGTCGCGGAGAGCACGAAGGCCGTCAGCTTGTAGTGGTCGGGCCGATAGCCGAGCGAGGTGGCGCGGGCCTCGTTCTCCCGGATCGCCTTGAGAACCTGCCCGAACGGCGAATGGATCACGCGGTAGATGAACAGGAAGCCCATCAGGAAGATGGCGAGGACGAAAAAGTACATGGCGAGATCGCTGCGCAGGTCGATCACGCCGAAAAGGTGTCCGCGCGGCACCGACTGGATGCCGTCCTCGCCGCCGGTGAAGGGCGCCTGCAGGCTGAAGAAGAAGACCATCTGGGCCAGCGCCAGGGTGATCATGGCGAAGTAGATGCCCTGCCGCTTGATCGCGAGCCAGCCGAACACGACGCCGAGCACGCCCGCGACGGCGGTCCCGGCCAGGATCGCGAGTTCGGTGGGGAGGCCCCAGACCTTGGCCGCGTGGGCCGCGACGTAGCTTCCCATGCCGAAGTAGGCGGCGTGGCCGAAGGACAGCAGCCCGACGTAGCCGATCAGCAGGTTGAAGGCGCACGCGAAGAGCGCGAAGCACAGCACCTTCATCAAGAAGACGGGATAGAAGAAGAAGGGGGCCGCGACCAGCGCGCCCACCATGATGACGAAGGCCACGACCTGCTGGCGCGGCAGGCCCTCGTGGGTGGCGGCGCGGATCTCGCCGGCGGTGACGGTGGCCATGGCTCAGGCGTTCCTTCCGAAGAGGCCGGCGGGCTTGGTCAGCAGCACGATCACCATGATCACGAAGATCACGGTGGCCGATGCCTCCGGATAGAAGACCTTCGTCAGGCCCTCCACCACGCCGAGGCCGAAGCCCGTGACGATGGATCCGAGGATGGAGCCCATGCCGCCGATCACGACCACCGCGAACACCACGATGATCAGGTCGGCGCCCATGTTCGGGTTGACGGAGTAGATCGGGGCCGCGAGCACGCCCGCGAGCCCGGCGAGCCCGACGCCGGTGCCGTAGGTGAGCGTGATCATGCGCGGCACGTTGATGCCCATCGCCTGAACCAGCGTCGGGTTCTCCGTCGCCGCGCGCAGATAGGCGCCGAGCTTCGTCCGTTCGATCACGAACCAGGTCGTAAGGCAGACCACGAGCGAGGCGACGACCACCCAGCCGCGATAGTTCGGCAGGAACATGAAGCCGAGGTTGGTCCCGCCGCGCAACTCGTCAGGGATGGCGTAGGGCAGGCCCGAGGCGCCGTACTGGTTGCGGAGCAGGCCCTGGATCGTGAGCGCGAGGCCGAAGGTCAGCAGAAGCCCGTAGAGATGGTCGAGCTTGTAGAGCCTGTGCAGCATCGTGCGCTCGATGATCACCCCGGTGATACCGACGATCACCGGCGCGAGGACCAGGGCCGGCCAGTAGCCGATGCCCAGGTAGTCCAGAAGCATCCACGCCACGAACGCGCCCATCATGTACTGGGCGCCGTGGGTGAAGTTGATGATGTTCAGCATGCCGAAGATGACCGCGAGCCCGAGGCTCAGCATCGCGTAGAAGGCGCCGTTGATCAGCCCCAGCAGGAGCTGGCCGAACAGCGCGACGGAGGACACCCCGAAGATCGTGAAGGTCATCATGGTCGGCTGCAGATCCCTTCAGGCGGTCGCGAGGCGCCGCGCCCCCCGGGGGGCGCGGCGTGCGGTTCGTTGGATCAGGACCTGACGAGCGAGCAGCCGCCGTCGCGGAGCGGACGGAAGGCCTCCGCCGCCGGGATGGTCCGCAGCAGCTTGTTGTAGTCCCACGCACCCCGCGACTCGGCCGGGGTCTTCACCTGATAGAGGTACATCGGATGGATCTTGCGGCCGTCCTGCCGCACCTCGCCCTTGCCGAACAGCGGGTCGTCGGTCGGCATGGCCTTCATCTCGGCGACCATCTTCGCCCCGTCGGCGGCCGAGCGGGTCTTCTCGAGCGCCTTGAGGTAGTGCATGACCGAGGAATAGACGCCCGCATGCACGTAGGTGGGCTTCAGCCGGCGCGGATGGCGCTGCTCGTAGCGGGCGGCGAAGGCGCGGGTGGCGTCGTCGCGATCCCAGTAGAACGGCGCGGTGAGCACGAGGCCCTGCGCGGTCCGCAGCCCGAGCGAGTGGATGTCGGTGTCGAACACGAGGAGGCCGGCGAGGCGCTGACCGCCCTGGGTGATGCCGAACTCGCCCGCCTGCTTGATCGAGTTGATGGTGTCGCCGCCCGCGTTGGCGAGGCCGATCACCTTCGCCCGCGAGGCCTGCGCCTGGAGCAGGAAGGACGAGAAGTCCGACGACGGGAACGGCGTGCGGACCGCGCCGATCACCCGGCCGCCCTTCGACGTCACGAAGTTCGACGTGTCGCGCTCGAGCGCGTGGCCGAACGCGTAGTCGGCGGTGAGGAAGAACCAGGTGTCGCCGCCCTCGGCCACCAGCGCGCCGCCGGTCCCGTTGGCCAGCGCCCAGGTGTCGTAGGTCCAGTGGATCGTGTTGGGCGAGCAGGCCGAGCCGGTCAGGTCGGACGAGGCGGCGCCGGAGTTCAGGAACACCTTGTTGCGCTCGCGCGTCACCTCGGAGACGGCCAGCGCCACCGACGAGGTCGGCGTGTCGAGGACGACGTCGACGTTCTCGCGGTCGAACCACTGGCGCACGACGTTCGAGCCGACGTCCGGACGGTTCTGGTGGTCGGCGCCGACCACCTCGGCCTGGATGCCCTTCTGCGAAGCCTGGAAGTCCTCGATCGCCATCTGCGCGGCGATCACCGAGCCCTGGCCGGTCGCGTCGGCGTAGATGCCAGACATGTCGCTCAGCACACCGAACTTCACCCGCACCGGCGACTGGGCCGAGGCCGGCGCGGCGATGGCCAGCGCCAGTGCGGAAGCGAGCAGCATCTTCCTGAACATGTTCGTTTCTCTCCCTGTTGTGACCCGGGCCCGTCGGGCCCGTCCCTTGCGGCGTCCGCTCAGACCCCGAGGTATTCGTGGATCTCGTCCATCCGCTGGTCGAGTTCGGCGTTCCGGACCATCGCCACCACGTGGCCGTCCTCCATCACGTAGTGACGGTCGGCGACGGTGGCCGCGAAGCGGAAGTTCTGCTCGACCAGCAGGATGGTGAACCCTTCCTGCTTGAGCCTCCGGATCGTGTTCCCGATCTGCTGCACGATCACCGGGGCGAGGCCCTCGGTCGGCTCGTCCAGCAGGAGCATGCGGGCCCCCGTGCGCAGGATGCGGCCGATGGCCAGCATCTGCTGCTCGCCGCCCGACAGCTTGGTGCCCTGGCTCTTGAGCCGCTCCTTGAGGTTCGGGAACAGCTCGAAGATCGTCTCCACCGACAGGCCCCCCGGCGCGATCACCGGCGGCAGGGTCAGGTTCTCCTCCACGTTCAGGCTGGAGAAGATGCCCCGCTCCTCGGGGCAGAAGGCGAGGCCGAGCCGGGCGATGCGGTTGGACGGCAGGCCGATGGTCTCCGTCCCCTTGAAGACGACCGACCCCTGCCGACGGCCCACGATCCCCATGATCGACTTCATGGTCGTCGTCTTGCCCGCGCCGTTGCGGCCGAGCAGGGTGACCACCTCGCCCTCGTGGACCTCGAAGTCGATGCCGTGCAGCACGTGGCTTTCGCCGTACCAGGCGTTCAGGCCCTGAACCCTCAGGAACGGGGTCCGGCCGCCGTCCGCGCCGTTCGTCTGCTCACGCATTGGCCGTTCCCATGTAGGCCTGGATCACGTCCGGGTTCTTCGAGACGGTCGCATAGTCCCCCTCCGCCAGCACCTCGCCGCGGGCGAGAACGGTGATGGTGTGCGCGAGGGTCGAGACGACGGTCATGTTGTGTTCGACCATCAGCACGGTCCGGTCCTTCGCCACCCGGCCGATCAGTTCCATGATGCGCCCCACGTCCTCGTGGCCCATGCCGGCGGTGGGCTCGTCGAGGAGGAGCATCGCGGGGTCGAGGGCCAGCGTCGTCGCCAGTTCGAGCGCGCGCTTGCGGCCGTAGGGGAGTTCCGCCGCGGTGTGCGCCACGTACTCCTGCAGCCCGACCGCCTCCAGCAGTTCGGCCGCGCGGTCGTTGTATTCGGCCAGCACGCCCTCGGCACGCCAGAAGTCGAACGAGAAGCCCCGTTGCCGCTGGAGCGCGATGCGCACGTTCTCGAGCACCGAGAGATGCGGGAACACGGCGGAGATCTGGAACGAGCGGACGAGCCCCAGCCGCGCGATGCTCGACGGCTTCTCGCGCGTGATGTCGCGACCGTTGTAGACGATGCGGCCGGCCGAGGGCGGGAGGAACTTCGTCAGCAGGTTGAAACAGGTCGTCTTGCCGGCGCCGTTCGGCCCGATCAGCGCGTGGGTGGACCCGCGCCGCACCTTCAGCGAGACGTTCTTGACCGCGACGAAGCCGCGGAATTCCTTCGTCAGCCCTTCCGTCTCCAGAATGAAGCCGGACATCGCGTCCCCCCGTGGTTCTCCGCCCGCCGGTTGATCCGGTGTGACGTGTGGGCGGCCCGTTCGTATGGCTGCCATACGTATCAAGCATACTTGGCCCGGCGCTTTCAATCCCGAAGGCGCCCGAATGCTGAAAGGCCCACGGTTTCGGCAGAAGGCTCCGCGTGCCGCCGGATGCCTCAGCTTGCGAACTGTTCCTTGAGGATCCGCTCGTCGAGGTTCTGGTCGGGGTCGAACAGGAGATCCAGCGAGATCGCGGTCTCCTCGCGGACGGTCACCCGCACGGCGTCCCGGACCTCGGTGAAGTCGGCCACGGCGCTGACCGGCCGCTTCGCCGCCTCCAGAACCTCGAACACGATCTCCGCCGTCCGCGGCACGAGCGCGCCCCGCCAGCGGCGCGGCCGGAACGCGCTGATCGGGGTGAGCGCCAGGACGTTCGCCCCCAACGGGACGATCGGTCCATGCGCGGACAGGTTGTAGGCCGTGCTGCCCGCGGGCGTGGCGACGAGGGCGCCGTCGCAGATCAGTTCGGGCAGCCGGACGATGCCATCCACGAGGATGCGAAGCTTGGCCGACTGGCGCGTCTCCCGCAGGAGCGAGACCTCGTTGAGGGCGAGCCCCTCCACCCGTTCCCCGCTTTCACGCGTCGCCACCATTCGCAGCGGGTTGAGCGTGACGCGCTGGGCCCGTGCCAGCCGTTCGCCGAGCCCTTCGGGCGACCATTCGTTCAGCAGGAAGCCGACCGATCCCCGGTTCATCCCGAAGATCGGGACGTGCCGGTGCAGCGTCTCGTGCAGGGTCTCTATCAGGAAGCCGTCGCCCCCGAGCGCCACGACCACGTCGGCCGTCTCGATCGGGGCCTGGCCGTACCGGCGCACGAGATCGCGGTGCGCGTCCGTGGCCTCCGGCGTGGCGGCTGCGGTGACATGCAGCCGGAGGGAGGCTGGGAGCGGGCCGGGCGGGCGACGATCGGACATGGCCGTACTCTACAGCACGGTTCCGGTCGATCCGGAAGGCCGATCGACGTCGTCACCCGGACGCGTCAGCCGCCGGTCACGCTCATGTGGCGCGGGACGGCCGGACCGGAGCGCCGCCGGTCGATCACGAAGTCGTGCCCCTTGGGCTTTCGGGTGATGGCCTCGCGGATCGCGTCGACCAGCGGCGCGTCGTCGGCGCTCGCCCGCATCGGCGCCCGCAGGTCGGCCGCGTCCTCCTGCCCGAGGCACATGAAGAGCTGGCCGGTGCAGGTCAGGCGCACGCGGTTGCAGCTTTCGCAGAAATTGTGGGTCAGCGGCGTGATGAAACCGAGCCGGATGCCGGCCTCGCGCACGTTCACGTAACGCGCCGGCCCGCCCGTCCTGTAATCCGTGTCCTCCAGCGTCCAGCGTCGCGCGAGATCGGCGCGGGCCAGCGAGAGGGGCAGGTACTGGTCGGCCCGGGTGCGCGCGCCGCCCTCGCCGTCGATGTCGCCCATCGGCATGACCTCGATCAGGCAGAGGTCGTGGCCATGGGTCCCGCACCAGCGGATGAGGTCGTCGAACTCCGCGTCGTTCACGCCCTTGAGCGCCACGGCGTTGATCTTGACGTGGATGCCCGCCGCCTTCGCCGCGGCGATCCCGTCGAGCACCTGATCGAGCTTTCCCCAGCGGGTCAGTTCGGTGAAGCGGGCGGGGTCCAGCGTGTCGAGCGAGACGTTGATCCGCCGCACGCCGCACTCGGCCAGTTCCGCCGCATGCTTCGCCAGCTGGCTGCCGTTGGTGGTCAGCGTCAGTTCCTTCAGCGCGCCCGACTTCAGGTGCCGGGACAACGAACGGACGAGCGACATCACGTTGCGCCGGACCAGCGGCTCGCCGCCGGTCAGCCGCAGCTTGCGCACGCCGAGCGCCACGAAGGTGGAGCAGACCCGGTCGAGTTCCTCCAGCGTCAGCAGGTCGCGCTTGGGGAGGAAGGTCATGTCCTCCGCCATGCAGTAGACGCAGCGGAAGTCGCAGCGGTCGGTCACCGAGACCCGCAGGTAGGTGATCGTGCGACCGAACGGGTCGACCGCCGGCTGCGGCCGCACCGTGACCGGCGCCCCGTCCGTCCGAACCACACCGTCCATGTCCCGTTCCCTCCCGGTCCAGCGGCGTTCCCCGCCTTCCTCGACGAGGATAAGGGGGACGGCGGGCCCGACACAACCGTCGCCGTCCGTGGGTTTGCGCCCGGCGCCCCCCGGGTGATATGGGGATCGGGCCCGCGCACGCCAGCGGCGCCCACGCCTTCCATCCGGACGGGTCTCCATGCGCAGGTTCCTGCTCGCGGTCCTGGCGATCGCCGCCCTCGGCATCGCCGGGCTCGTGGTCGCGTCCGTCGTCGTCGCGCGGGCGTCCTCGGATACGGCGCTGGCGGCCTGGGCGGAGGCGGCGGGCGTCTCGGTCGTCGTCGGTGGCGGCACGGGGTTCGCCGTCCTGCCCTCGCCGCGCGCCTTTGCGCAGGACGTCCGCCTGACGATCCCCGGCATCGCAGAGATCCGCGCCGCCCGGGTGGAGATCGTCGCCCATCCGGGAACGCTGCTGCGGGGTCGCTTCGTGTCCGCCGGCGTCCGTCTCGTCGGGGCCGTCGTCGTCCTCGCCGAGGGAGCCGGCCGCGACGGCGTCACCCTGCCGGCGGGCGGAGTCGACGTTGTCGATGGGCGCCTCGTGCCCGGCGGCGGCCTTCCGGACCTCGCCATCGCGGGCAGCCTCCGCGGGACGGGGGGTGATGGGATCTCGGCCGACCTCCGTCTCGGCGCCGACGGCGCGATCGCCCTCGTCGTGGTGTCGGGGCCCGTCGCGGCGGACGGCCGGCGGCCCCTTCGCATCCGGGCGACGCGCGGCGGCGACACGGTCGGGTTCGAGGGCGAGCGCAGGGACGGGGCAGCGGCCGGGCGGCTCGCGGTGAACGCGCCGGCGCTTGCGCAGTCGCTCGCTTTGCTGGGCGTGCCGTCCGACCTCCTCCCCGTTCGGGCGGCGGAGCTGACGGCGGCGCTGACGGTCGATTCGGCGGGCGTCGCGCTGGACGGCATCCGCGGACAGCTCGACGTCGGCGACGTCGCCGGATCGGTTCGGTGGGGACCCGGTGGCCTCGAAGGCCGGCTCGACGCCGGGCGGGTCCCGTTCGACCGGCTCGTGGCGCCCGCGCTGGCGCTGGCCCGGACGACGGCCCCGGTCGCGCTCGACCTGCGGCTCGCCGGCGTCACCTGGGGCGAGGTGGAACTGGGCATCGCCGCCGTCGCGGTCCGGCGCGTCGGCACCGTCCTCTCCGCCATTCTGGCCGACGCCGTCCTGTTCGACGGCTCGGTCGCGGGCGGCGTGGCGATCGACGCGCGGGGCGGCGACGCGGCCCTGTCCGGATCCGTCCGTCTCAACGGTGTGGACGCGGAGCGCCTCCTGCGCGCACTCGGCGCCGGTCCCGCCGCGTCGGGGAACCTGCGCGGGGTCGTCGACTGGCGGCTTCCGGCGTCGGGGGCCGGCGGCCCGGCCCCTGCGCGCCTCGTCGGCGAGGGCCGACTCGTGCTCACCAGCGGGCGCGTGGGCGTGGGCGTCCTCGGCCTCGATGCGCCGCTCCCGCTCGACGGCCTGTCGGCCGCCTTCACGATCGGCGGAGGCTTGGTGACGCTTCCCTCGATCGGGCTCGTCTCGCCGCCGCAGCGGTTCGCCGGGCGGGGGACCGTCGATCTCTCGACCGGCGTCCTGGACATCGCCTTCGCGCCGCTCGACAGGGCCGAGGGACGCCTCCCTATGACCGGGTTCCGGCTCCGTGGATCCGTGCCGGCGGCGCGGATCGAGGGGGCGCCCGTCGCCGTCGAGGGGCCGGCGACCGCGATGCCGACGCCAGCGCTGCCGGCCCGCGGCGAACGCG
>CANGXM010000004.1 GCA_947457845.1 Rhodospirillales bacterium | reverse complement strand
GGCCCCGGCCGCCGCGGGCGGCGCCGGACGCAGCGAACCGGCCCCGGTCGACGCGACGGAGGGGCGCCTGCGCGAGACCGCGCGCGCCGCTCTCGTCGCCTATCGCAGCTGGCGGCAGACGCCGGGCGAGAAGTCGGTCCAGACCCTGGGCGATGCGGTCCACGAACTGCGGCGCGTGCTCGCGCGGATCGAGATCGACATGTCGGCGAGCCGGCGGGACGAGCAGGCCGCGCGCCCCATCCCGATTCCCTGGCATCGCGCCGCCCGGCGCAACAATCCCCAGGGCGGCACCGAAGGGTGACCCCGACGGGCCGTTGACCCGGTCAACGATCTTCTTGACGATGGCAACGATCGTCGGGGATATCGCGCATGGTCGACGTCGAAGCGGGTATCGCCGCGGTCCGGCGGTTCAGCCGGTTCTACACCCGCCGCCTCGGGATCCTTCGGGAAGGGCTCGTCGGCAGCGCCTTCACGCTGACCGAGGCCCGCGTGGTGTTCGAACTGGCCCAGCGCGGCACGGCGACCGCGGCGGACCTCGGTCGTGACCTCGGGATCGACGCGGGCTATCTGAGCCGCCTCCTGGCCGGTCTCGACCGCCGCGGCCTCCTCGTCCGCCGCGCGTCCGAAACCGACGGCCGCCAGATCCTCCTGTCGCTGTCGGACGCCGGCCGGTCGGCGTTCGCGGAGATCGATGCCGGCTCCCGGCGCGAGGTCGGCGCTCTTCTCGCGGCGCTGTCGGCGGATGGGCGGGCACGGCTGGTCGACGCGCTCGGCACGGTCGAGGCGCTCCTCGGCGAGCCGGCCGGCGCCGCCCCCACGATCCTCCTGCGTCCGCCGCGGTCGGGCGACCTCGGCTGGGTCGTCGAGCGGCACGGGACCCTCTATGCGCGGGAGCACGGCTGGGACGCGTCGTTCGAGGCGCTGGTCGCCGGCATCGTTGCCGAGATCGGGACCCGGACGCTGGACCCCGCGTGCGAGCAGTTCTGGATCGTGGAGATCGACGGGCGGCGGGCGGGGTCGGTCTGCGTCGTCCGTCACGACGCGCGGACAGCCAAGCTCCGCCTCCTCATCGTCGATCCGGCCGCGCGCGGCCTCGGCCTCGGCCGCCGGCTGGTGGGCGAGGCGATCGCCTTCGCCCGCGACACGGGATACCGGCGCATGACGCTCTGGACGTTCGACGAGCTTGCGGCGGCCCGGGCGATCTACAAGGCGGCCGGGTTCGCGCGCGTCTCGGCGACGCCCGAGCGCAGCTTCGGCCGCGACCATGTCGCCGAGGTCTGGGAGCGCGACCTGTGAACCCCGCCCTCCCCCTCGCCGCCGCCGCCGTCGTCGGCGTGCAGGTGGGGGCGGCCATGGTCGCGAGCCGCTTCGCCGTCGACCAGACCGGCCCTGCGATGCTGGCGCTGCTGCGCTACACGATCGGGGTGCTGTGCCTGATCCCGCCCGTGCTGGCGGCGGGCCGGGTCGCCATCGACCGGCGGGACCTCGCCCCGATCGCGCTGTTCGGGATCGTCCAGTTCGCGGTCGTCGTGGCGCTCATCAACGTGGCGCTGGCGCACCTGTCGGCGGCGCGGGTGGCGCTCCTGTTCGCGCTCGCACCGACGATGACCATGGTCGTGGCGGCCCTCCTCGGGCGGGAGCGCATCGGCGCGACGAAGGCCGCGGGCGTCCTGCTCTCCTTCGCCGGGGTCGCCCTGTCGCTCGCGGAGAAGCTGACGGCGGAGACGGGCGGATCGGCGTGGACCGGGACGGCCGCGGTCCTGGGGAGCGCGCTGGCGGCCGCCGTCTGCTCGGTCCTCTACGGCCCCTATCTGCGCCGCTATCCCACCCTGCCGGTCAGCGCCCTCGCGATGGGCGCCGCGGTCGCGGCCCTCGTCCCGCTGGCCGTGGCCGAGGGCGGCGTCGCGACGCTCCCGGACGTCGACGCGACGGGGTGGGCCGCGATCGTCTTCGTGGGCCTCAACAGCGGGGGTGGCTACGTGCTCTGGCTCTGGGCGCTCCGGCACGCGAGCCCGACGCGGGCGACCGCCTTCCTCTCGTTGAGCCCGTTGACCGCGGCCATCCTCGGCGCGGCGCTGCTGGGCGAGCCCGTCACCCCGCACCTCGCGGGCGCCATCCTCCTGGTCGGCGCGGGGCTCTGGCTCGCGGTGCGCGGACGCTGACGCTCAGAGCGCCGCCCGCACCGCCACGACCACGGCCTCCACCATCCCCGCCTCCAGATGCGGGCCGATGGGCAGGTTCAGAAGGCGGTCGCCCGCGTGCTCCGACACCGGGAGCGACCCCGGGCCCATGCCGTAGCCGCGATAGACCGGCTGGAGGTGCATCGGCGGGGCATAGGACATGGACGTGCCGATGCCCGCCGCCGTCAGCCGCTCGCGCACCCGGTCGCGCCCCTCCACCCGGATCACGTAGTTTCGCCAGGCGTGGTCGACGCCCGGCCGCACGCCGGGGACGGTGACCGCCGACCCCGCGAAACCCACGGCATAGAGGGCGGCCTGCGCACGCCGGGCGGCGAGCGAGGCGTCGAGGTCGGGCAGCTTCGCCCGCAGGACGGCCGCCTGCAGTTCGTCGAGCCGCTCGTTCAGCCCCTCGGTCAGGTGGTTGAGCGGGCGGCCCTCCTTGCCGATCGACCGGTGCCACGCGCGCGGCTGGCCGTAGCCGGACAGCATCTGCATCCGCTCCGCCAGCTCCTGGCTCCGGGTGACGCAGGCGCCGCCGCTGCCGATCGAGCCGAGGTGCTTGGTGGGCGCGAAGCTGAAGCAGGTGACGTCGGCCCAGGTGCCGATGCGCCGTCCGTCGACCGCGGCGCCGAGCGCGAGGCACGCATCCTCGACCACCACGAGGCCACGGGCCTTCGCGAGGTCGCAGATCGCCTTCAGGTCGGCCGGATGGCCGTAGAGGTCGACCGGCAGGATCGCCTTCGTCCGCGGGGTGATCGCGCGTTCGGCCTGCGCCACGTCCATCGTCATGGTGAGGGGATCGACGTCGACCCAGACGCATTTCGCCCCGACGTGGTGGATCGCGGAGGAGGAGGCGATGTCGGTGTTCGACACCGTGATCACCTCGTCCCCCTCCCCGACGCCCAGCGCCATCAGCGCGACCTTGATGGCGGCGGTGCCGGAATTGACGGTGACGGCGTGGGCGGCGCCGACCCAGGCGGCGAACTCCGCCTCGAAGGCCGGAACCTCCTCGCCCCAGTCGAGCCGCCCCGACGAGAGGACGCGGGCGATGGCGCCGTCGATCTCCGCCTTGCGACGGGCGTAGAGCTTGGCGTGGTCGTAGAAGGGGACGCTCACTTGCGTCGGCCCGCGGGCAGGTAGGCGATCACCTCGACCTCCACAAGCACCTCGGGGCTGCCGAGGCCCGTGATCACGATGCCGGTGTGCGGCGGCTTGTGGTCGCCGAAGAACTTCAGCCGTTCCTCCGTGATCGCCTTGCTGTTCTCGCGTGCGGTCAGGATCGTGTTGATCTTGACCACGTCGCGCGGCGTCGCCCCCACGCTCTCCAGGATGCGGCCGATGTTGCGGTAGACCTGTGCGGCCTGGGCGCCGGCGTCGCCGAGGCCCACCCAGTTGCCCTGCGGGTCGCGGGCGACCTGCCCGGCGACGAAGACGAAGTCGCCGGCGACGGCGACGTGCTCGTAGGTCGGGGCCGGCCAGACCCCGTCGGGGCTCGACATCCTGATTGCGGTGTCGGTCATCGCTTCGCTCCGTCTAGAGGCGCCGGGCACCGGCGCGGGTTGCGACGACACGGGCCACGAGGCCCGGGTCGATCAGGGGGGAGGGTTCGCGCGGCCCCGCCTCCGCCACCGCCGTGACCACGGCGCGGACGGACGGGGCCGTGTAGTAGGACCGGTAGAGGGCGGCCAGCATCCGGCCGAAGGCCTCGGGCGCCGCCGCCTCCGCGTCGGCCATCCGGGCCGGCCGGTCGGCGGTCGGAAGCGCCGCGACCGCGGCGGCGAGTGGCGCCAGCCAGTCATGGTCCGCGACACCCAAATCCGTGAACAGGGTCTCGCAAGTGGAAAGCGCCTCGGACGCAGACGGCCACCGATCACCGTCGCCGGGGATCAGCACATCGATCAGTGGACCGAAAACATCGTTCGGGATCATATCCCCTCTTTACGGCTGGTCTTCCGCTTCACATCATGGGGACGATGGACGAGGACTGGAGACGGGATGATGGCGGACCTGGACGCGGAGGCGGTGGTCATCGGTGCGGGCCCGACGGGCGCGGCCGTCGCATGGCGCCTCGCGACGCGGGGCGTGCGCACGATCGTCGTCGACCGCGGCGGCTGGTTCGACCCCGGGTCGGTGGGCCGGGACGCGCCGGACTGGGAACTGCGACGGGCGACCGCGCTGCATTCCAATCCCAACGTCCGCCGTGCCGCCGAGGACTATCCGGTCGACGACGCCGAGAGCCCGATCCGGCCGATGGTCGCGAACGGGATCGGCGGCACCTCCACGCACTGGTCCGCGCACGTGCCGCGGTTCCGGCCGGAGGACTTCCGCATCCGCACGCTCGACGGGGTGGGCGACGACTGGCCGATCGCCTACGAGGACCTTGAGCCCTGGTACACGCTGAACGAGGCGCGGATGGGCACGGCGGCCCTGCCGGGCGATCCCGCCTCCCCGCCCCACGGCGGCGATGCGATGACGCTGCCCACCCTCGGCGCCGCCGGCCGGCGGTTCGCCGCCGTGTTCGACCGGCTGGGCTGGCACTGGTGGCCGGTCGACCTCGTGGTGGGCCGCGGGGCCCGCGACCCCGGCGCGCCGCAGTGCAGCCACATCGGCCCGTGCGACATCGGCTGCGTCAGCCGCCAGCGGGCGGGCGCCGACGTCGCGTACATGCGCGACGCGGTCGCGGCGGGCGCCCGCGTCGTCCCCCACGCGCGGGTGGAACGGCTGGAGCACGACACGTCCGGCCGCGTGACGACCGCGGTCTGCCGCACCGACGCCGGCACCATCCGCATCCGGGGCGACCGCTTCGTGCTGGCCGCGAACGGCATGGGGACGCCGCGCCTCCTCCTGCTCTCGGCCTCGGGCCGCTTCCCCGACGGACTCGCGAACCAGTCGGGCCTCGTCGGCCGGAACCTGATGCTCCACCCCTACGCCCGGGTCGACGGGCTGTTCGAGGCGCGCATGGGCGCCTGGGTCTCGGGCGAGAAGGCGGGGATCATCTCGTTCCAGTTCTACGCCACCGACCCCGGCCGCGGCTTCGTACGCGGGCTCAAGCTGCAACTGGTCGGCGGGCCGACGCCGGTCGCCCTGTCGCTGGGTGCGGTCACGGGCGAGCGGCTGGCGTGGGGTGCGGGGCACCACGCGGACTTCGAGCGGCGGTTCGACCGGACGGCCGGCTTCACGGTCTGCGCCGAGGATCTGGCGGACCCGGAGAACCGGATCCTCCTGTCCGACCGGCTCGCCGACGCCGATGGGCTTCCGGCGCCGAAATGGATCTACCGCCTGTCGCAGAATTCCCGCCGGGCGCTCGACTTCGGGATGGAGCGGGCGGCGGAGGTGCTGGAGACCGCCGGTGCGGGCGCGATCTTCCGCACCCCGCTCAGGGCCGAGGCCGGGTTCCACATCATGGGGACGGCGCGGATGGGCGACGATCCGGAGACGTCGGTCGCCGACGGCTGGGGCCGCTGCCACGACGTCCCGAACCTGTGGATCGCCGACGCGAGCCTGTTCGTCACCGCCGCCGCCATCAACCCCACCGCGACCGCACAGGCGCTGGCGCTGCGGGCGGCCGACCGGATGATGGCGATGCGGTGAGGCCCCCCGTCCTTCGACAGGCTCGGGACGTGGGACACACGGCAGGGCCCGCCTCATGCCGAGCCAGTCGAAGCATGAGGCGGAGCCGTCGGGCTTCACCCGATGTCGTCCCGGATGCAGGCGACCGTGTGTTCCGGCCCCACCACGCGCGGTGCCGGGCGCACCTTGGCGCAGTCGGCGATCGCGAAGGGGCAGCGGGTCCGGAAGACGCAGCCGGACGGCGGATTCGCGGGGCTGGGGATGTCGCCCTGGAGCACCATGCGGCGCCGCGGCGCCTCCGGATCCGGGATCGGCGCCGCCGCCTGGAGCGCCATCGTATAGGGATGGCGGGGGGCGGCGAACAGGCGGTCGACGGGGCCCGCCTCCATCACCTGCCCCAGGTACATCACCATCACCCGGTCGCAGACGTACTCGACCACGCTGAGATCGTGGGAGATGAACAGCATGGCGAGGCCGAAGTCGCGCTGGAGCTGGCTCATCAGCCCGATGATCTGGGCCTGGATCGACACGTCGAGGGCGGAGACCGGCTCGTCGGCGACGAGGAACGTCGGCTCCACCGCGAGCGCCCGCGCGATCACCAGCCGCTGGCGCTGCCCGCCCGAGAACTCGTGCGGATAGCGCGCGAGGTGGTCGGCCGAGAGCCCCACCGTCTCCAGGAGTTCGACCGTCCGGTCCATGCGCCGCGAGGGCGGCACGTGTCCGTGGATGGCGTAGGCCTCGCCCAGGATGTCCGCGACCCGCAGGCGCGGGTTCAGGCTGGCGAACGGGTCCTGGAAGACGATCTGCATCCGCCGCCGGAAGGGCCGCATGCGGGCCCGCGACAGCGTCGTGATGTCCTCGCCCTCGAACAGGATGCGTCCGCCGGTCGGGTTGGTGAGGCGCAGCACCGTGCGCCCGACGGTCGTCTTGCCCGATCCGCTTTCGCCCACGAGGCCCACCACCTCGCCCGGGTGGATGCGGAACGAGACGCCGTCGATGGCGCGGATCTTCGGCTTGGGCGGGGCGAGGAAGCGCCGCTCCCCCCCGAAATGCTTGATCAGCCCCTCGACCTCGAGGATCGGGGCGGGACGCGGGGGTGCGGCGGCGTCGGTCGCCTCGGGCAGGACGGTGGCGGTCACATCGCCTCCCAGCGCCGGCAGCGCGTCTCGCGGGTCTCGGACAGGGCGACGAGGTCGGGCACCGCCGTGCGGCAGGCGTCCTCGGCGAGCGCGCAGCGCGGCGCGAAGGCGCAGCCCGGCGGCCGGTCGAGCGGGTTCGGCACGTTGCCGGGGATGGCGGTCAGCGGGATCCGCTCCGTCCGCCCGTCCGGCCCGCGCCTCACGCGCGGCATGCTGTCGAGGAGGCCGCGCGTGTAGGGGTGGCGCGGGGCGGCGAAGATCTCGCGCACCGGGCCGCTCTCGACCACGCGCCCGCCGTACATGACGACGACGCGGTCCGCCATCTCCGCCACCACGCCCATGTTGTGGGTGACGAAGACGATCCCCATGCGCGAATCGCCGTCGCGCAGGCCCCGCATCAGATCGAGGATCTGGGCCTGGATGGTCACGTCCAGCGCGGTCGTCGGCTCGTCGGCGATCAGCAACGCCGGGCGGCAGGAGAGCGCCATCGCGATCATCACCCGCTGGCGCATGCCGCCCGACATCTCGTGCGGATGGTTGCGCGCGCGCATCTCGGGATCGGCGATGCCGACGGCGCGCAGGGCGTCGACCGCCGCGGTCCAGCTCTCCGCCCGGCCGACGCCCGCGTGCTCGCGCACCGTCTCGGCGATCTGCTCGCCGACGGTGTAGAGCGGGTTCAGGCTCGTCATCGGTTCCTGGAAGATCATCGCGACGTCGTTACCGCGCACGTCGCGCATGGTGCGCTCGGGCAGGCTCGCGAGGTCGACGACGCTGCCGTCCTTGCGCCTGAGCCACATCTCGCCGGCGACGATCCGGCCCGGCGGCTCGATCAGCCGCATCAACGAGAGGCAGGAGACCGACTTGCCCGACCCGCTCTCCCCCACGATGGCCAGCGTCTCGCCGCGGCGCATGGCGAGATCGACGCCGTCGACCGACCGAACGGGTCCGTCCTCGGTCGCGAACTGCGTCTCCAGGCCCCGGATGCGGAGGATTTCGTCCTGGGCGAGCGGCCCCATGCGTCGCGGTTCCCCGTCTGTCCGGTCTTCCCGACAAGACTGTAGCAGAGGGGTATTGTATTACAAGTAGACACCGGGTTAGCCTCGTCCCCGACGGATCGAGGGGGCTGGCGTGCGGCTGAAGGACAAGGTGGCGATCGTCACGGGCGGGGCGAACGGCATGGGCCGGTCGACGGCCGTCCTGTTCGCCCGCGAGGGTGCCAAGGTCGTCGTCGGCGACGTGGACGACGCGGCCGGCGCGAAGCTCGCCGCCGAGGTCGAGGCCGCGGGCGGCACCCTCACCTACCAGCGCTGCGACGTCTCCGACGAGGCGCAGGTGGCGGCCCTCGTCGCCACGGCCGAGCGCGTCTTCGGAAAGCTCGACACCATCTTCAACAACGCCGGCATCGAGCAGCAGGTGACGCCGTCGCACGAGGTGACGGCGGACCTGTTCGACCGGGTGATCGGCATCAACCTCAAGGGCACCTTCTTCGGGTGCAAGCATGCTATCCCGGCGCTGCTGCGCAACGGCGGCGGCACCATCGTCAACAATTCCTCGGTCAGCGCCTTCGCGAACGTCGGCGGGAACATCTCCTACGCCTCCTCCAAGGGGGCGATCATGTCGATGACGCGCGTGCTGGCGATCGAGTACGCGCGCCGGAACATCCGGGTGAACGCCATCAACCCGGGCGTCATCGACACCGACATGAACCGTCGGAACAAGGCGTTGTCGACCGATCCCGACGCGGTCGAGGAGAAGTGGCGCACCATAACGCCGATGGGCCGGATGGGAACCGGCGAGGAGATCGCCGAGACGGTCCTCTATCTCGCCTCCGACCAGTCGTCGTTCGTGACCGGAATCGGTCTCCTGATCGACGGCGGGCGGGTAGCGACGTGAGCGGCGGGCGCCTCTCGGGCCGCGTGGCCGTCGTCACCGGAGCGGCCCGGGGGATCGGCCGTGCGGTGACGACGGCCTTCGCCGAGGACGGCGCGCGGGTCTTCGCGCTCGACGTGCTGGCGGACGAGGTGGGCGCCGTCGCGGCCGCCCTGCGCGCGAAGGGCCTGGACGTCACCGCCCGGACGATGGACCTGCGCGACCCGGACGACATCGCCCGCACCTTCGCCGCGATCGAGGCGGAGACGCCGGGCATCGACGTGCTGGTCAACAACGCGGGCGTGATCTTCTTCCGCCCCGTCGAGGCGGTGACGGTCGAGGAGTGGGACCGCCTCCTGGACATCAACCTGCGCGGCCCCTTCCTTTGCATCCGCGCGGTGGCGCCGGGCATGAAGGCGCGCCGGCGGGGCGCCATCCTCAACGTCTCGTCCAACGCCGGGGTGAAGGGCGGGAACGACGAGAGCGCCTATTGCGCGTCGAAGTTCGGGATCGAGGGGCTGTCGCGCGCGCTGGCGATCGAGTTCGCGCCCTACAACGTCTCGGTCAACACGGTGACGCCGGGCCACCCGGTCCACACGGCGATGAGCGAGACGACCTACGGGCCCGAGAACCGGGCCATCTGGAAGGACCCGATCGAGATCGCGCCGGCCTTCGTGCACCTCGCGCTGCAGGACGCGTCGGGCATCAACGACCGCTACGTCCGCGCCTGGGACCTCGTCCAGGAGCTTCGTGCCAAAGGGGACATCGCATGAAGACGCTGATCGTCGCGGACCGGCTGATCGACGGCACCGGCGCCTCGCCGGTCGAGCGCGGCGCGGTGCTGGTCGAGAAGGGCCGGATCGTCGCGGTCGGGCGGCAGGCGGACCTCGGCGTCCCCGAGGGCGGCAAGGTGGTCGAGGCGGCGCCCGGCTCGACCATGATGCCGGGTCTCATCGACACCCACGTCCACCTCGCCTATTCCGGCATCCCGCACAAGAAAGCGTTCCGTGCCGAACTGGTGGAGATGTCCTATCCGGCGATCGCGCTGCGGTCGGCGCGGTACGCGCTCGACACGCTGAAGGCCGGCTACACCAGCGTGCGCGACATGCACGCGCCGGGCGGCGTGATCATCGACCTCGCGAACGCCATCGAGAAGGGCGAGGTGCAGGGCCCGCGCATCATGGCCTGCGGCCGCGGCCTGTCGGTGACCGGCGGGCACATGGACCAGCCGGGCTGGGCCGACCACACCGAGTTCCGCGACCTCACGCTCCCTTGCGACGGGGCGGAGGGCTTCCGGCTGGGCGTGCGCAAGGAGATCAAGCGCGGCGCCCACTTCATCAAGATCAACACCTGCATCTCCTTCGTCGGCAAGGAGCCGGGCGTCTGGTGGCGCCAGGAGATGACCGACGACGAGATCCGCGCCGCGGTCGACGAGGCGCACAGCTTCGAGATGCACGTCGCCGCCCACACCACGGGCGGGCCGGGGCTGCTGTCCACCATCGTGAACGGCGTCGACACGGTCGAGCACGCGCACTTCACCGACGCGCGCATCATCGAGGCGATGGTGAAGCACGGCACCTTCTATGTGCCGACGCTGCTGGTGAACGACCGGAACTTCGAGTTCACGCCCGAGGAACAGGGGCTGAGCGCCCGGTCGTGGAAGTGGCTGAACGCGTCCCGCGAGGCGAAGTGGAAGACGCTGGCCGCCGCACGGGCGGCGGGCGTGCGGATCTGCGCCGGGACCGACACGGGCTACATGCTGACCCACGGCGAGATGAACTGGCGGGAGATCCACCTCCTCGTACAGGGCGGCCTCACGCCGATGGAGGCGATCGTCGCCGCGACGGGGACGAACGCCGACCTGATGGGATGGGACGTCGGACGGCTGAAGCCCGGGCTTCACGCCGACGTTCTTCTGGTCGCCGGCGATCCGCTGGCGGACGTGACGATCCTCGGGCAGCGGGATCGGCTGCGCGTCTTCAAGGGCGGTGTCGAGGTCGTCTGAGGCGCGTCAAAACGGTCGGCGCCCCGGACCGGGCGCCCGCCGGCATCGAACGAAGGTCCACTGGCTTCCGGACGAACAGGGAATGGGAAAGATGCGAAAGACCAAGAGCTTCCTGATGTCGACGGCCGCGGCCCTTCTCGGCCTCGCGGCACTCGCCGCGCCGGTTTCGGCGCAGGACATCACCGTGATCTGGGCCGACGACAGCACGTCGGACGTGACGTTCGATCCGCGCGTGACGCAGTCGCGCCACGAGGAGCAGATCATCGTCCAGGTGTTCGACCAGCTGATCGTGGCGGACGAGGCCGGCAAGCTCTATCCGGGCCTCGCCACCTCCTGGCAGGCGGCGCCCGACGGCATGTCGGTGACGCTGAAGCTGCGCGAGGGCGTGAAGTTCCACGATGGCTCGCCGTTCAACGCCGAGGCGGTGAAGTTCACCTTCGACACGATCGTCGACCCGCGCACCGGCTCGCAGGGTGCCATCGACATGATCGGCCCCTACGACGGGACCGACATCCTCGGCCCCTACGAGGTCCGCATCAAGTACAAGCGGCCGAACGGCGGCGCGATCGACAGCTTCACCGAGAACGAGCTGTCGATCGTCAGCCCGGCCGCGGTCCAGCGCCTCGGCAACCAGGGCTTTGCCCAGAACCCGGTCGGCACCGGCCCGTTCCGGTTCGTCAGCTGGGAGCGCAACCGCGAGGTGGTGCTGGAGCGGAACGAGGACTACGCCTGGGGCCCCGAGTTCATGGGCAAGGAGAAGTCCCGCGTCGCCAAGATAATCCACCGCTACATCCCGAACAACGCGACCCGCGTCGCGGCGCTCGAGGCGGGCGAGGTGCACGTCGCCGACATCGTCCCGGCGCTGGACACCAAGCGCCTGGGCGATTCAGGCCGGTACAAGTCGATGATCGGCGTGGCCGCGGGCCTTTCGTTCGGCGCGCTGTTCAATACCACCCGCCCGCCGTTCGACGACATCCGGGTGCGGCAGGCCTTCTTCCACTCGATCAACCGGCCGCGTCTGGCCCAGAACCTCTACTTCGGCCTCGTGAAGCCGGCCTTCGGCCCGCTCGCCCCGCCGACGCCCGCCTATTGGGACGGCGTGGAGAAGTACTTCCCCTTCGACCAGGCGATGGCGAACCGGCTGCTGGACGAGGCCGGCTGGCGGCCGGGCCCCGGCGGCATCCGCCAGAAGGACGGCAAGCCCCTGACCGCCTACTTCCCGGTCCTGACGCTCCCGGACGTCGCGGTGGCGATGCAGGCCGAGGCGCGGCGCGTCGGCTTCGACATCAAGGTGGAGAACGTCCTGAAGCAGAAGCAGGACGAGGTGCTGATGGCCAACCAGTACGAGATGGCCGTCATCCGCTGGGTGTCGAACGATCCGGGCGTGCTGGCCATCCCGTTCCACAGCTCGAACATCCCCGAGCCCGGCAAGTTCAAGTTCAACTGGTCGCGCATCGCCGACCCGACGATGGACAAGATGCTCGCCGACGCCTCGGCGGCCCCGACGGCGGCCGAGCGGACGCGCCTCTATGGCGAGATCCAGAAGAAGATCATGGACATGGCGATCTTCCTTCCGATCCACGATCAGGTGCAGACGGTGGTGCACACGGCCCAGATCGAGGGCCTGCGCTACTCCCGCGGCAACTGGCAGGTGCGTCTGGTCGGCGCGAAGCCGGCGGGCCGGTGAGGTAACGGATCCCGTCGGGATCGTGCTGCTCCCCCCCTTTCCCCCACCCCCTCGCCCCCTTCAGGGGGGGGGGAGGGGCAGGGAGAGGGGGCCCCACGCCGCGCGAGACCGACGGCATCCCCCAGGACACGCTGACGCCCCATGCGCTTCGTCATCCGCAAGATCCTCGGGCTGATCCCGCTCCTGCTGTTCACCTGGACCCTCGTGTTCGCGGTGATGCAGGTGATTCCGGGCGACCCGGTGAACCTCATGCTCGCCGGCGTGCCGGCCTCGGAGGAGGTGCGGGCGAACGAGCGCAAGCGGCTCGGGCTCGACCGGCCGATCGTCGAGCGCTACTTCCACTTCCTCGGCCGGGCGATCCAGGGCGACCTCGGCGAGGGGTTCCGGTCGCGCCAGCCCGTGAGCACGATGATCCTCGAACAGGCGCGCCCGACGCTCGAACTCGCGGCGGGCGGCCTCGTGGTGGGGCTGACGGTCGGGCTGATCCTGGGCGTCATCGCCGGCATCCGGCCGAACACCTGGGTCGACACGGTCTGCATGGTGCTGGCGCTCGTCGGCGTGTCGCTGCCCAGCTTCTGGATCGGCATGCTTCTGATCTGGATCTTCGGCACGATGCTGATGTGGGTCCCGATCACGGGACGCGGCTTCTCCGCCCTCATCCTGCCCTCGATCACGGTCGGCCTCTTCATCGCCGGCGGCTTCGCACGCCTCGTGCGCGCCTCGGTCATCGAGGCGATGGGCCAGGACTACGTCCGCACCGCAAAGGCCAAGGGCCTGCCGCCGGTGAAGGTCGTGCTCAAGCACGCGCTGCGCAACGCGATGATCCCGCCGGTGACGCTGCTCGGCATCCAGATCGCGGTGCTGATCGGCGGCGCCGTCGTGACCGAGAACGTCTTCGCGCGCCCCGGCCTCGGCACCATGCTGGTGGAGGCCGTGCTGGCCAAGGACATGCCGCTCGTCCAGGCGCTGATCGTCTACAAGACGGCCGCCTATGTGATCATCAACACGATGATCGACATCGTCTACGGCGCGATCGATCCGCGCATCCGCGTGGAGCAGGCGGCATGACGGCGCTCGTCGACGCCGCCGTGCGGCCGCGCAGGCGCCGCAGCGCGACGGGCCGGTTCATGCGCCGGATGTTCCTGCATCCGGGTGCGCTGACGGGCACGATCATCTTCGCCGCCCTCGTGATCGGCGCGATCGTGGCGCCGGTGCTGGCGCCCTACGACTGGAACGAGACCGACGTCGGCATGCGGCTGTCGGCCCCCAGCTGGGAGCATCTCTTCGGCACCGACCTCCACGGCCGCGACATCTTCTCCCGCGTGATGGCGGGCGGGCGCTACTCGATCACGGTGGGCGTCGCGACGGTCGTGCTGTCGCTGGTGGTGGGCAGCCTGATCGGCATCGCGCTCGGCTACCTCGGCGGCCGGATCGATGCCTGGGGCACGCGGATGCTCGACGTGCTGCTGGGCTTTCCGGCGATCGTGGTCGCGATCATGGTGGTCTCGGTGATGGGCGTCGGCCTCGTCAACGCGATCATCGCCGTCGCCATCGCCGGCATGCCCCGGTTCGCCCGCGTGGTGCGGGGCGCCGTCCTCCAGGTGCGCGAACAGCTGTTCGTCGAGGCGGCCCGTGCGCTCGGCGCCAGCGACATCCGCATCATGCTGAAGCACCTGCTGCCGAACGTCGTTCCGACGCTCGTGGTGCTCGGCACGCTCGACCTCGGCAGCGCCATCCTGTCGACGGCCACCCTCAGCTTCCTCGGCCTCGGCGCGCAGCCGCCGACGCCCGAGTGGGGCTCCATGCTGAACTCGGGGCGCGAATACATGCGCTATGCGCCCTGGATGATGATCTTCCCCGGACTGGCGCTCTTCCTCTCCGTCATCGCCGTGAACCTGATCGGCGACCGGTTGAGCCAGGTGCTGGACCCGAGGTCCAAGGAAACACGCTGACCCTCAAGGAAACGAGAAGGGCGAGAGGAGAGGAATGGACACCCCGATCACCAGCAAGGCCACGGCCTTCGCGAGCCGCGTCAAGATCAAGGAAAGCTCGCTCCGCACCCGGATGCTCGACATCGCTGCGGGCCTGAAGGACGTGATCGCCCTCGGCCGCGGCGATCCCGATCTCGACACGCCCGCCCACATCATCGAGGCCGGCCAGCAGGCGCTGGGCAAGGGGGCGACGCACTACACCCACCCCTTCGGCCTGCCCCAGCTGCGCGAGGCGATCGGAAAGTCGATCGCGGCGAACGGCGGCGCCACATACACCGCGGACGAGATCGTCGTCACCGCGGGCGCGCAGGAATCGATCTTCGTCGCGATGCTCGCCTTCCTGAACCCGGGCGACGAGGTGATCATCGCCTCGCCCGGCTACACGACCTACCATCAGGCGGTCGAGCTGGCGGATGGCAAGATCGTCACCGTCAAGACCTACGAGAAGGACGGGTTCGCACTGACGGCCGAGGCGGTGAAGCCGCACATCACGCCGAAGAGCCGGATCCTCTGCATCGTCAACCCGTCGAACCCGACCGGCATGGTGATCCCGCCGTCCGAGGTGGAGAAGCTGGCCAAGCTCGCGATCGAGCACGACCTGCTGGTCATCTCGGACGAGATCTATTCCAAGCTCGTCTACGACAACGCCCGGGTGCAGCCGGTGGCGTCGCTGCCCGGCATGTTCGAGCGCACCATCACCATCGACGGCTTCTCCAAGGCCTATGCGATGACCGGGTGGCGCATCGGCTATTTCTGCGCGCCCAAGCACCTCATCCCCGCGATGGCTGAGATCCACCACGGCCTCGCCATCTGCGCCGCCGCGGTCAGCCAGCACGCGGCGCTCGCGGCCATCAGCGGTCCGCAGGACTGCGTGGAGGAGATGCGGCGGATCTATGATGAGCGACGCCTCGCCATGTGCAAGGCGCTGGAGGGGCTCGGAATCGGCTTCGCACGGCCGAACGGCGCCTTCTACCTCTACGCCAACGTCTCGTCGGTCGGCGTGACCGCGTCCGAGTTCTGCGAGCGGATGCTGAAGGACGCACGGGTGATGATGTTCCCCGGGCCGCTCTACGGCGACCATTGCGACGACTACGTCCGCATCTCGTTGCTCCAGCCGGTCGCCCGGATCCAGGAGGCAGCGGCGCGGATGGCGCCGATCGTCGCCGCGATGCGGACCGCCAAGGGGACGTGAGTCCGGTGACGCCTCACCCTTCGGCAGGCTCGGGGTGAGGCGCGCGGAACGCTCGGGTCCTCGTCCTGAGCCTGTCGAAGGACGAGGTCGCACCGGAACGCCGAATCTGAGGAGACAACACCCATGTCCGCACCCGTGAAGTCCGACAACCCGAACGTCGTCGGCATCAAGCACATGGCCTTCGCCGTGAAGGACGCGAAGAAGGCGCTGGAGGCCTACGCCCGCTTCCTGCACGTGCCCGCCGAGACGCAGATCATCGAGTACGGCAAGTCGCGCAACCGCGTGGCGCTCTTCAACCTCGGCGGCATCGAGTACCAGCTCTGCGAGAGCATGGATGGCGACGGCCGCTTCGCCTCGTGGATCTCCGAGCGCAACGCCGAGGGCCTGCACCACATCTGTTACGAGGTCGACGACATCGAGAAGGCGCTCGACCACGCCAAGACGTCGGGCGGCGAGCTGCGCATCTGCAAGTCCTGCCAGGTCTTCGGCAGCCACCCGCACCCCGAGGGCTACGTGGCCTTCCTCGACAACGACGCGGGCGGCATCGAGATCGAGTTCATGCAGGTCTACACGCCGGACGAACTCCAGAAGTACAACGAAGTGAAGGGGATCTGATGACCATGGCCGAGACCAACACGAAGACGGTCGAGGTCGGGACCGCGAAGGCCGCCCCCGGTACCGTCGCCTACGGCGCCATCCCCGTCACGACGCTGGGGGGCGGTTCCGCGATCGAGATCCCGGTCGTGATCATCAACGGCAAGTCCGCCGGCAAGACGCTCTGGATCGACGGCGCCATCCACGGCGACGAGCCGGAAGGCCCGATGGCGATCCAGCACGTGCTGCGCGAGGTCTCGCCCGACACGCTGGCGGGCACCCTCGTGCTCGTGCCGGTGATCAACGTCCCGGCGTTCGAGGCGGCGTGCCGCGGCAATCCGCTGGACACCTTCAGCCACGACGCCAACCGCATCTATCCGGGCCGCGCCAACGGCTATCTGACGGAGCGGATTACCTGGGCGCATTCCGAGTGGATGCGCAAGGTGGCCGACCTCGAGATCTCGATCCACTCGGGCGGCGCGCACTCCTACCTCGCCGAGGCGATGTTCGTGGACGAGCGGCCGGAATCGGTCGAACTCGGCCTCGCCATGGGTCCGGGCTGGGGCTGCATCATGTCCTCCTTCAATCCGAAGGGGAACCCGATGGCCGTCATGGCCGAGGAGGGCAAGGCCGGGATCACGGTCGAGCTCGGCGGCCGCTCGGCCACCTCGCCCAAGGCGTTCCACAAGGTCGGCCGCACGCTGGCCGACGCGCTGCTGAACGTCATGCGGCACTACAAGATGATCCCGGGCGAGGCGCAGTACGACCCGAACCCCACCAAGGGCGCTCAGGAGGCTCTCCTGGCGCCGGCGTCGGGCATGTTCCTGCCGGAGCCGGACATCGAGTTCCTGACCCCCATGAAGGCGGGGACGAAGATCGCCACCATCGTCGATTTCTTCGGCAAGCCGCTGGCCGAGCTGAAGGCGCCGGCGGACGGCATGATCTTCGGCCTGCGCGCGCTGGTGAACGTGACCACCGGCGACTGGTGCTGCTTCTTCAACAAGGTCCAGGGGCCGCGCACCCGGCCGTGAGGCCGGGGCGACGATCGGGGGGACGGACGCCCATGCCGAAGACGCGCGATCCGGCGAGACGAGACTTCGTCGGCTACGGCCCGAACCCGCCCGATCCGGCCTGGCCGGGCGGGGCGCGGCTCGCGGTCAATTTCGTGATCAACTACGAGGAGGGATCCGAGTATTCGATCGGCGACGGCGATGGGCGCTCGGAGGCGACGCTCACCGAGGTGGCCGCCCCGCGGGTTCCGGTCGGCGACCGCGACCTCGCCTCGGAGAGCATGTACGAGTACGGCAGCCGCGTGGGCATCTGGCGCATCGCGCGGCTGTTTCAGGAGCGGGGCCTGCCGGCGACGGTCTTCGGCTGCGCCCAGGCGATCGCCCGCAATCCGCAGGTGGCCGCGCTGATCCGCCAGACCCGCTGGGACGTCTGCTGCCACGGGAACCGCTGGATCGAGCACTACAAGCTGACGCCCGATGAGGAGCGCGAGCAGATCCAGCTCGCGGTCCGGAGCCTCGTCGAGACGACGGGCGAGCGCCCGCTCGGCTGGTACTGCCGCTATGCGCCGAGCGTGCGGACCCGCGAGATCCTCGTCGAGGAGGGCGGCTTCCTCTACGACAGCGACGCCTACAACGACGAGCTTCCCTACTGGGTGCAGGTGAGCGGGCGGCAGCACCTCGTGGTGCCCTATTCGCTGGTCACCAATGACGTGAAGCTGATGGGCACCCACGGGACCACGACCGCGTTCTTCGAGATGCTGAAGGACGCGTTCGACGTCCTGTACGCCGAGGGCGCGTCTCATCCGAAGATGATGTCGGTCGGCATCCACCCCCGCATCCTCGGCCATCCGGCCCGGATCGCCGGGCTGGCGCGCTTCATGGATCTGGTCGCCGGCACGCCCGGCGTCTGGACCACGGGGCGGGTCGACATCGCCCGCCACTGGGCCGAACGGTTCCGCATGGGCGTGGCGGCGTGAGGACGGTGACGGCCGGTTCGCCGGACGCCACCGCCTTCCGCCGCTTCGGCCGGCTGCTGGAGGCGCCGGCGGAGGCCGGCGTGCGGGCCGACTACAGCGAGTGCCTCGCGTTCGAGGCCGGGCACGGCCTCGTGCCGCGGCTCCACGTGAACCGGACGAAGGCGGTCGCCCTGCCCCACCCGCTTCCCGCCTTTGAGCGGCATCCGCACAACTGGCAGACCTTCCTGCCCCTCGACGTCTCCCGGTTCGTCGTGGTGGTGGCCGGAACGGCGGCGGACGGCACGCCGGACCTCGACGACGTCCACGCCTTCGTCCTGCCCGGCACGGCCGGCGTCTCCTTCGCACCCGGGGTCTGGCACGCGCCGGCGGCGACACTCGACCGGGACGGTGCCTTCGCCGTCGTCTGGCCGCGGACCGACACCGACGCCGACACCGCGTGGCACCGCCTCCCGTCCCCTCTGTCGATCGTCGGATGACGGCGGCAGCGTTGACTCAAGGGAAGCGGCACTGTCTATTTGTAATACAAACTCGACCGGTCGCCTGGACGACCGGCAAACAGGGATTTCGTACGCCGCACCGGCCCGACGGGCCGGCCGCGGCGTGGTGACGGCAAACTCGACGACGAACGGGAGAGCGGAGATGACGTTGACCAACGGGAAACTGAAGACGGGCGTCGCCGCCCTGGCGCTTGTCGCCGCGGGCCTCGCGGCCGCGCCGGCCTGGGCGCAGCGGTCGGGCGGAAACCTGACGATCGCGTTCCCCGCGAACCAGGAGCCGGCCAACCTCGACGGGCACATCGACCCCTACCAGTCCACGTGGCTCTTCAACTCGTTCGTCAGCGACCCGCTGGTCGTGCTCGACAGCGACAAGGTTTACAAGCCGGCCCTCGCCGCCGCTTGGGACGTGAACGCCGACGGCACGGTCTGGACCTTCCGGCTCCGTCCGGGCGTGAAGTTCCAGGACGGCACCGACATGGACGCCGCCGCCGTCAAGGCGAACTTCGAGCGTATCCTCGATCCGCGCACCTCGTCGGCGCAGCTGAAGAGCGAGGTCGGCCCGATCAAGTCGATCGAGGTCGTCGATCCGCTGACGGTCCGCATCAGCTACGACGCCCCGTGGGTGACGTTGCTGGACGGCATCCGCCGCATGCCGATCTGGTCGCCGACCGCGTTCAACCGCTTCGGCGTCGCCGAATTCCAGCGCAACCAGGTCGGCACCGGACCCTTCACGCTCGGCGAGTGGGTGAAGAACGACCGGATCGTCTTCCGCAAGTGGGCCGACTACAAGGGCGGCAACCCGGCCGCCGCCCACCAGGGCCCCGCCTACGTCGACACGCTGACGGTCCGCTTCATCGGCGAGAACGCGGTTCTGAACGGCGCCGTCGCCAACAACACGACGCTGGTCGGCTTCAGCCTGACGCCGGACGCGATCACCGAGTACAAGGGCAGCCGGAACGCGACCTTCGTTTCCGCCGGCCAGTCGGGCACGGGCCTGCAGCTCGTGTTCAACCTGCGCCGCCCGATGCTGTCCGACATCCGGGTGCGGCAGGCGCTGCTGTTCGCCCGCGACATGCCGGCCATCAACACCCTTCTGTACGACGGCCAGTACATCAAGTCCGACGGTCCGCTCGACAACGTCCATCCCTGCTTCTGGGACGGCAGCTCGGCCATGTATGCGCCGAACCCGGACCGGGCGCGCCAGCTGCTCGATGCGGCCGGCTGGCGGCTTCCCGCCGGCAGGCCGATCCGCGAGGCGCAGGGCGTCCAGGGCGTCCCCGACGGCACGCCGCTGCGCATCAGCTACGCCACGATCCACCACAAGGAGATCGGCGAGGCGCTGCAGACCCAGTACCGCCGGATCGGCGTCGACCTGAACGTCGAGCTGCTTCCCGGTCCGGTCCAGCTCGACCGTGTGAACCGGCGCGACTTCGACCTGATGTTCCTGCGCCAGCGCTCGCCCGACCCCGTCATTCTCGACCAGGTCTGGAACTCGCGCTGGGATCAGCCGGGCGGCTGGTCGTGGACGGGCTTCCGGAACGAGGAACTCGACCGTACCGTCGGTTCGCTGCGCACGCTGGGCGACCAGAAGGCGCGGTGCGACGCGGCCAAGGCGGCGCAGAAGATCATCATGGAGAACGCGCTGATGCTGCCCACGCTCAGCCAGCCGTCCTTCGTCGCCGTCTCGAACCGGGTGAAGGGCTTCAAGATGGGTGCCGAGGGCAACTGGTTCTTCGTGCACTCGGCCTGGATCGACGGTTGATGTCGTCCGCGGCGACGACCCCCTCTCCCCGTCCCTCCCCCCGGAGGGATGAGGGAACGCGGCCGCGGTCGCGCGCCCCTCGCACGCCCCTCCCCTCCACGGGGGGAGGGGCCGGGGGAGAGGGGGTCCGCCGCACCGTGACCTTGATAAGGGCCCTCTGACCCATGGGCGCCTACGTCCTCAACCGCGTCCTGCAGCTGATCCCGGTCCTCTGGCTCATCTCCGTGATCGTGTTTGCGGTGATGCACATCCTGCCGGGGGACCCCGCCGCGCTGATGCTCGCCGGGGCCGAGGGCGGTGCGGTCACGCCGCAGCGCCTCGACGAACTGCGCGAGGAGATGGGCCTGAACGACCCTCTCCTCGTCCAGTACGGCCGTTTCCTCGGAAACGCGCTGATCGGCGACCTGGGGACGTCCGTCCGCTTCCGCACCGAGGTGACGGGCCTCGTCCTCGAACGCTTCCCCTCGACCCTCGAGCTTGCGATCTCGGGCCTCTTCGTGGCGCTGCTGATCGGCGTGCCGCTGGGGATGATCGCCGCCGTCCGCCAGAACACCTGGGTCGACGCGACGGCGATGTCGATCAGCTACGTCGGCGCCTCGATGCCGATCTATTTCCTCGGCCTCGTCCTCATCCTGCTGTTCGCCTTCAACCTGCGCTGGCTTCCGGCCGCGGGGTCGGAGGGGTGGGACAGCCTGATCCTGCCCGCGGTGACGCTGGGCTTCGTTTCGGCCGGCCTCATCAGCCGCCTCGTCCGATCCTCGCTGATCGAGGTGCTGGGCGAGGACTACATCCGCACGAGCCGCGCCAAGGGCCTCGTCGAGCGGATCGTTCTGTCGCGCCACGCGCTGCGCAACGCGCTCATCCCGGTCATCACGATCGTGGGCCTCCAGTTCGGCAACATGCTGGCCGGCGCCGTGGTGACGGAGACCGTCTTCTCCCGCCCGGGGCTCGGGCGGCTGACCGTCAACGCCATCCTTTCCAAGGACTATCCGCTGGTGCAGGGCTGCGTGCTGTTCCTCGCCACGGCCTATCTGCTGGTCAACCTCATGGTCGACATCGCCTACGCGTGGCTCGACCCGCGGATCCGGTACGGCAAATGACGGGCGGCCCGCTCTTCGCCACCGCCCCGCCCTTCGGCAGGCTCAGGACGAGGCTCCCGTTGCGGCACGACGGCCGGGAGCGCCTCATGGCGAGCCTGTCGAACCATGAGGCGGCACCATGACCCCCCCCGCCACGACCGAAGCCGGCGAGATCAACGCGGACGCGGGCGGCACGCCGCGCTGGATCCGCCGCTACGTCAAGAACAAGGGCGCCGTCTTCGGCGCGGTGATGCTGGGCGGCTGGATCCTCGTGGCGCTCTTCGCCCCGTGGATCATGCCGCACGATCCCTATGAGACGCTCGGCATGGCGCGGCAGCCGCCGTCCGACATGTTCTGGTTCGGCACCGACCTGCTGGGCCGCGACCTGTTCAGCCGCGTCCTGCTCGGATCGCGGGTGTCGCTCCAGGTGGGGCTGATCTCGGTGGCGCTCGGCGCCGTGCCGGGCGTGCTGATGGGCCTCTTCGCCGGTTACTTCGGCGGGACGATCGACACGCTGATCTCGCGCTTCGTCGACGCGATGCTGGCCTTCCCCTCGATCCTGCTCGCGCTGATCATCATCGCCTCGCTGGGACCCAGCCTGCAGAACGTGATGATCGCGGTCGGCATCGGCACCATCCCGCAGTATGCGCGCCTCGTGCGCGGCAGCGTCCTGTCGGTGAAGAGCCTCACCTACGTCGAGGCGGCCCGCGTCGTCGGCAACCGGCCGATGCGCATCATGTTCCGGCACGTGCTGGCGAACGCCTACGCGCCGGTGGTCGTCCTCTCCACCCTCCAGGTCGGCAACGCCATCCTCGTCGGCTCCGGTCTCAGCTTCCTCGGCCTCGGCGCGCAGCCGCCGATCCCCGAATGGGGCCTGATGTCGGCAGAGGGGCGCGACGTGCTGCGCCGCGCCTGGTGGATCTCGACCTTCCCCGGCATCGCCATCCTTTCCGTCGTCGTCGCCTGCAACCTCGTCGGCGACGGCCTCCGTTCCGCCCTCGACCCGCGCATGCGGGTGGACGGCTGACCCCGCCTTTCCCCGGATCCCGCCCATGAGCAAGACCGATCCCTTCGTCGGCATCCAGATCAGCCCCATCAGCTTCGTGGACGAGGGGGTGGACGCGGTGCTGGACACGCTCCAGAACCGCTGCGGCGTGAACGTGCTGATGATCGGCACGATCTCGTGGCTCGGCCTCAAGGTCGGCCGCCGGATCAGCCACGCGCTCGAAGGGTGGCCCGACCACGGGGTTCCCGCGCCCTACACGATGGAGGGCGGCTCGTACCTGAAGTCGAAGCCGCAGTTCTTCACCGGCACCTTCATCAAGGAGTTCCGGTCGAAGGACAAGGAGATCGGCGACACCGACATCCTCGACCTCGTCATCCCCAAGGCCAAGGCCCGCGGGATGAAGGTGATCCCCGAGTTCATGGAGCCGCTGTTCAAGTACGCGGGCCATGGTTCGGCCGCCGAGGTCAAGATCCCGAACATGCCCCAGTGCCTCGAGATCGACCTCGAAGGCCGCTATGCCGGTGAGCCCTGCACGTCCAACGCCGATTATCGCAAGTGGTGGCACGGGATCGTCGAAGACCACGCCCGGAACTACGACATCGACGGCATCATGTGGTGCAACGAGCGCAACAGCCCGCTCGACCGCATGATGCAGGGCCAGGCGCCCGGCTGCTTCTGCCCGCACTGCCGGCGCGAGGCGATGGAGCGCGGGATCGACGTGGAGCGCGTGAAGCTCGCCTTCCGCGAGGTCTGGGACTTCTTCCGCAAGTGCCGGGAGAAGGGTTCGACCTTCGTGGACGGTGCCTTCGTCGAGTTCTTGCGCGTGCTGCTGCGCAACCCCGAGGTCCTGGTGTGGGAGCGGTTCTGGCTGGAGCGCTCCAAGGACCTCGACCGTGAGCTCTACGGCATCGTGAAGTGGTGCAATCCGAAGCTCTCCTTCGGGCTGAACGTCTGGAACCGCAACCACTTCAACCCGATCCGCAAGGCCCAGTGGGGCTGGGAGGAGCAGACCGGCTGGGCCGACTGGGTCAAGCCGATCACCTACCAGCATCAGTCCGGCGAGGTGTTCGCCAAGGAGATGGGCTTCTTCGCCAGCACGGTCCTCAAGGACTACGGGCCCGAGGAGTTCATCCCGGCCATGTACCGCGTCCTCGGCCTGAACGAGGCGCCGTGGGGCGAGGTGATCCAGAAGGGCATGGACCCCGACACCTACGTCTTCGGCCAGTGCCAGGACGCCGTGCGCGGGGTGAACGGCAAGGCCAAGGTCTACATGGGCATCGGCGTCGACGCGCCGCGGGTGCGCGCGGACCAGGCCGTCTGTACGCCCGACATCGTCTATCGCAGCGTCCACGCCACCTACCGCGCCGGCGGCGAGGGCGTCGTCTACTCCCCCAACTACGCGGGCATGAACCTGTCGAACCTCGACGGCGGTGCGCGCGCGCTGGAGGAACTCGGGATCAAGCCGAAGGGCTGAACCGCGATCGGCCTCACGCTTCGACAGGCTCAGCGTGAGGCGTCCAATCGGGAATGAGGCCGGACCGCCTCGTCCTGAGCCTGTCGAAGGACGAGGCGAGCACCAACCAGGAGGACCGACATGCCCGAACAGGCTCCGTGGCGTTTCCAGAAGCTGATCCGCCCGATGTTCGAGTATCCGACCGGGAACCACATCCTGCTCGGCCGGGTGCTGACCGCGGTCGGCGACGAGGTGATCGAGGACGGGTTCGTCGAGATCGAGGGCGCGAAGATCAAGGCGGTCGGCAAGCGCGCCGACCTTGGCAGCCGCGCCGAGGGCGCGGTCTCGACCGGGGGCACCATCCTGCCCGGCCTGTTCCAGAGCCACGGGCACCTGGCGTGGGACGGCATCCACGACCTCGCAAACCAGTCGATGAACGACCCGCCGGAGATCAGCGCCTACAAGTCCGCGGGCAACATGCTGATCAACCTGCGCAGCGGGGTGACCACGTTCCGCGACCTCGGCATGAACAAGGCGAACCTCGTCGCCAAGCAGGCGGTGGCGCAGGGCCTCTTCCCCGGCCCGCGCCTGCTCGTGTGCGGCGAGGGCATCGTGCAGACCGGCGGTCACACCTATTGGTGCTGCCGCGAGGCGTCGGGTGCGGACGAGATGCGCCGCGCGGTGCGCGAGCAGGTGCGCGGCGGCGCCGACCTCATCAAGATCATGGCCTGCCACGACACGCTCGAGTTCACCGACGAGGAGCTCCACGCCGTCATCGACGAGGCGCACCGCAACCGGCTGCCGATCACCGCGCACGCCACCTTCGACGCCGCCATCAACCGCGTCGTCCGCTTCGGGATCGACGTGATCGAGCACGGCGGGTCGATGAGCGAGGAGACGATCGGCCTCCTGGTCGAGAAGAAGGTGCCGATCGTCACCACCTTCGCGCCGCTCGTGATGCAGTCGCAGCCCGACATCGCACGCAAGTTCAACATCCCGGAATGGAAGATCGCCGAGCGCCAGAAGGCGATCGCCGATCCCAAGCGCTACGCCGGCCTCGTCGCCGCCGCCAAGGCGGGCGTGCCGATCGCGTTCGGCACCGACTGCGGCAGTCCGGCCGTGGGGCACGAGGTGATCGCGCCCGAGATGGCGTTCATGATCAAGGTGGGCGTCGTCGCCGACGCCTATGCCGCCATTCGCAGCGCCACGGCCGTCGCGGCGAAGCTCAACAAGATGGACGAGAAGCTCGGCACGCTGGAGCCGGGCAAGCTCGCCGACGTCATCGTCGTCGACGGGAACCCGCTCGCCGACATCGCGGACATCGGGAAGGTCCGGGCGACCTTCCTCGAAGGCAAGAGGATGGTCTGACCATGACTGCTGGTGAAAGCCGCCTGATCGCCGCCCTGTCGGGCCGGGCGAAGGAGGAGGACGTCTCCTTCCGCACGAAGATGCTGGAGATGGCGGCCAAGCTGCCCGACGTCATCGCCATGGGCCGCGGCGACCCGGATTTCCACACGCCCGCCCACATCGTCGAGGCGGCGAAGGCGGCGATCGACCGGAACGAACACCACTACACCCATCCCGCCGGCGTGCCGCAGCTGCGCCAGGCGATCGCCAAGCACCTCGCCGACGACTACGGCCTCGCCTACGACCAGGACGAGGTGATCGTCACCGCCGGCACCCAGGAAGCCGTCATGCTCTGCATGCTGGCGCTGGTGAAGCCGGGCGACGAGGTGCTGCTCCCGGCCCCGCGCTTCACGAGCTACGACACCGCCATCCAGATGTGCGGCGGCACGGTGGTCGAGGTTCCGACGGTGCAGGAGACGGACTACGCACTCCTGCCGTCGGAGATCGAGAAGCGGATCGGGCCCAAGACCAAGGCGCTGGTGCTGATCACGCCGAACAACCCGACCGGCGCCGTCACCCCGCCCGACATGATCAAGGAGATCGCGCGGATCTGCATCGAGAAGGACATCGTCGTCCTCTCCGACGAGATCTACGCCAAGCTGATCTTCGACGGCAGCGAGCACCTGTCGATCGGCACGCTGCCGGGCATGCGCGAGCGCACGATCACGCTCAACGGCTTCTCCAAGTCCCACGCCATGACCGGCTGGCGCGTCGGCTACCTCGCGGCGCCCAAGGATTTCATCCGCCGCCTGATCGAGCCGCGGCACACGCTCTCGATCAATGCGGCGACGCCGTCGCAATGGGCCGCACTCGCCGCACTGACCGGCCCGCAGGAGCCGGTACAGGCGATGCTCAAGGCCTACGGCGAGCGCCGGACCTACATGATGGGCGAACTCGACCGCTGGGGCCTCAGCTACGGACACCCGGGCGGCGCCTTCTACATCTACGTCAACGTCTCCTCGACGGGCCGGCTTGCGGCGGACTTCTGCGAGCGGTTGCTGCTGGAGGCCCGGGTGCTCCTGCTGCCGGGCACCAGCTTCGCCGACCCGGCCGGCCGCCACACCCGCATCGGCCTTCTCCAGCCGATCGAGCGCATCCGCGAGGCGGTCGCGCGGATCGATGCGGCCAAGGCGAAGATCTGGGCATGAAGACCCTCCTCGTCGGCCTCGGCAACCGGGGCACCATGTGGGCGGAGATCATCGCCGCCCACCCGGACGTCGACTTCGCCGGCGTCATGGACCTCGATCCGGCGCGCCTCGAACGCTTCGCGGCGCGCTGGCCGGGCATACCGCAGTTCACCGACCTCGACGCGGCGCTGGCGGGCACGAAGGCGGACTTCGTCACCCTGGTGACCCCGCCCGACGGCCATCTCGACCAGGCCCGGCGGATCTATGGCGCCGGGCTCGCGCTCCTGGCCGAGAAGCCGCTGACGACCGAGATGGCGGAGGCGGTGGAGATCGTGAAGCTGGCCGAGGGGCACCGGCTGCCCCTCACCGTCGGCCTCAACTTCCGATACCTCACCGTCACCCAGGCGTACCGGAACCTCATCGCGTCGGGCGAACTCGGCGCACCGGGTTTCGGTCAGTTCGTCTACCTGCGGAACCGCAACGGCTACCGCCCCGGCCTCAACCGGTATCCGCTGACCATGCGGCACCCGATGATGCTGGAGCAGTCGATCCACCATCTCGACCTGATGCGTTTCGTCTACGGGCGCGAGGTGGAGGCGATCGCCTGCCGGACGTGGAACCCGCCCTGGTCGATGTACGCCCACGACGCCAACGTGAACGCGCTGCTGACGTTCGAGGGCGGGGTCGAGGTCAACTACATCGGCACCTGGTCGTCGGGCTGGAACGGCAACGACTTCGACTGGCGCACCGACTGCGCGGACGGCGTCATCATCCAGCGCGAGCTGTTCGAGGACATCGCCAAGGCGAAGAAGGAGGACGAGGCGCTGACCCCCGTCCCGATCGCGCCCTGCGAGGCGTTCAAGGACGACACGCGCAACCTGCTCGACGCCTTCCTCGCGGCACTGAAGGCGGGCACGCCCGTCCCGTGCGACGGTCGCGACCATCTGCGCACGCTGGCGCTCTGTTTCGCCGGCATCGAGAGCACGGAGACGGGCCGACGGGTGGAGATGGCGGAGTTCTACCGCCGGCATGGGCTGGAGGCGTGGATTTGACCGCATTGCTGGAGATCGTCGACCTCGAGGTCGAGTTCGCCTCCCAGGGCCGCACGGTCCGGGCCGTGGACAGGGTGTCGCTGACGCTGGAGCGCGGCGAGACGCTGGGCATCGTGGGCGAGAGCGGCTCGGGGAAGTCGATCACCGCGATGTCGATCATGCGCCTCGTGCCGGTCCCGCCGGGCCGGTACGCCGGCGGGCGCATCCTGTTCGAGGGTCGCGACCTCCTGACCGCACCCGACGCCGACCTTCGGCGGGTGCGGGGCAAGGAGATCGCGATGATCTTCCAGGACCCCATGACCTCGTTGAACCCGGTGCTGACCGTGGGACGGCAGATCACGGAGGTGCTGGAGACCCACATGGGCCTGTCGGCCGCCGCCGCCCGGACACGGGCGGGCGAACTGCTGGACCTCGTGGGGATTCCGTCGGCGGCCAGGCGCCTCGACGACTATCCCCACCACTTCTCCGGCGGGATGCGCCAGCGGGTGATGATCGCCATGGCGGTCGCCTGCCGGCCCAAGCTGCTGATCGCCGACGAGCCGACGACCGCGCTCGACGTCACCATCCAGGCCCAGATCCTCGACATCCTGCGCAATCTCCAGAAGGAACTGGGGATGGCGCTGATGCTGATCACCCACGACCTCGGCGTCGTCGCCGGCATGGCCGACCGCGTGGCCGTCATGTACGGCGGGCGCGTCGTCGAGGACGGGCCGACCGACGCCGTCTTCGAGACGCCGTGCATGCCCTACACCATGGGTCTCCTGTCCTCCATCCCCCGGCTCGACGGCGGGGGTGCGAAGCGGCTCACGCCCATCCGCGGCGCGCCGCCGGAGCCGATCGGCGTCGCGAAGTCCTGCCGCTTCGCGCCGCGCTGCACCTTCGCCGCCGACATCTGCCGCCAGAGCCCGCCGCCCCGTCGCCCGGTCGGCCCCGGCCACCACGCGGCCTGCCACTTCGACGTGGGCGCCGGGAGCGCCGCCGCATGAGCCAGTCCGCCCCCACCCTCATCGAGATCGACGGGCTGAAGGTCCACTTCCCCGTCCTCAAGGGCCTGATCTTCGAGCGGCAGGTCGGCACCGTGAAGGCGGTCGACGGCATCGACCTGACGATCGCGCGGGGCGAGACGCTGGGCCTCGTCGGCGAGAGCGGGTGCGGCAAGTCGACCGTCGGCCGCGCCATCCTGCGCCTCGCCCCGATCACGGCCGGCGCGGTGCGGTTCCGCGGCCGCGACCTCGCGACCCTGCCCGAGGAGGAGATGCGGCGGGAACGCCGGCGCGTCCAGCTGATCTTCCAGGATCCGTACGCCAGCCTGAACCCGCGCATGTCGATCGGCGCCTGCCTCGCCGAGCCGATCCGCCTGCACGAACTCCGCCAGGGCGACGCGGCGGTCAAGGAGCGGGTGGCCGAACTCCTCACCCTTGTCGGCCTCAGCCCCAATCATGCCGGCCGCTTCCCGCACGAATTCTCGGGCGGCCAGCGCCAGCGCATCGGGATCGCCCGCGCGCTCGCCTGCGAGCCCGACCTCGTGGTCTGCGACGAGCCCGTCTCGGCACTCGACGTCTCGATCCAGGCGCAGGTGGTGAACCTGCTTCAGGACCTGCAGGAGCGGATCGGCCTCACCTATCTGTTCATCGCGCACGGGCTCAACGTCATCCGCCACCTCTCGTCCCGCGTCGCGGTGATGTATCTGGGGCGGATCGTCGAGCTGGGCGAGAAGGACGCGGTCTACGACAACCCGCGCCACCCCTACACCCGCGCCCTCTTGAGCGCGGTGCCGCTGCCGGACCCCAAGGCGGAGCGGGCGCGCCGCCGGATCATCCTCCAGGGCGACGTGCCCTCCCCGCTCAACCCACCCGACGGCTGCCGATTCGCCTCGCGATGCCCCATCGCCGAGGCCCGCTGCCGGACGGAGACCCCGCCGCTGGTTCCCATGCCGGGCGCCGCGCATCCCGTTGCCTGCTGGCGGGCGGGCGAGGTGGATGCCCTGCTGCCGACGAGCGTCGCGGCGGCCTGAGGCCGACCTAATCGATTTGTCAAAAGGCGCCCTGCGCCGATAATGCGATCCGAAACGGATACCGACGGCCGCATGGGGCGGACAGTCCGTACACGGGACGCGCATGGCCACGTTGATTGTCCGGACCTGGAGCCGGTTCACCCTTCTCCTCGTCAGCGTCATCCTCATATCCATCAGCCCCGCGATCGTCGGCTGGTTGGGGCTTCGCCCCGGGTCCATGCCCGAGGTGATCGTGAGAGGGGCGTTCGAGATGCTGGCGATCGTCGCCGGCGCGCTCCTCGTCATCCGCCTGCTTCACACCGCGGTTTGGAACGGCGTCATGGCGCGGCGGACGGGCCACGCGCCCCCCCGGCTTCTGACCGATCTGGTCGACGGCGCGATCCTCGCCGCCACGGTGATCATGGTGATCGCCATCGTCTTCAACATGCCGGTCAACGGCCTGATCGCGACGTCCGGCGTCGCCGTGGCGGTGATCGGGTTCGCGTTGAAGAGCATGATCTCGGACATCTTCTCCGGCATCGCGATCACGTTGGAACGGCCGTTCCGGATCGGCGACTGGATCGAGATCCAGGACGGGCCGGTGGGGCAGGTGCGGAACATGTCGTGGCGAGCGACGGGCCTGGACCTCGAGAACGGCATCCATCTGGTCGTCCCGAACAGCCAACTGTCGGAGATGGTGCTCAAGATCTACGACCGGCCGGAGCGGCGCTGGCGCGACGAGATCGACGTCACGCTCGGCTTCGACGTGACCGCGCAGCAGGCCGAGCGCGTCCTCATCTCGGCCGCCGTCGAGGTGACGGAGGTTGCGGCGACCGGCCACCCGGACACGCGCATCGTCGGCTTCGACGAGCGCGGGGTCGTCTGGCGGCTGCGCTACTGGGTTCCCGACTATCCGAGCCGGGGCCAGATCCGCAACGCGGTGCAGCGCAACCTGCTCCGGAACCTTCGCTTCTCCGGCATCGTGGTCCCGGTGCCGCGCCTCTACGCCGAGACCCCCGTCCACACGCCGAAGACAAGGGAGGAAGCGACCGCCGCCTTCATCCGCCGCGTCCCGCTGTTCGAGATGTTGACCGCAACCGAACTCGACACGCTGGCCGTCGCGGCGCACGACCGGCTGGTCGCCGCCGGCGGCATGGTCGTCCATGCCGGCGAGGACGGCTCGTCCCTCTTCCTCATCAAGGAGGGGCTGATGGAGGTGAGGATCGATCGCGGCAACGGCGAGGAGACGATGGTCGCGCGGCTCGAACCGGGTCAGTTCTTCGGCGAGATGTCGCTCCTCACCGGTGCGCCGCGGGCGGCGACGGTCCGGGCGGTGACGGAGAGCACGGTGATCGAGGTCACGAAGGACGCCCTTGGCCCGATCCTGACCGAACGCGCCGAACTGCTCGAGACGATGAGCGCGGTCCTCGCCGACCGCCAGATGCGCAACAGCAAGGCCGGGGACGCCACCAGCGCACCCGCGGATGCCGGCGAGGAGCAGCAGACCCTAGCCCACCAGATCCTCGGCCGGATGCGCACCTTCTTCAGGATCGGCGCGTCGGTGGCGTGAGGGTCAGACCGACACGCCGTAGAGTGCGGTGTACTTGTCGCGCAGATACTTGACGTAGGGCTTGGGATCGAGCGTGCGGCCAGTGATCCGCTGGAGCAGCTCGTCGCGGCCGAAGCGGCGGCCGTGGACGTAGATGTTGTTCGTCAGCCAGTCCTTCAGCGGCGCATAGTTCCCGGCGTCGACCGACGCCTGGATCGACGGATCCTCGGCCCGCGCCGTCTCCAGCACCTGTGCGGCCATCACGTTGCCGATGGTGTAGTTGCAGAAGGTGCCGATCTGGCCCGACGACCAGTGGATGTCCTGGAGGCAGCCGAGCCGGTCGTTCGGCACGTCGAGGCCGAGTTCCTGCTTGATGACGGCGTTCCAAGCCTCCGGCAGGTCCTTCACCTTCAGCGTACCGTCCACCAGCCGCGTCTCGATGTCGACGCGCAGCATGATGTGGAAGTCGTAGGTCAGCTCGTCCGCCTCGACACGGATGTAGCCGGGCCGGACCCTGTTGATCGCCCGGTGGAAGGCGGCCACGTCCACGTCGCCCAGCGCCTCGGGGAACGTCTCCTGCAACATGCCGTAGTGCAGGTCCCAGAACCGGCGGCTGCGGCCGATATGGTTCTCCCACAGGCGCGACTGGCTCTCGTGCGCGCCGAAGCTGACGCCGCCGACGGCATAGAGGCCGACGAGGTCGGTCGCGAGCGTGGTGCGGGTGTAGGCCGGGTCGATTCCCTGCTCGTAGAGGCCGTGACCGGCCTCGTGCATCGTGCCGAACAGGCTGGCGGGCAGGAAGTTGGGGTAGTAGCGCGTGGTGATGCGCACGTCGTTGCGGGTGAAGCTGATCTCGAAGGGATGAACGGTCCCATCGAGGCGCCCGCGGTCGAAGTCGTAGCCGAGCTTGGCCGCGATCTGCTTCGCGAAGGCCGCCTGCTTCTCCGGCTCGTAGTGCCGCTCGAGGAAGTCGCTGCGGGGCGCCTCGACCGCCGTGGTCGCCTTCACCACGGGGCCGATCCCCGCGCGCAGTTCCGCGAACAGGGACCTCAGGCTCGTGACCGTCTCGCCTGGCTCGAACTGGTACATCAGCGCGTCGTAGGGATGCCCCGTGTAGCCGATGGCGTCGGCCAGTTCCCGCGCCATGCCCACCGTCTTCTCGAGGTAGGGCGCGAAAAGGGAGAAGTCGCTGTCGGTGCGCGCCTTCACCCAGACGGCGGCCGCCTCGCTCGCGTGCTGGGCACGGCGGCGGATCAGGTCGGCCGGGATCTTGAGGTGGTGCTGCACCGCCTCGCGGGTCTGGGCCACGATGCGCCGGTCGGCGTCCTCGGCCGGGCGGTTCGCGACCTCGGTCTCGGCGGCGTCCAGCAGGCGGCGGGTCTCGTCGGCGACGAGGAGCCCGTGGGCGAGGACCTTCATGGTCGACACCTGCTTGGCGCGGGTGTCGTTGCCGCCCGGCGGCATCATCGTGCGGCTGTCCCAGTAGAGGAGGGCCCAGCTGTTCAGCACGTCGTTGACCATGCCGATGCGGTCGTTGAGGGCGGCGATGCTCATGGTGGCTGTTCTCGTTCTTCTCAGGGACGGCGGATGCACGCCTTGAAGTGGCCGGGGCCGACGGCCTCCAGCGGCGGCTCGACCTTCGCGCACTCGGGTGCGGCGATCGGGCAGCGGGTGCGGAAGACGCAGCCCGACGGCGGGTTGATCGGGCTCGGGATGTCGCCCTGGAGGATGACCCGCTCGCGCCGCACCGTGGGGTCGGGCACCGGGATCGCCGACAGGAGCGCCTGGGTGTAGGGGTGGACCGGGTTGCGATAGAGCTCGCGCGCCGGCGCCACCTCCATGATCTTGCCCAGATACATCACGATCACGCGGTCGGAGATGTACTCGACCACGCTGAGGTCGTGGGCGATGAAGAGGAGGGTGAGCTGGAGTTCGGACTTCAGGTCCAGCAGCAGGTTCAGCACCTGCGCCTGGATCGAGACGTCCAGCGCCGAGACCGGCTCGTCGGCCACGATGAACTGCGGGCTGACCGCGAGCGCGCGGGCGATGCCGATGCGCTGGCGCTGCCCGCCGGAGAACTCGTGCGGATAGCGTCGCACCGCGGACGCCGCGAGCCCCACCTTCTGGAGCAGCTGGACGACCCGGTCCTCCATGTCCGCGCCCGAGGCGAGGCGGTGGATCTTCAGCGCCTGGCCGACGATCTCCCCCACCGTCATGCGCGGGTTGAGGCTGGCGTAGGGGTCCTGGAAGATGATCTGCATCCGCCGGCGCCAGTCGCGCATCGCCGGGGCGGGGATTTTGGCGATGTCCGTGCCGTCGAACACGATCTCGCCCGAGGTGGGCTCGACCAGCCGCAGGATGGTGCGGCCGGCCGTGGTCTTGCCCGACCCGCTCTCGCCGACGAGGCCGACGACCTCGCCCGGCATGACGTCGAAGCTGATCCCGTCGACGGCCTTGACGGACGAAGTCGTCCGGCCGAGCAGGCCGCTCTTGATCGGGAAGTGCTTCTTGAGGTCGCGCACCGCGAGAAGCGGCGCGACGGTCCCGGCCGACGCCGCCGGCGGGCGCTCGGGCGCGATGATCTCAGCCACGGGCGCGCTCTCCCTTCAGGTCCAGTTCCGTCCAGCGCAGGCAGCGCACCGTGTGCCCGCCGCCCGAATCCACCAGCGGCGGATGGGTCTCCACGCACCGCGCGTCGGAGAACCGGCAGCGCGGCTGAAACTTGCAACCGGGGGGCAAGTCGAGCGGGTTCGGCACGTTGCCCGGGATCGCCTGGAGCCGCGCCTTGACCGCGTCGTCCGCCCGGTCGAGCCGGGGGATCGAGTTCATGAGGCCCAGCGTGTAAGGCATCTTCGGCTCGCCGAAGATGTCGCGCACGCCGCCCTCCTCCACCGCCTGCCCGGCGTACATCACGACGACCCGGTCGGCCATCTCCGCCACCACGCCCAGGTCGTGGGTGATGAACAGGATGGCCATCCCGAACTCGCGCTTCAGCTTGCGCATGAGGTCGAGGATCTGCGCCTGGATGGTCACGTCGAGGGCCGTCGTCGGCTCGTCGGCGATCAGGAGCTTGGGGTTGCAGGACAGCGCCATGGCGATCATGACGCGCTGGCGCATGCCGCCCGACATCTGGTGCGGATAGTTCGCGAGGCGCTTCACCGGCTCGGGAATGCCGACCAGTTCCAGCATCTCGGCCGCGCGGACCAGCGCCTGTCGGCGATTGGTGCGCTGGTGCAGCTCGATGGCCTCGGCGATCTGGTCCCCGACCGTGCGGACCGGGTTCAGACTCGTCATCGGCTCCTGGAAGATCATCGAGATGTCGTTGCCGCGGATGCGCCGCATCCGCTGCTCGGACAGCTTCAGGAGGTCCTCGCCCTGGAAGCGGATGACACCGCCCGCGAAATAGCCCGGGTGCTGCACGAGGCGCATGATCGACAGGCTGGTGACCGACTTGCCCGACCCGCTCTCGCCCACCACGGCGAGCGTCTCGCCCCGATCGATGTGGAAGCTCACGCCGTCCACGGCCCGGACGGTCCCGTCCTCGGACTTGAAGTAGGTCTTGAGGTCCTCGACCTTGAGAAGCGGCTCGCTCATAGGGGCACGACCCTTGCGTCGAGCGGATGGCGGGCCTGGAAGGTACTGGGCACCTCGACGCCTGTCTCTGTGACGATCATCGTGTTGATGGTCCGGTAGCCGTCGATCCCGGGACGATAGATGCCCGGCTCGTTGGAGAACACCATTCCGACGGCGACGGGGGTGTCGTCGCCGGGCGCCAGCCACGGTCCCTCGTGCCCCTGCACGCCCATGGCGTGGCCGATGCGGTGGCGGATCGCGTCGCCGAGGCCGGCGGCGCGCAGCTCGGCCAGCGCCGCGTCGTTCACCGCCCGGCAGGGCGTTCCGGGCCTGAGCGCCGCGACCGCCGCGTCGTTGGCCGCCGCCGCCGCGGTCAGGCAGTGGCGCTGGTCGGCCGTCGGCTCGCCCAGGATCAGCGTGATCCCGCTCTCGGCATGATAGCCGCCGACGCTGGCGCCGATGCCGGCGATCATCGTGTCGCCGGGGTCCGGCCGGCGCGCGATCACCTTGCCGTGCGGCAGCGCCGCACGCGGCCCGGTGTGGACCGTGCCGGTCAGGCCGACCTTGGTGTGTCCGAACGCGGGGCCGAGTTCGGCCTTCTGCATCGCCGCCGCCGCCGAAAGGCCGGCCGACAGGATGTCGAGCTCGGTGCCGCCGCCGCGCACGATGTCGGCGGTCCGCGCCCGGATCGCGTCGAGCACCGCGTCGGCGTAGCGCGCGGCGGCCCGCACCAGCGCCAGCTCCGCCGGCCCCTTGACCGCGCGCAGCCGCTCGACGAGGTCGGTCAGGACGATGGCGTCGACGTCGCGGGCGAGCGCCTGGTGGACCGCGGCCGACAGCGTGTCGACCATCAGCCGGCGTGCGCCGACGCTGGCCACCATCCAGCGGACGGGATGCACCTCGCCCGGGAACTCCTCGTAGGTGCGGACGTCGCTGATCCAGGTCGCCGCCGCGTTCTCCAGCTCCAGCAACGGGACGAGCAGCGAGGGCGCGCCACGGCGCGGAACCCAGAGGCCCATCGGCCGCTCGTTGGCGCTGTGGAAGAAGCCGGTGGCATAGACCACGTTCGGCGTGTCCAGCACGAGCATGCCGTCGACGCCGGCCGCCTCGACCGAGGCGCGGATGCGTTCGACGACCGCCTTGTGGAAGGCCGGGGACAGGGGTTCCAGGGGGGCCGTCACCGGTTGATCTCCTCCAGGGTCTCGCGCACGCCGAGTTCGCGGCCGAGCGTCGTGATGTCGTCGAGGACGGTGCGGTCGAGCGGCACGCCGTCCCGGGTCTTCTCCGTCAGGCGCCGGTGCTCCTGCTCGCCCGGGACGAGGATCTCGCTCACCCCCGGTCGCTTGCGCCCGGCCCTGATCTCGTCGATGAACCGTCCCATCCGCCCCTCGAACTCGGCCAGCGGCATGAACCAGTCGATGTCGATCGCGGTGAAGCTGTGGGACACGTCCTGCCGCTTTGGGTCCGAATAGGGGGCGAGGCCGAAGCCGCCGCCGGAGACCACACCGGTCAGCACGTCGGTCATCAGCGACAGACCGTACCCCTTGTACTGCCCGATGCCCAGAAGCGCACCCTGCATCGCGGCCTCCGGGTCGTCGGTCTCGTGCCCGTCCGGGGTGAGCGCCCAGTCGAGCGGCATCGTGCGCCCCTCCCGCGCGTGCCAGCGCATCATGCCCTTGCCGGCCGTGGTGAGCGCGATGTCGAGGACGACGGGAAAGCCCTTGTCCGACGGGGCGGCGATCGCCCACGGGTTCGTGCCGACCGCGGGCGACGCCCCGCCCCAGGCCGCCATCTCCGGCCCCGCGTTGGTGTAGGCGACGCCGATGCAGCCGTGAGCCAGCGCCTCGGACGCGTGCACGGCCGAGGAGCCGTAGTGCGTGCCGTTGCGGACGATCACGGTGCCGATGCCGCAGGTCTTGGCCTTGGCGATGGCGAGGCGCATCGCCTTGATGCCGATGACGCTGCCCAGCCCGCCGTGACCGTCGACGAGCGCCAGCGCGGGGCTCGACTTGACCACCTCGAACGGCGCATTCGCGTCGAGGATCCCCGACGCGAGCCGGTCGCGGTAGGAGCGCAGCCGCCGCACCCCCTGCCCCTGCCCCGGATGGAAGCGCAGCTCGCTGAACACCAGCGCGCCGCCCACGATCTCCGCCTGTTCGGTCGTGAGGCCCATCGCCCGCAGGCAGGCCGTGGTAAAGTCCCGCAGCGCCGGCAGCGGGACGCGCGCCATGTCGATCGCCGTCTCCATGGTTCCGCCCGTCACCCGGCGAGGTTGAGGAGACTGCGGAGGTTCACGCCCGGACGGACGTCCGGCGTGATCGCCCCGGCCGTGCCCGTCATCAGCAGCGTGAGACCCGGCCCGTAGCCCGCCCGCGGCCCGTCGGTCTGGCCGACGACGGCGATGCCCGTGGCCCCGCGCAGATAGCCGTGCTGGTAGCGGCTGTCGGTGTCGGCCAGCGCCACGAGGTCGCCGAGGCGCAGCGCGTCGAGCCCCGCCTTCGCCACCTCCTCGCGGTCGGTTGTCTGGATGTGGATGCTGCCGCCCTCGCTGGTCAGCCCGGCGCCGGCGCCGACCAGGTGCGGCGGAACCACGGCGACGACCGGAACCTTGAGCGACCCGCCCGCGGACGACGGGGCCAGCGCCCGGAACAGTTCCGGCGACAGGCTCTTCAGCTTCACCGCCGGGTGGTCCGTCACCGCCATGCCGACGCCCTTGGAGCGGACGACGATCTTGTCGCCGACCGCCATCATCTCGCGTGCGGCCTTGGGGAAGTGGACGATCACGTGCTCGGAGAAGCGGCCCGACTTGCCGGTCACCGTGCCCTTCGTCCCCTGGGCGCGGCCGGTCATGACCACCGCCTCGTTGCCCACGCAGGCGTAGACGTTGAGGCCGCGGTTCCCGAGGTCGGCCGGGTAGGCGATGCTGACGCCCGGGTGGACGCAGTCGGCCTGCCAGCCGAAGGCGCTGTCGCCGACCGAGACGTTGTAGACGATGCCGCCGTATGTGGGCAGCAGGAAGGGCGTCCCGTCCGCGGCGAGCCGGTAGGGTTCGGCCGGAAGGCCGGGGAAGCCGGGATGGACGATCTGGCCCATCACCGAGACGGCGACGAGCTTGTCCTCGTTGGTCGCGACGGTCATGCCCGCACCCGTTCGGTCTGGAGGAGGTCGGCGAGGTTCGCCTTCGGGTCGATGGTCCATTCGATGCACGGCTCAGCGCAGGTCATCAGCGTGAGGATGCCCGGCCCGTGCCCGGTCATGATCGAATCGCCATGGATGCAGATGCAGATCGACACGGCATCCTTGCGATAGCTGCGGCCCCAGTGGTGATCGGCGTGGTTGATCACGATCAGGTCGCCCATCCGCATCCGGTCGATGCCGAGTTCGGCCATCAGCGCGCGGTCGCCGGACATCAGGTCCTGGTCCACGTACTCGCTGTTGAGCTCGGCGCCCGAGCCCATGATCCGGATCGGCAGCTCCATCGCCACCGGGACTCGGATCTTGCGGCTGTCGACCGCCTGGACGCCCATCGCCTCGAACAGGCGCGGGCTCATCTTCTTGAGGTTCACCTGCGGGTAGTCGATCATGCGCAGACCGCGGCCGACGGCCTTGATCTGCACCATGTCGCCCACGTTCATCATCGCGTGGGCGTCGTCGGAGAACTCGACGAGGAGGCGGGCGTGCTCGCCCACCAACACGCCCTTCGCCCCGGCGGCGAGGCCGCTGGTCACGACCGCGTCGTTGCCGAGGCACGCGAGATAATGCAGCGCGAAGTCCAGCTTCTCGTCGGCCTGGGCGATGGAGACGCCCGGCTCCACGTGGTCGCCGGCCCAGCCGAAGGCCGGATCGCCGGCCCGCACGTTGTAGACCACGCCCGACATGCCCGGCAGGATCATCGCCTTGCCGTCGGGATCGGGGATGTAGCCGGCGGGACGGATGGTCGGCTGCGTCACAGCACCGGCCACCGCCATCTCGACCAGTTCCCCCGCGTTCGTCCGTACGCCCATGCCCTCGTCCCTCGCCCCCGTCGTCGGTGTCCGCGGCCCGCGGTCGGCGGCCCGGCTTGACAAGCCCGCTCGGGTCACCGCATCCTCGGTTCGTTGATTGTATTAATGTAGACAATCGGCGGCCAAGTGAAAAACGGACCCCCTACCGGCGAAACGACCGGCGGCGCCCTTGCGGCGGACCGCACGGGACCGGTCTGCCCCGCATGACCCGTGGATCGGTCCTGATCACCGGCGGAGGCGGCTTCGTCGGCAGTCATCTCGCCGAAGGGCTCGGCGCGCTCGGCTTCGAGCCGGTGATCGCCGATCGGTCGTTCGACGGCGAGACGCTGCGCCGGCTCGGACGATTCCGCCGCATCGACATGACGGTCGAGGACCTCGCGTCCGCCGGACCGGTCGACTTCATGATCCACGGCGCTGCGACGACCGCGCGGCCCGAGGAGGTGGGGCTATCGGTCGCGGATTACCTTCAGGGCGAACTCCAGCTCCTGTTCGATACCACGGCGGCCGCGGAGCTCATGGGCGTGCGGCGCTTCGTGCAGATCAGCTCGATGGCGGTGTTCTCGGCACGCCATCCCGGTCCGCTCGACGAGGCGGCTGTCCCGGACGCGACCATCCCCTACGGCACGGCGAAGCGGATGGGCGAGGCGGCGACGGCCTGCCTCGTCGCCGAGGCCGGGCTCGACGCGGTGTCGGTGCGATTCGGCAACCTCTATGGCCCGCACGAGGTCTCGCGCCCGACCCGCCCGCGCACGAGCCTGCTGCGCCGGATCGCCGACATGGCGGCGGACGGGCGGATCGTGCTGGACACGCCGGACATGGTGCGGGAGTGGACCTGGGTCCCCGACCTCGCCCCCTGCTTCGCGGCGCTGCTCGAGGCGCCGGCCCCGCCGGGGCCCGTGATCCACATGTGCGCCCCGCACGCCTACAGCGACCGGGCGCTGGCCGACGTGATGCGCCGGCGCTGGCCGGCCGCGACCGTCGAGACGGC
>CANGXM010000003.1 GCA_947457845.1 Rhodospirillales bacterium | reverse complement strand
GTCGGCGAGGCGCCCGGTCCGCTGCCCGTCGGTGACGGCGGCGACCGATGGGTCCTGCCCGGCGGGGCCCCACTCCACCGCGAGCGGCAGGACCCAGGTCTGCGCCGACCGTCCGGGCGGCGTGGCCGACAGGAGGGCGACCGCGACGTCGCCGTCCGGGCCGAAGCCGATCAGGTCGAGGATGCGGACGTGCGGCGGCCCGGCGTCCTTCGCGCCGTACCAGCGCGCGCCGGCGAGGACGCGCGGCAGGACGTCGTTTTCGAGGGCGTCGACCAGCGGTCCCGGATGTCCGTCGACGCGGACCTCCACCACCCACGTCGGGCGGCGTCGCCCCCCGGCCCCGTCCGGCATCTGCGTTCCCCATGCTTCGGCACGGTGGAAACCGATCGACGGTGGCCGGGGTTCCGGCCGGGGATCACTGCTTGGGGATGCCGGCCCTGTCGATCACGGCCGACCAGCGCTCGATGTCGAGGACGAGGCGGTTGGCGAGTTCGGCGCGCTGGCTCCACCGCGCCTCGATGCCGAGATCGAGGAGCCGCGCCCGGATGTCCGCCTGGCCGAGCACATCGCGCAGCCCGGCCGAGAGCCCCTCGATCGCCTCCGGCGGGGTTCCCGCCTTGGCGAACAGGGCGTTCCACGACGTCACGTCGAAGGTCGCCGGCCCGCCGGCCTGGGCCACCGTCGGCACTTGCGGCAGGGTCTGGGAGCGGGCGCTGCCGGTCGTGGCGAGCGCCACCGCCCGCCGGTCGTCGAACGACGCCTTCAGCGAGGCGAAGCTGTCGATGACCACCTGGACATCGTTGCGCAGCAGCGCGACGACGGCGTCGGGCGTGTTGCGGAAGGTGATCTGCTCGACCCGGATGCCCACCTCGCCGGCGAACAGCAGGGCCGAGAGATGCTGCGTGCTGCCCGCGGTCACGGTGCCGATGTTGATCGTGCCGGGCCGCGCCCGGGCCGCCGCGACGAGGTCGGCCAGGGTGCGGAAACCGGTCTCGGCGCCGGTCGCGAGCACGAAGTCGAAGATGCCGAGCGTCGAGATCGGCACGAACTCGGTGACGGGATCGAAGGGCAGCCGGTTGAAGAGGCCGACGCTGACCGCCGTGCCGTTGGAGAAGAGGGCGAGGGTGTAGCCGTCGGCGGGCGCCTGCAGCACGCGCTGCGCCGCCGTCGCCCCGCCGGCGCCCGGTACGTTCTCGATGGTGAAGCGCTGCCCGATGCGGTCGCCGAGACGCTCGGTCACGACCCGGGCCGTCACGTCGGCGACACCGCCCGCACCGAATGGCAGGACCACGCGGATCGGGCGGTTGGGCCACGCCTGCGACAGGGCGGGGCGGGGCAGGGCGGACGCGGCGGCCGTCGCCCCGGCGAGGGCGAGGGCGCGGCGGCGCGTGATCGTGGTCATGGGATCCTCCCGTTCGGTCCGTCGTTGGCCGCCGTCACGGCGGAAAGCCGAAGAACCGCGCCGGGTTCTCGACCAGAAGAAGGCGTTGCAGTTCCGGCGTCGGCGCCATCAGCGGCACGAGGTCGACGAGGTCTCCGTCGTCCGGCATGGCCGGCACGTTCGGGTGCGGCCAATCGGTGCCCCAGAGCACACGGTCGCCCGCCGTCTCGACCAGCGCCCGGCCGAAGGGCGCCACGTCCGAATAGGGCGCCCCGGCGGCGGTGATCCGCTCGGGGCAGGTCACCTTCACCCGCGCCTTGGGATCGCGCCGGACCTGGGCCAGCAACGCCTTGAAGTCGGCGTGGTCCGTCCCGCCGGCGGCCCCCACCACGCCCATGTGGTCGAGCACGTAGGGCACCGGCAGCGCGGCCAGCCGGGCGCCCACGTCGGCCAGCGCGGAGGCCGGCAGATAGAGGTCGACGTGCCAGCCGAGCGGCGCGATCCGCCGCGCGATGCGGTCCAGCATGTCGAGGTCCGGCGCCTTGCCGAGGCGGGGGATGAAGGTGAAGCGGCAGCCGACGATGCCGGCGTCGGCGAGGCGCCGGAGTTCTGCGTCGTCGAACCCCTCGTCCACGTTACCCACGCCGCGATAGCGGGCGGGGTCGGTCGCGATCGCGTCGGTGACGACGCGGTTGTCGCGCCCGTGCGGGGTTGCGTTCACCAGCACCGCCCGGTCGACGCCCATGCGGTCGTGAAAGCCCCGCAGCATCTCCAGCGGCGCGTCCGGCGGCGTATAGGGCCGCTCGGGCACGTAGGGATAGAGCCGGTCCGGGCCGAACACGTGGCAATGGGTGTCGCACGCCCCGGGCGGCAGCCGGAACGACGGGATCCGGGGGGCCGGATGGGGCGGCGGAATGGTCGGCGCGGATCGGGTCATCCGTCGGGCTCTACCACCTCCCGCCCGGGGTTCTCAAGCCCACGCGCGCGCGCGACCCGGCCCTCACAGGTCGATGACCACGTTCCCCAGGGTGGCGCCGGCTTCGACGGCCTCGTGCGCCGCCGCGATCTCCGACAACGGGAAGCGGGCGCCGATCGTGTGGACCAGGTCCCCCCGCTCCAGCATCCCCGCGAGGGCGTCGAGGGTGGCCCGCCGATCCTCGGGCGTCAGTTCGTAGACGAGGAAGAACCGGATCGCGACGCTCGTCCACAGGCACGGCCGGAAGGGGACCGCGTTGTCGCCGGGGACGTTCGAGCCGTAGACGACGTGCGTGCCGTGGGGGGCGACGAGGCCCCGCGCCAGCATCGGCGCCGTGGTCGAGAAGTCCATGTCGACGATGCCGTCCACTCCGCGGCCGCCGGTCAGGTCCCGCACCCGCGTCGCGACGTCCTCGGTCTTGTAGGCGATCGTCTCCGCAGCGCCGGCCGCGCGCGCGTGCGCCGCCTTCGCCTCGGACCCGACGGTGCCGAGCACCCGGGCGCCGGCCCGCGCGGCGATCTGGGTGACGTAGTGCCCGACCGCCGAGGAGGCGCCCGTGACGAGGATCGTCCGGCCCTCGACCGGACCGAGGAGCCGCACGCCCTGGAGCGCCGTCAGCGCCGGGATCCCCAGACAGGCGGCCGCCGCGAAGTCGACCCCGTCCGGCAGGCGTACCGCCTGTTCCGACGGGAGGGCGACGAATTCGGCGGCCGTCCCGGACGCCCGCTTCCACTGGCCGTTCCAGATCCAGACCCGCTCCCCGACCCGGGTTCCGGGCACGCCGGCACCGACGGCGTCGATCACGCCGCCGCCGTCGCTGTGCGGGACGATCCGTTCGAAGGCGGGCGGCGCGCCGCGCCGGCTCTTCACGTCGGACGGGTTCACGCCCGAGGTGGCGAGGCGCACGCGCACCTCGCCGGGGCCCGGCTCGGGGGTCGGCAGGTCGCCGACGGCGAGGACCTCGCGGGCGGCTCCGTTGCGGCTGTACCAGGCGGCCTTCATCGTTCTCGTCGTCTCCAGTCGTGGGGAACACGTCGGTCGGCGGCCCCTTTGTCGTCGACCATGCCGTCGCCGGCGCGACAAGTCATGGTTTCGATGACGGGCCGGTCCTCCTTTTCGTGATCGAACGGTCACGCTCGCGCATGACCTTCGTCACGACGCCGACCCGGAGGACCCGACATGCGGGGATCGCCCGCCGCCGACCTCCGGTACGGGCGGTTGCGGCGCTCCGGGCCGACGGATTGGGCGAAGTGACCCTGCCGTAGCCCGTGCGCACGACGCCGCGGCGCCGATCCGATCACCAGACCCGAACGAGCGATCATAGGCGGTGATCGCTCGTTCGGACGGGGGTCAGACGAGGCCGCGCTGGCGCAGGAGCGGATCGATCGAAGGCGGCCGCCCGCGGAAGCCGGCATAGAGCGCCATGGGATCGACCGTGTCGCCGGCCGCGAACACGGTGCCGAGCCGTTCGGCGAGGGCCGGGTCGAACAGGTCGCCCGCCTCGACGAACGCCTCGAACCCGTCCGCGTCGAGGACCTCCGCCCAGAGGTAGGCGTAGTAGCCGGCGGCGTAGCCGTCGCCCGCGAAGAGGTGCTGGAAGTGGGGCGCACGGTGCCGGATCGCGATTTCCGACGGCATGCCGATCTTCGCCTTCACCGCGGCCTCGAAGGCGGTCGGGTCGACCGGCCCGTCGTCGGGGCTGCGATGCATCTCGAGGTCGAGAAGGGCGGCTGCGGTGTACTCCACCGTCTGGAAGCCCTGGTTGAACGTGCGGGCGGCGAGGATGCGGGCGAGCAGATCCTCCGGGATCGGCGTGCCGGTCTCGTGATGGACCGCGAATTCCCGCAGCGTCTCCTCCGAGGCGATCCAGTGCTCCATCACCTGCGAGGGGAACTCGACGAAGTCCCGCCGCACCGACGTCCCCGACTGGGAGGGATAGCGCACCTTGCTCATGATGCCGTGGAGCGCGTGCCCGAACTCGTGGAACAGGGTCCGTGCGTCGTCGAAACTCAGCAGCGTCGGCGACGCCTTGGAGAAGTTGTTGTTGTTCGCGATGACGGGCGACACGGGCCCGTCGAGGCCTTCCTGCACCCGGAAGCTGCTCATCCACGCGCCCGACCGCTTGGAGGAGCGGGCGAAATTGTCGTGGACGAAGACCGCGACGTGCGCGCCCGCGCGGTCGGTCACCTCGTAGACCTTCACGTCCGGGTGATAGACCGGGACGTCGGGCCGCTCGGTGAAGCCGAGGCCGAAAAGCCGGCCGGCGGTCTCGAACGCCGCCGCGGCGACCTTCTCCAGCGCGAAGTAGGGCTTGATCGCCGCCTCGTCGAGGGCGTAGCGGGCCTGCCGCACCTTCTCCGCGTAGTAGCGCCAGTCCCACGGCTCGACGGGCGCGTTCATGCCCTCGGCCCGGGCCAGCGCCTGCAGGGCCGCCCGCTCCTCCTCGGCCCGCCGCTTGGCGGGCTCCCACACCGCCAGCAGCAGGTCCTCGACCGCGTCCGGCGTCTTCGCCATGGAATCGTCCAGCCGATAGGCCGCGAAGTCCGGATAGCCGAGGAGGCGGGCCTGCTCGGTGCGGAGCGCCATGATCTCGGTGATCAGCGGCCGGTTGTCGTGCGGCCCGTCGTGTTCCCCGCGCCGGGTCCACGCCTCGAACGCGACTTGCCGCAGGTCGCGACGGGCGGAGAAGGTCAGGAACGGCTCGACCAGCGAGCGGGCGAGGGTGACGACGAACTTGCCCTCGTGCCCGCGCTCGGTCGCCGCCTGGGCCGCCGCGGCGCGCAGCGAGGGCGGGAGCCCGTCGAGGTCGTCCTCGCCGAGGACCAGCTGCCAGTCCTTTTCGTCGTGCAGCACGTTCTGGCCGAAGAGGGTGTGGAGCGTGGCGAGGCGCTGGGTGATCTCGCTCATCCGCGCCTTCGCCTCCGGGGCGAGACGGGCGCCCGCGCGCACGAAGCCGAGGTGCTGGCGGTTGAGGAGCCGGCGCTGGTCCTCGGCGAGGCCGAGGTCGTCGACGCGGGCATGAAGTGCGGAAACGCGTGCGAAAAGAACAGGATCGAGGGCGATCTTCATGCGGTGCCGCGCCATCTTCGGCGCGTAGTCCCGGGCGATCGCCTCCAGCGCATCGGAGGTGTGGCTGCCGGTCAGGTTGAAGAAGACCCGCGCCACGCGGTCGTAGAGGCGCCCGGCCCGCTCCATCGCCTCGACCGTGTTCGCGAAGGTCGGCGCCGCCGGGTTCCGCGCGATCGCGTCCACCTCGGCGGCATGGTCCGCCATGGCGCGGTCGAACGCCGGCGGGAAGTGTTCGGGGCGGATCCGGTCGAAGGGGGGGAGGCCGAACGGGCCGGTCCAGGGTTCGAGCAGCGGATTGTCGGACATGAGCGACGTCCTCGGTCACGGGATCGGCGCCAATGTGCACCGCCGTCGTCGCCGTGGCGAGACCGGCGAACCGGGCGACCCGACATCGTGCTCGCTCGACTCGGCGAAGACTGTTAATGTTTCGTCGTAAGTTTTCCGGAGAGGGCGTTGCGCAGGATCGAACGAGGGCTTCGCGAGGTGCGTGAGCGCTTCCTGGACCGGCTGGACGAGCGGCTCGACCGCATCCGCCGGGCCATGTCGCTCGCCCCCGGCGACCCCGTCGCGGCGGAGGACCTTCGCCGCGAGCTCCACAGCCTCGTCGGTTCGGCCGGCACGCTCGGCTTCCACGACCTGGCCGCCGCCGCCGAGGCGTCCGAGCGGACCCTGCGTGACGACAGCGCCCCCTTGGCGGTCGCCGAGCACCTCGCGGTGCTGATCGCCTGCGTCGAGGCCTACACCCGCCAGCGGGCGCACGCCTGAGCACGGGTGCGCGGGGCTATCGGTGCGAGGGCGGGGCGCGCCCCGCCCTCGCCCTCGCCGCCAGCGGGCGGATTCGGACGACGGGCGAGGACCGCGGATCATCCACGCCCGATGAAGGGCATCTCCGTCGCCATCACGGTCACGAACTGCACGTTCGCATCGAGCGGCAGGCCGGCCATCAGCACCACCGTGTCGGCCACGGCCTTCACGTCCATCGTGGGCTCGACCGCCATGGTGCCGTTGGCCTGGAGCACGCCCGTGGTCATCCGGCGTGTCATCTCGGTCGCGGCGTTGCCGATGTCGATCTGGCCACAGGCGATGTCGTGCTTGCGCCCGTCGAGCGCGATGGAGCGGGTCAGGCCCGTGATCGCGTGCTTGGTGGCGGTGTAGGGCGCGGAGTGCGGGCGCGGCACCTGGGCGGAGATCGAGCCGTTGTTGATGATGCGCCCGCCCCGGGGCGCCTGCGCCTTCATCAGGCGGATGGCGTGCTGCGCGCACAGGAAGGGGCCGGTCAGGTTGGTGTCGACGACCGCGCGCCACTGCTCCAGCGTCAGATCCTCCATCGGGATGGGCGGCACGTTGATGCCGGCGTTGTTGAACAGCACGTCGAGCCGCCCGTAGGCGGCCTTCGTCCGGTCGAACAGCGCGGCGACCGAGGCCGGGTCGGTGACGTCCGTCGGCACCGCCAGCGCCGTGCCGCCGGCCGCCCCGATCGTGGCCGCGGTCTCCTCTAGCGTGTCCTTGCGGCGGCCGGCCAGCACGACGGCGTGTCCGGCCACGGCCAGCGCGACGGCGACGGCGCGGCCGATGCCGCTGCCGGCACCGGTGACGAGGGCGATCTTCGTTGCGGTCATGGTCTCTTCTTCCTCCCTTGGGTCCGACCGGATGCTGTCAGGCTTCGGCCCGCGGCGGAAGCGGCCCGTCGGATGCCGTCCGTCAGATGCGGTCGGTCCGGCGCAGCCGTTCGAAGACGTGGGCGCAAATCCCCACCGCCACGATCGAGGCGATCGCCCCCGCCGCCGCCGCCGGCACCGTGCCCATCAGCGCCGCCGTCGTGCCCGAGGTGAACTGGCCCAGCTGGTTCGAGGCGCCGATGAACATGGAATTGACCGAACTGACCCGCCCGCGGACATCGTCGGGCGTGGTCAGCTGCACCAACGTCTGGCGGATCACGACGCTCACCTCGTCGGCCGCCCCCGCGAGCGCCAGCATGACCACCGACAGCCAGAAGTTCGTCGAGAGCGCGAAGACGAGCGTGAAGACGCCGAAGGCGGCCACGGCGATGAACAGCAGCGGCCCGGCCCGCCTGTCGATCGTGTGCCCCGCCAGCCAGACGCCCATCAGGATCCCGCCGACCGCCGGCGAGCAGCGCAGGATGCCGAGCCCGACCGGCCCGACCATCAGGATGTCCTTGGCGTAGATCGGGAGCAGCGCCACCACGCCGCCCAGCAGCACGGCCACCATGTCCAGCGTGATCGCGCCGAGGATGTCCTTGCGCGTGCGGATGTAGGCGAAGCCGGCGAGCAGGCTGCGCAGGCCCTTCGCGTCGCCCGAACGCATCGGCGGCTGCGGGCCGACGAGACGCAGGCGGACCACGGCGAACAGGTTGAGCAGGGCAGCCAGCGCGAACACCATCTCCGGGTCGAGCGCGTAGACGAGGCCGCCCGTCGCCGGTCCGAGGGTCACCGCGATCTGGCCCGCGATGCTGTTGAGGGCGAGCGCGTTCTTGCGCACCTCGGTCGGCACGAGGTTCGGCAGCAGCGCCGATCCCGCCGGCATCTCGAACGCGCGGACCGAGCCGATGAGCGCCATGACGAGGTAGAGGACCCAGAGGTCGAGCCCGCCCATGACCTTGAGGACGAGCAGGAGCGCCGCGCAGGCGCCCTGCACGATCTGGCACGTCATCAAGATCAGGCGCCGGTCGACGCGGTCGGCCACCTGTCCCGCGAACAGGATGAGGGGCAGCGTCGGCGCGAACTGGACGAGGCCGATCAGGCCGAGGGCGAAGGGATCGCCGGTGAGGTCGTAGACGATCCAGCTGATCGCCAGCGTCTGCATCTGCATCGCCATCATGCCGCCGAACCGGCCGGTCCAGTAGCCGGCGAAGGCGGGAATGGCGAAGAGTTCGAGACCGCGGCGCGTGCTGATGAACTCCCTCAGGGCCACGGTCGCGCGTTCCTCGCAGGCATCGGTCCGTCCTCGTAGCCCGCGCGCCGGGCCCTGTCCATCGACCGAGCCCCCCGTCCTTGGCAGGGCGGGCGTGCGCTGCGAGAGTGACGGGAGACCTTTGCAGGGGAGACCGCGCCATGGATGAGGCCCAGGCCAGACGCGACCTCGTCGACGCGATCTTGATGCTGGAGCGCGCCGGGATCGTCGACTTCAACGGCCACGCGAGCGTGCGCGTCGCGCCGGACCGGATCCTGATCAATTCGGGCCGATCGCTCCGCAACGTCCTGACGGAGGCCGACGTCGTCGCCATCGACCCGGACGGACGGTTGGTGGAGGGCGACGCGCCGCCGCCGCTCGAATTCCCGATCCACACCGGGATCTATCGCCGCCGGCCGGACGTGGGCGCGGTGATCCACGCGCATCCCAGCTGGTCGACGGTGCTCACCATCGCCGGGCATGGCTACACCCCGGTCTACGCCCAGGGCACGCTGCTCGGCGACGTCGGGATCTTCGAAAAGGTCGGGTCGGTCAACACGCCGGCGCTGGGCGCGGAACTGGCGGGCGTGCTGGGGGCGGGGCGGGCGGCGCTGATCCGCTCGCACGGGTCCGTCGTCGTCGGCGAGGATCTGGCGCAGGCGTTCGTGCTGATGATCCACATGGAGGAGAACTGCCGGCGCGACGTGCTGGCGCGCCAGATCGGCACGCCGCGCCCGTTCGACGCCGAGGAGATCGCGGCGGCACGCGCCAACCTGTGGAAGCCGGGGCTGTTCGCCAAGACGTGGGCGTATCACCGGGCGACGCTCCGGCGGGGGTGAGGGCTCGTCGCTCGCCCCCTCACGGATGCCCGATCATGTAGGCGTAGTCGCCCGGCTCCACGATGTTGGGCGTCAGATGGGCGAGGATCATCACGCCGTCTGCCACCGGGTTCCGGATCACCTCCAGCTCCTCGAAGGTGTAGGGGCTGACGATGCGGCCGATGACGGCCCCCTCCTTCACGCGCTGGCCCAGCGGCGGCGCCTCGTTGAAGACGATCCCGCCCATCCCGAAGCGCAGGGTCGTGATGCCGGAGCACACCGTCTGCGGCGGGGGCGGGACGGGGGCGCCGTCGACCATGCCCAGCGTCTTCAGCATGTTGTCGATGCCGACCACGCCGCGCCGCACGTAGTCCTCCTGGTCGATCAGCCCGCCGCCGAGTTCGACCGTCACCACCTTGCCGCCCCGGTCCTCGATCACCGTGGACGTCGTCCCGGTGAAGACCGTGCCCGGCAGCCCGACGTGCGCCCGGTAGAGGATGGGCGAGCCGAAGGCGCGCGAGAGGTCCTCGGCCGTGCGGATGTAGATGTAGTCGACCGTCGGCTTGTGTCCGCCCGCGTGAAGGTCGAACAGCACCTCGACCTTGGTCAGGAACTCCGTCGTGATGACGTGGGCGAGGCGGTCGGAGTACCAGCCCGCCGGATCGCCGGGGAACACGCGGTTCAGGTTCACGTCGTCGAGCGGCGTGTGCCGCCGGCTCTTCTGGAAGCCGATCGGGTTCGCCACCGGCAGGATCAGCATCCGGCCGCGGAAGCCCCCGTCCCGATACGTCCGCGCGATCTCCATCGCGATGCGGGTGCCGGTCGGCTCGTCGCCGTGGATGGCGGCGCTGATGCCCACCGTCGGGCCGTCGCCCTTCGTGCCCTTGATCTCGTGCAGGTGGAGGACCGCGTCGGTCCCGTCGGCGAAGGTGGAGAATTTGATGGTGCGAAGGGTCATGAGGCTCTCCCGGAGCTGGAGTCGGGGCCGGCGGCGGGCGTGGCGCCCTCGCCCCGGCGCGTCATTCCGCGCGGGTCGAGGAGGTCGCGCAGACCGTCGCCGAGGAGGTTGAAGCCGAGGACGGTGATCATGATCGCGAGGCCGGCGACCGTGCAGAGCCAGGGGTCGGACCGCAGGAACCGCATGCCGTAGGCGAGCGTCCAGCCCCAGGTCGGGGCGGGCGGCTGGACGCCGAAGCCGAGGAAGCTGAGCCCGCTCTCCGCCACGATGGCGGTGCCGATGGCCAGCGTGGCCAGCACGACGATCGGCCCCAGCGTATTGGGCAGGATGTGGACGAGGATGACCCGCGCGTCCGACGCCCCCAGCGCGAGGGCGGAGCGCACGTAGTCGCGCTGCCGCTCCGCCATCACGGCCGCGCGGACGACCCGCGCGAACTCGGTCCAGAAGACGGCGACCAGCGCGATCGCCACGTTGACCGCCCCCGGCCCCAGCACGGCCACCAGGGCCATCGCCAGGATGAGCGCGGGGAAGCCCAGGAACAGATCGACGATCCGCATGAGGATCAGGTCGAGCCAGCCGCCGTGATAGCCGCACACGAGCCCGATGAGCGTGCCGATCGCCGCCGCGACGGCCACCGAGCCCAGCGCGATCGAGAGCGAGATGGCCGCCCCATGGGCCAGACGCGTCCACAGGTCGCGACCGAAGTTGTCGGTGCCGAGCCAGTGGGCGGCCGAGGGCAGGGCGAGGCGGTTGCGCATGTCCATCTGTTCCGGCCCGTAGGGCGAGAGCCACGGATGGAAGATCGCGATGAAGAGGATCGCGACGACGATCAGCCCGCCCACGAGGAGCGGCAGGTTCGAGCCGAGGCGGCGCAGCGCGGTCATGGTCCTCACCTGAGCCGCACGCGCGGATCGACGACCACGTAGAGGACGTCGACCGCGAGGTTCACGAGCGCGAACATCAGCGCGAACACGAGCACGAGCCCCTGCACGAGGGGGATGTCGCGCTGGGAGATGGCGCCCACGGCCAGCTGGCCCAGGCCGGGCCAGCCGAAGATCCCCTCGGTCAGCACGGCACCCCCCAGCAGCGCGCCGAACTGAAGGCCGACGACGCTGATCACCGGCAGGAGCGCGTTGCGCAGCGCGTGGCCCATCACGACGCGCCGGATCGGCAGGCCCTTGGCGCGCGCGGTCCGGACGTAGTCCGCCGACAGCGTCTCCAGCATCGAGGAGCGGACGAGGCGACTGAGGATCGCCGCACCGTTGAGGCCGAGCGCCACGACCGGCATGGCGAGGTGGGCCAGCGAGGTGCGCAGGACACCGGGGTTCCCCATCGCGGCCGCCAGAAGCGCGTCGACCAGCGGCTCGCCCCGGCCGATGGACGGGAGGACCGCGAGGCGGACGGCGAAGAGATACATGAGCAGGATGCCCAGCCAGAATACCGGCATCGAGACGCCCAGCTGCGCGAACAGCATGCAGCCGACATCCACGATCGAGCCGCGCCGCACCGCCGCGACCACCCCCAGCGTGACGCCGACCACGACCGAGAGCAGCGTGGCGAGAAGCGCCACCTCCGCCGTCGCGGCGAACCGCTCGGCGATCACCGTCGAGACCGCCTCGTTGCGGAAGATCGAGCGGCCGAGATCCAGCCGCACGAGGTCGAGCAGATAGAGGCCGAACCGGACCGGCAGCGGCTGGTCGAGGCCCAGGTTCGTCCGCACCTGCGCCAGCGCCTCCGCCGTCGCCTCCTCGCCCAGCAGCACGATCGCGGGGTCGCCCGGGATGACGTGCAGGAGCGCGAAGACGACGAAGGCGACGCCGAGCGAGAACGGGATCAGCAGCAGGAGCCGACGGACGAGATAGCTCAGCATGGCCCGTCGTCGGCGCCGCCGCCCGTCCTCACTTCGCCGCCGCGAGGCTGCGGAGCATGCCGCGCGGATCGGCCCTGAAGCCCTGGAGCGCGGGGACGTGGAACACCTGATAGCCCTGCTCCGAGAGCACGTAGTAGGGCACCTCCTGGCCGAGGATGCGGGCCGCGTCGCGATAGGCGGCGGCGCGGGCCGGCAGGGTCTGCGCGGCGCGGCCGGCGTCCAGCAGGCGGTCGACCTCGGCGTTGGCGTACTTGCCCCAGTTCAGCCCGCCCTTGGAGTGGAGCTGCGCATACATCAGCCGGTCGGGATCGACGAGCAGCGTCCAGCCGAGCAGCGCCACCTCGTGCTGGCCCTGCTGGACCCCGCCGGAAAAGGCGGGCCAGTCGGTGACGCGAATGGTGGCGTCGATGCCGTTCTGCTTCATCACGTTCTGCATGTACTCGACCGTCTGGATCCGGTTCGGATCCTCCGCGTGGGTCGAGAGCACGATCGAGAGCTTGCGGCCGTCCTTGTCGAGCACGCCGTCCCGGTTGGTGTCGCGCCAGCCCATCTCGTTCAGCAGCGCCACCGCCGCCTTCGGGTCGAACGCCGGCTGCTTCACGTCAGCGGAATAGGACCAGACGGAGGCCGACAGCAGAAGCGAGGTGGCCGGCTTGTCCGTCCCCTCGTAGATCTGGCCGACGATCGTCGCCTGATCGACCATCATCGCCAGCGCCCGGCGCATCCTGGGATCGGCCAGGAGCGGGTTGGCTGTGTTGAAGTTGACGTAGGTGACCGCGATGCCGGTGCTGATCGACTTGGCGAAGCGGCTGTTGCCCTCCAGGCGCTTGATGTCGCGCGGCGACAGCGGAGACTGGATCAGCTCCAGGTCGCCCGCCTCGAACGCCTGGGCGCGTGCGGTGTTGTCGGGCACGACCACGAAGTCGATGCCGTTGACGCCCGGCCGGCCGCCGAAATGGTCCGGGTTGGCGGCGAGCGAGATGCGGCTGCCCTTCTGCCAGCGGGCGAGCCGGAACGGCCCGCTGCCCACCGGCGCGTTCGACAGGTCCGCCCCGCCCTCGGCCAGCTTCTTCGGCACGATGCCGAGGTCGAGGTAGGACAGGAGCGGCGCGTAGGGCTCCTTCAGCGTCATGCGGATCTGGTTCGCCCCCACCGCCTCGATCTTGTCGATCGGCGTATAGAGCGAGCGGAACCGCGCGTTCAGCTTGGGGTCGAGAGTCGTCTCGTAGGTGTAGACGATGTCCTCGGCGGTGACCGGCGAGCCGTCGTGGAACTTCGCGTCGGTCCGGATCGTGAAGACCCAGGTCCGCGGATCCGGGTTCTCCCACGACGTCGCGAGGTCAGGCTTGGGCGTCAGGGTCTCGTCCAGCTGGATGAGCCCGCTGAACAGCAGGTTCACGACGCGGTAGGCCGTGGTGTCGCGCATCAGGCGCGGGTCGAGGGTCTGCGCGTCGACGTCGGTGCCGACGCGGACGATGCCCTGGGCGAGCTGGGCGCTGGCGGCGGTCGTCGCCGCGACGGCGAGAAACGCGCCCGCGGCGACGGTCAAGGCGATGCGACGCATCACGGTCCCCCTGGTCTGGTACGATGTATACAATCACACCATGGGGCCGTGACGCGCGCAATCCCCGTTTCGGGGGTCGAGAGCGCGTTTCGTGACGGCGGTCTCCGCCGCCGTCAGACCCAGCCGCCGTCCACGATGATCGACTGGTTCGTCATCCCGCCCGCCTCGTCCGAGGCGAGGAAGAGGACCGGGCGGGCGATGTCGTCGGGGACCAGCTTGCGCTTGAGGCACTGGCGCTCGGCGATCTGCCGTTCGCCGTCCGGCGTCACCCACAGGTCGAGCTGTCGCTGGGTCATGATCCAGCCCGGCACGATGCAGTTCACGCGGATGCCGTCCTTGCCGAACTGGCGGGCCAGCATGCGGGTGAGGCCGATGGCCGCCGACTTGGCCGCGCCATAGACGGTGAGGTCGTCCGAGCCCATCAGATAGCTGGCCGAGCCGATGTTCACGATGGCGCCGCCGCCCGCCGCCTGCATGTCGGGCACGATTGCCTGGGCGGCGAAGAAGGCGTGCTTCAGGTTCACCGCGATCCGCTCGTCGAAGTACGCGGGCGTGACCGCGAAGAAGTCGTGGCGCTGGTCGTGCGCGGCGTTGTTCACCAGCACCGTGATCGGGCCGAGCGCGTCGCGGATGCGGCCGATCGCGGCCGTCAGCGCGGCCGTGTCGGTGACGTCGGCGTTCTCGTAGCGCACCGTGCCGCCGGCCTTCGTCAGTTCGTCCGCCAGTGCGCGCGATGGCGCCTCGGCGATGTCGACGAAGCCGACGCGCGCACCCGTGCCGCAGAAGGCGCGGACGATGGCCGCCCCGATGCCCGACCCGCCGCCGCTGACGAACACGGTCCGGTTCTGGTGGCTTGGATATGTCGCGAAGCTCATGAGGGTTTCCTCGGACGTTTCGTTCGTCGTGGAGCGGTGCCGGGGCATGGTCAAGCCGACCAGCTTTCGATCGTCAACCCCGGAACGCGCGGCAACTCCCATCGGTTCGCGGTCACCAGCACCGCGCCGTGGCGGAGGGCCTGTCCGGCGATGAGGAGATCGTAATGCCCGATCGGCGTTCCGGCGCGTTCGAGTTCGGCCCGGATCATGCCCGCGACGGTCGCGTCCTCCGGTTCGAAGGGAAGGATCGTCAGGTCGAGCGACAGAAGGCGAGCCAGCGACGCGGCGTTCCGCTCCGGAAATCGGCTCCTGGCGATGTCGTATCGCAATTCGAAGAGCACGACGGCCGAGAGTGCGACCGGATCTCCTCCGGCGAGCGTCGATAGCAGTCGGTCGCGAACCTCCCCCGGTCGTCCTTTCAGCGCCGCGATGACGACGTTCGTGTCGAGACAGCGCATCAGTCGAAGAGGACACGAGGATCGGGGGCGACCGGCGGATCGACCGGACGGTCAAGGTCGTCCGCGCCCGCCCGCAACCGGTCGATGTCCGCGAAAACCGCGGCCACGTCGGCCGCCGACCGGGCGATCGGCTCGAGGATGATCCGCTCCCCCTCCCGGCTGACGCGAACCTCCGTGCCGGGAAGCCGGAATTCCTTGGGCAGGCGGACGGCCTGGCTTCGTCCGTGCCGGAAGAGCTTCGCCGTGGTCCGGGTCATCACTGCCTTTTGATATCTATCTGTGATGAATACCACGGATCGGCCCCGTGCGCCATCGCGGGGACGATCCGGCCGGACCTGTCCGGACCCGGTCACGCCAGCGGCGGGGCGGTCTCGCAGACGGCCAGCAGGACGTCCAGCGTCTCCCACGCCTGCGGCCGCCGCCCCTCCTCGACGTCGTGGATCAGCGCGACGAGGGTGCGGATCGCGGGCGTGTCGATGCCGAGGCCGGCCGCGATCTCGCCGATCACGGCGATCTGCGCATCGACCTCCGTCCGCCGCCTGCGGACGGCGAGGTCGCGCCAGATGCCGGAATGGGTCTTCGCACCCGGGCGGTTGAAGTCCGCCATCGCCCTGATCGAGGCGAGCGCCCCGGCGTCCGGTGCGCCGGGCATGAAGGCGTCGGGGTCGTAGCCGTTGAAGCCCCGCGGACGCACGCCCTTCGCCCTGGCCACCGCCATCACCTCCTGGCCCAGCCGGCGCCAGACCGGGGCGTAGCGCGGCCGGTCGAAGTTCTCGCTCATCGAGCCCATGTCGAGGGCGGTGGCGAAGAGCATCGCGCCGTAGCCCAGCTTGCCCCAGAGATAGCCCCAGACGTCGTCGGTGAGGATCGCGTCCGGCTCGAAGATCGAGAGGAGCCGATGGATCTCGCGGATGCGCGGGCCGATCGTGCCATCGAGTTCCCCCACCGCCACCGTCGCCCGGTTCCCGAACAGGATGCGGCCGGGGCCCAGCCAGTCCGCCCCGAAGTTGACGAAGCAGCCGATCGAGCGCCGCTCGCCCACCGCGCGCGCGATCTCAAGCTCGTTCAGTCCGTTCTGCGCCGACAGGACCCAGCCGTCGTCCGCCAGGTGCGGGGCGAGGGCCGCGATCGCGTCCTTCGTGTGGTGCGCCTTCACGGCGAGGATCGTGCGGTCGAAGGTTCCGGTCACACGGTCCGGCGTCACCGCGGGAACGCGCTGGACGAAGGCGTCGACCGGCCCCTCGATGGCGAGGCCCGGCCCGGCGCAGGCGGCGACGTGGTCGGCCACCACGTCGACCAGCAGGACGTCCTCGCCCGCCCGGGCGAGGAAGGCACCGAGCGTGCCGCCGATGGCGCCGGCGCCCCAGATCAGGATCGGCCCGCTCATGCCCAGCCGGTCCGCAGCAGCTCGCGCGTCTCCTCGATCGCGACGTCCCAGATCGCCTGCATCTCCGCGTCCGGCCGCTGATAGTGGCCGCCGAGGTTGCCGTCGCCGATCAGGTCGCGCACGGCGCCGGGCGGCAGGGTGCGCATGGCCTCGAGGTCGACCGGCGGCTTCTGGTGGGAGGGCAGGGCGATATTGGGCAGGCGCGTCCAGGGAAAGTTCTCCATCCAGGACGCGTGCGAGGCGATCGCGTCCGTTTCCTTGACCTTCGCGGAGGTCCTGGGGGCGATCCACCAGTTGTGGAAGCGCACCCGGCAGTCCGGGCGGTCGGTCAGGAACTCCACCGCCGTCGTCGCCGCCGGCTGGTTCCCGCCGTGCCCGTTCACCAGCAGGATGCGGCGAAAGCCGGTGTTCGCGAGGCTCGACAGGATGTCGCGCACGACCCGCGTGTAGGTGTCGGCCGAGAGCGTGACCGTGCCGGGGAAGGCCGAGAAGTAGGGCGTGATCCCGTAGGCGACGACGGGGAAGACCGGGATCCCCAGCGGGGCCGCGGCCTCCACCGAGACGCGCTCGGCCAGGATGCTGTCCACCGACAGGCTCAGGTCGGCGTGCTGCTCGGTCGAGCCGAGCGGGACGACGGCCCGGTCGTCGCCCTTCAGATAGGTCTCGACCTGCCGCCAGGTCATCTCCGCGATGCGCACCTGGGCACTCCTCGTCGTTCCGTTCCCTCAGGAGCGCAGACAGTGGCGTCGCGGCACGGCTTCCGGCAAGCGGGTTCGGGCAGCAAGGGGGCGCTTGCCCCTTCGCGCCGGCGGGTTAAGCTGGCGGCTCGCGTTTCGGGAGGCATCGGATGCGCTCGTTCCTCGGCATGGCCCTCGCCGTGCTCACCCTCGCGCTGGCCCCCTTCGGGTCGGCGCTCGCCCAGGCCGACACCCGGCCGGACCTCGTCATCGCCGTGGACAACCTCTGGCCCACGATGGAGCCGGTGAACGGCATCTCCACCACGGGCGGTCGCGTCCACCCGTCGATCTACGACACGCTGCTGCGCCGCAGGTTCGTCGGCGACCCCGCGGGCGTGGAGAAGGAGCCGATGCTCGCCACGAAGGTGGAGCAGACGGCGCCGACCGTGTGGCGCGTCAGCCTGCGCGAGGGCGTGACGTTCCACGACGGCACCACGATGACGGCCGAGGACGTGGCCTTCACCCTCTCGTCCGAGCGGCTCTGGGGCGACCGGCCGATGGCGCCGCGCGGCAAGACCTTCGCCCGCGGCTTCAAGCGGGTGGAGGCGACGGGGCCGCTGACGGTCGAGATCGAGACGACCGCGCCCGACCCGACGGTGCCGGACAAGCTCGCGCTCATGATCGCCTACGTCGTGCCGAAGGCGGCCTATCTGCGGATGGGCGCCGACCAGTTCGGGCTGCGGCCGATCGGCACCGGCCCCTACCGGGTCGTCAGCTTCAATTCCGGCGACGCGATCCGTCTGGAGGCCTTCGACGCCTATTGGGGCGGCCGCCCGCCGGCCAAGTCCCTGACGTTCAGGATCGTGCCGGAGTTCTCGGCCCGCCTCGCCGGCCTCGTCTCGGGCGAATTCGACTTCATCGTGCTGGTGCCCTTCGACCAGCGGGACGTGATGCGCCGGTACGCGGACGTGACGCTGCTGGACCGCCAGCTCGAGAACTATCCGATGTTCTCGTTCGACACCCTGCCGGCGCCGGACGGCCAGCCCGCGAACCCGCTCGTCAACGCCGACCTGCGCAAGGCGATGGTGATGGCGATCGACATGGACGCGATCACCGACGCGCTGTGGGGGAACGCCACCTTCACGCCCTCCGCCCCCTTCAACTTCCCTGAATACGGACCGGGCTACTTCGACGCCGCGCGCAAGGGTCGCTACACCCGCCACGACCCGGCGCAGGCGCGCCAGCTTCTCCAGCGCTCGGGCTACAGGGGCCAGGAACTCCGCTGGCACATCGTCCGCGGCTTCTTCCCCAACTATGAGAGCGCGGCCGAGATCATGGTCGAGCAGTGGAAGCAGGTCGGCATCAACGTGCAGATGGTGGTGGTCGAGAACTTCGACCTCGCCTACCGCCGGCCGTTCCACCTGCTGAACATGTCGATGTCGTCGGAGTTCAGCGGCGACCCGATGCGGCCGCTCTGGATCGACTGGGGTCCCGGGTCGAACCGGGTGGCCGCCAGCCACAAGACCTGGGTCCCGACCCCGAAGTTCCTGGAACTCGGCCAGGCGTTCGAGTTCGAGAACGATCCTGCGAAGCGCAAGGCCCTCTACCTCCAGCTCGTCGAGGAGTGGGAGACCGTGACCCCCGCCATGTACCTGTGGCGGACCGTGGTCTCCTACGCCCACAAGAAGCGCTACGAGTGGACGTCGACGTCGAGCGAGGCGATGCGGTTCGACGCGGCGCACTTCAAGGTCGCCCGTTGAGCGGACCGGTGCCGGTCCTCGCGGTCGAGGGGCTGTCCGTCCGCCTGCCCGGCGGGGCCGACCGTCCCTTCGCCGTCGAGGACCTGTCGCTGGAGGTCCGCCCCGGCGAAATCGTCTGCGTGGTGGGGGAGAGCGGGTCGGGGAAGTCTGTCACCGCGCAGGCGGTGATGGACCTGCTGCCCCCCGACCTTGCCGTCGCGTCGGGTTCGGTGCGCTATTCGGGGCGTGAGCTTCTCCCCCTCCCGCGGGCGGAACGGCTGCGGCTCAACGGCCGGGACATCGCCATGGTGTTCCAGGAGCCGATCGCGGCGCTGAACCCGTTCTACCGCGTCGGCCGGCAGGTGGAGGAGGTCTTTCGCGTCCACGGCGCGGGCGACGGGGCCGAGCGGCGGCGGCGGGTGCTCGCCCTGTTCGAGGAGGTGCGCCTTCCCGACCCCGCGCGCGTGTTCGGCGCCTATCCGCACCAGCTGTCGGGCGGACAGTGCCAGCGCGTGATGATCGCGATGGCGCTGGCGCTGGAGCCGAAGCTCCTGATCGCGGACGAGCCGACCACCGCGCTGGACGTGACGACCCAGGCGCAGATCCTGTCCCTCATCCGCGACCTGCGGGCCCGGCACGGGGCCGGCGTCCTCTTCATCACCCACGATTTCGGCGTGGTGGCCGAGATCGCGGACCGCATCGTCGTGATGCAGACGGGGCGGACGGTCGAGACGGGAACGGTCGCCTCCGTGCTGGGCGACCCGCGCCATCCCTATACGCGCGCCCTCGTGGCCGCCGTGCCGCGGCCCGTCCCCCGCGCGCAGCGGGCCGCGACCGACGCGCGGCCGGTGCTCGCGGCCGAGGGGCTGCGCAAGGTGTTCGCGCGCCGGTCGCTCTTCGGCGCCGGGCGGCGCACGACGGCGCTGGACGGCGTCTCGATGACGCTGGCGCCCGGCGAGACGCTGGGCCTCGTGGGGGAGAGCGGATCGGGCAAGTCGACCCTCGCCCAGAGCCTGCTCCGCCTCGTCGACGTGGAGGCGGGGGCCATCCGACTCGGCGGGGACGAGGTGACGCGCATGGGCGAGCGTCGCTTCCGGCCCCTGCGCCGCCGCATCCAGATCATCTTCCAGGACCCGTGGGCCTCGCTCGACCCGCGCCAGACCGCGGTCGACGCCATCGCCGAGGGGCCGATCATCCATGGCGTCCCCTGGGCCGACGCGATCGAGCGGGCACGCCGTCTGATCGCGCAGGTCGGCCTCGACCCCCAGGCGGGGGACCGGTTCCCGCACCAGTTCTCGGGTGGCCAGCGCCAGCGCCTGTGCATCGCGCGGGCGCTGGCGGTCGAGCCGGAGATCCTGGTGGCCGATGAGCCGGTCTCCTCCCTCGACGTCTCGGTCCAGGCGCAGATCCTCGCATTGCTGGACGTGCTGCAGCGCCAGCTGGGCTTCGCGATGCTGTTCGTCACCCACGATCTCAGGGTCGCGGCACGCATCTGCGACCGCGTCGCGGTGATGCACCGCGGAAAGGTCGTGGAGGAGGGGGAGACGGCGGCGGTCTTCGCCGGCCCCCGGCACGACTACACCCGCACGCTCCTGGCGGCCGTCCCGGGCCGGGCGTGGTTCGACGTTGCGGGTGTCGGGGCGGGCGCCGGGGCGGGCGCCGGCGGCGCGGAGGGACGGGCGTGAACCTCCGCTTCCTCGGCATGAAGGCGTTCCGGACGGCGCTCACGCTCTGGCTGGTGGTGACGTTCGTCTTCGTGGTGCTCCGGACGTCGGGCGACCCGCTCGTCTCGCTGCTGCCGGCCGACAGCGAGCCGGAGGTGATCGCGTACTACCGCACGCTCTGGGGTCTCGACCGGCCGCTCCCGGTCCAGTACCTCCGCTACATGGCCGCCGTGTTCCAGGGCGACTTCGGCATCTCGCTGCGCGACACGCGCCCGGTGATCGACCTCGTGACCGAACGGGTGCCGGCGACGGCGCTGCTCGGCCTGACCGCGCTGGCGCTCGCCCTCATGGTCGGCGTGCCGCTCGGCATCCTCGCGGCGGTGCGGCGGAACACGCTTCTCGACCGGTTGACGATGGCGTTCGCGGTGCTCGGCTTCGCCATCCCGAACTTCTTCCTGGGGATCCTCATGATCCTCACCTTCTCGCTGACGCTGCGCTGGCTCCCGTCGAGCGGGACCGGCACGCCGTGGCACCTGATCATGCCGGCCTGCACGCTCGGCCTCGCGACCGCGGGCGCGCTCGCGCGCTTCACCCGTTCCTCCATGCTGGAGGTGCTGCGGCGGCCCTACATGCGCACCGCCCAGGCGAAGGGCGTGGCGCCCGGCGGGCGCATCCTGCGCCACGCCCTGCCGAACGCGGCGATCCCGGTGGTGACCGTCCTCGGCTTCTCGCTGGGCGGCCTGATCGGCGGGGCGATCGTGACCGAGACGGTGTTCGCGTGGCCCGGCGTCGGGCGGCTTCTGGTCAGCGCCGTCGCGGCGCGCGACCTCGCGGTGGTGCAGGGCCTCGTCCTCCTCATCGCGGCGACGATGGTGATCGCCAATCTGGTCGTCGATCTTCTCTACGGCCTCCTCGATCCCCGCATCCGCGTCGCCTCGGTGGACGCATGAGGCGCCTCTTCGCCGTCCCGCCGCTCGTGATGCTGGCGATGCTCGTGCTCGCCGCGGTGGTCGGCGTCTGCCTGTTCGGCGACGCGCTCTCCCCGCATTCGCCCACGGCGCAGAACCTGCGCCTGCGCCTGCGTCCCCCGTCCTGGCTCGGCGGACCGGAGGGCTATCTGCTCGGCACCGACCGGATCGGCCGCGACATCGTCGCGCGGCTCGTGATGGCGACGCGGATCTCGGTGGCGGTGGCGCTGGCGGGAACCCTCATCGGCGCCGTGATCGGCACCGCCATCGGCTTCGTCGCCGCGCACCTGCGCGGCTGGGCGGAGGAGGCGATCATGATGCTGGTCGACGTCCAGGCCTCTCTCCCCTTCATCCTGATCGCGCTGACGCTGCTCGCGTTCTTCGGGAACTCGATCACCCTGTTCGTGGTGCTCATGGGGCTGAACGGCTGGGAGAACTACGCGCGGCTCGCCCGCGGCGTCGTCCTTTCGGCCGCCAGCCAGCCCTACGCCAAGGCGGTGAAGGCGCTCGGCGCCTCGCCGCTGCGGCTCTATCTGCGCCACCTGCTGCCCAACGTCGCCGGCGTGCTGATCGTCCAGTTCACGCTCAACTTCCCCCAGACCATCTTGCTGGAGACGGGGCTGAGCTTCCTCGGCCTCGGCATCCAGCCGCCGCTGACCAGCCTCGGCCAGCTTCTGGGCGAGGGGCGGGACTTCCTGCTGAACGCGTGGTGGATCGCCGTCTTCCCCGGCATCGTGATCGTGCTGACGACGCTGTCAATCAGCCTGATCGGGGATTGGCTGCGCGACGTGATGGACCCCACGCTGCGTGACGGCGGGCGGTCGTGAGCGCAAATCCCTTGCGACCACGTCGGGTTGCGATAGGGTCTTGACGTCGTCGGGGCGACGGAAACTCCGTGCCGTCCTTTCGGGATCGACGACAGCGGTGTTGCAGGGATCGGTTGTGGCATGGTGTCCGACGGGACGACTCGCATCGAGAGCCTGAGGCGCAGGATCGACGGCACGACGATCGACGACCGCTCGCTCCTCAGCACGGATTTCTTCAATCACGCCAACGAGGCGATCATGCTCCTCGGGCTTCTGCCGGACATGCCGGACATGCTCGACGAGCTGAAGGCGTGGCGGCCGAAGAGCTATGCCGAGCATTTCCGCGGCTCGTCGCTGCCGTTCGCCGATCTGGCGATCGAGTGCTACGACGCGGCCGAGCCGCAGGTGCGCAGCGACTTCGACGCGGTCGTGTCGCGGATCGAGGGGCGGATCGCCGATGCGGTGGCGCGGCTCGATGTCTGCGGGACCGATCCGGAGTTCCGCCACGTCTGCGACACGGCGATGCGCGACCTGACCAACCTCGTGGGGGAGGGGAGCGGCGTCGTCCACGGCGTCGCCACGGCCGGGACGACCGAGGGCTCCTCCGATCAGTCGGCGATCGACGCCCTGTTCGACTGACCCGCCATCATGTCGCCATGGCGAGGCCGATGACGCGGAACAGGTCCCGCGACCCGATCGGCTTGCCGGCCACGAGCAGGCCCTGCAGGGCCGCCTCCTCCTGGAGATCGGAGGCCGCCTCGCCCGTCAGGAGCACGGCCGGAAGCGCCCGCCCCACCGCGTCGCGGACCCGGCGGATCGCGTCGGTCCCCACCTGCCCGTCGCGCAGGCGGTAGTCGGCGACGATCACGTCGGGAACCGACGCCCCCGCCGCGAGGCGGGCCAGCGCCTCCGCGGCGGATCCTGCCAGGATGACCTCGTCGCCCCCGTCCTCGAGCACCGCCTGGAGCCCGAGGCGGACGATGGCGTCGTCCTCGATGATCATGACGCGGCGGCGCGGCGGCCGGGTGTCGCCGGTGGGGCCTTCCGGTCCCGCGCCTGGGCCGGCCGCGAGCCCCGACCGCCGGACGAGCCGTCGGGCGACGGGAGCCCCGAATGCCTGCGGTCGACCGGATCCGATGGTGCCCACGCGACGACCTCCCTCCGCCAGACGACGCTCGAGGTTCGCCGATCGTGGTTAACGATCAATTGACGGCACCCCCTCGGGGCGGCCGTTCCGGTCGTGGCAGACGGGGTAGTCCTTCGGGTCGGCCGGGTCAGCTCGTCGGCGGACGGCCGCAGCCCTCGATGACGGGCCTCATCGCCGTGGCCACGTTCGTCACCGCGAACCGGCCGGGCATGCGGACGACCCGGGTCACCGCATCGACCTCGATGGTTCGGCGCGCCCCCGCGACGGCGGCGGCGAACGCCTGGGCGTCCCGGACATTGCGGAACATCATCACCTGCGGCAGGACGAGCATGCCCGGTGCCGAGGTCCGCCGCTGGCTGTCCACCCGGTATTCGATCGTGAAGGGTTCGTAGCGCTGGATCTGGTCGAGGGTCACGAGATTGACGGTCGTCATGAAGTTGATCAGCAGTTGCCGGTCCGCGTAGCAGCGGATCGAAAGCGTCGCGATCATCTCATCGGTGCCGATGTTGTTCTCGGCCGGGAAGCTGTCGGCGAAGACGCGCAGCACCCGGCCCTCGCCCGCCGCCGTCTCCTCGGTCGTCTGCCACCCCTTCTCGGCCCGGAGCTCCTGCGCGGACTTCGCCGACGAGGCGTTGCGCGTCGCCGGCTGCGGCGGGGGAGGGTCGGCCGCACGGACGGGGCCGGCGACGGCGATGACCGCGGCGGTCAGGACGATCGAAAGCCGCATGCGGATCGGAACTCCTCGCCGGACGTCTCGTGAACGATCGGATGATGATACCGCGGGGGCGACGCGGCCACCAAGGATCACCGTGCCGACGCTTGCGCCGCCGCCCCGGCTGGGGCACCGTCGCCATACGGGTTCCGGAGGTGTTCCATGGTCGTCTCGCTGCTGATCGCCACGGCCGTCGTCGCGATCGCCATCGTCGGGCTTATGAGCGGCGGCGTCGTTCCCGACGCCGGCGGCTCCGGCGGCCACGGGGACCATGCGCACGGGGACCATGCGCACGGCGGCCACGGCCACGCGCACTGACCCGCGATGACCGGTCGCGCGGACCGTCTCGCCCGCTATCTCGCCCTCGCCGCGAAGCATCCCGAACAGTTCGCGACCCCGCCGGGCGGCGCCGTCGTCGCCCTCGACCCCGACGGGATCGCGGCGATCGAGGCGACCGTCGGCGATCGGCTGGAGGCGCGCGGCCTACCCCGCGACTGGGCCACGGTCGGCGTCCACTACGAGGACCCCTACCTGTTCTTGATGCGCGACGCGATTACCTATGCCGACGGGACGCGGGTGATCCATCACCGGATCGCGCGTCCCGGGTTCGGCGAACGGTCGGGTGCCGCGGTTCTCCCGGTCATGGAGGGTCGCGTCCTCCTGCTGCGGCATTTCCGCCATGCCACCCGGTCCTGGCAGCTCGAGATCCCGCGCGGGATGATCGAACCCGGCGCCACGGCGGCGGAGACAGCGGTCACCGAACTGGCGGAGGAGATGGGTGCCGTAGCGACGTCGGTCGTCCACCTCGCCCCGATGCAAACGTCGACCGCGCTGTCGGGCGCGGCGGTGGAGCTGTTCCATGCGACGGTCTCGTCCTTCGGCGCGCCGCAGGCGTCGGAAGGCATCGCCCGGATCGAGGCGGTGCCGGTTCCGGAGCTGGAGGCGATGATCCGCGACGGGCGGATCACCGACGCCTGCACGCTGGGCGCCGTCCTACACGCCCGCCTTCGCGGCCTGCTCTGAGGCCTCGGCGCGCAGGGCGTTCACCCGCGCCGCGATCCGCTCCAGCCGGGCGTCGCGGATGCCGAGATCGCGCAGGTGCGAGACCGTGTTCTCCAGATACTCGCGGCAGGTGCCCAGCGGCCCGGTCGCCTGCGCCACCACCCGCGCCACCGCGTCGTCGTCCTGACGCGCCGCGTAGCGCGGATGGGCTTGGTTGATGGTGAAGGTGATTGCGCGCGCAGGCCCGTCCGGCGTCTCCACCGCGACCCAGCGGGGCACGTAGGCGCCGCTGATCATCTCCCGCCGCCAGAGGATGTCGAGTTCGACGGAGACGTCGGCCGCGGCCACCCGCCACGCGACGCCCACGCAGCTCCCGCCGCGTTCGAGACCGAGCATCAGACCCGGGCGGTCCGGCGTTCCCCGGCCCAGCACGGTCCACAGGCAGTACCGCCGGTGCCAGCCGCGAAGCCGCGCCATGCTGCGCCCGACGGTGTGGATGGCCGGGTTCCAGATCAGCGATCCGTAGCCGAACACCCACAGGTCCGAGTCCGCCTGATGACCGTCGAGGAGCGTCCGCAGCGACGCGTTGCGCTCCTCGTCGCTCAGCATCAGGGCGAGGCCGTGATCGCCCGACTGTTCGAGCATCCGGCGGAGCGTGCCGTCGCGGAGGCTCTCGCGGGTGAGGACCATCGTCGCCCGAGGGTCAGGCTGCCGTGGACGCCTTCTCGACGAGACCGTCGAGCAGCTGCGTCCGCCGGGTCAGGCTCTCGAGCACCGCGAAGATGTCCGCGGTGGCCGAGGCGGTCTGTCCCGAGAGGTTCTTCACCTCGCCCGCGACCACGGCGAATCCGCGCCCCGCATCGCCCGCCCGCGCCGCCTCGATCGTGGCGTTCAGGGCGAGGAGGTTCGTCTGCTTGGCGATGGTGTCGATCTGCTTGGCGACGGTCCCGACCTTCTCGATCTCGTTCTTGAGGCCCGCAAGCTCCTTGCGGATCTCCACCAGCGCGTCGTCCCTGCTACCCGAGGTCATTCCCGTCCCGTCCGTTCGAGTTCCGATCCGCCGTCGCCCGGCGTCGCCGTCCGACCGTCGCCGGACGCCCGTCTTTCTACCACAGGATCGGGCGCGTTCGATGTGAGCGACGATATCGCCGCCGCATTGACGCGGCGTTCGCGCCGCCGCTCCCGCATCTGCCAGATGCGGAACCGCACGCGCCCCACGACGCCCGCGAGCCCCCGGAGGATCTCGGCCGGGCTCTGGAAGACCGGGATGCGGCGCGAGGGCGCCGTCGCGGGGTCGAGGTCCACGCCCACCTCGAGGATCCGCCCCTCCTCGATGTCGCGGACGATGAGGTCGACGCCACCGAGCGACAGCCGATCGCCGACCTCGAGGCCGCTGCCGAACCGCTGGTGGAACAGGTCGGCGAGCGTGTCGTCGGCGGCACCCGCGACCAGAGGTAGGCCGTAGAGTTCGGCCAGCGCGTAGACGCGGATGTCCGGGCGCAGCGCGAGATCCCCGAAGAAGGCCCGGTCCTCGGCGGCATGCTCGCGCGCGGCGCCGAACAGCCGGTCGAGCAGGGGGATGCGCGCGGCCGGCGCGAACAGATAGACGAGGTCGCCCGGTTGCAGCGCGCCCGCCCCGTGGAGCGGGCGCACGTGCCCCTCCCGGACGAGGAGCGACGGGCGGGCCCAGCGCTCAAGCCGGCCGCCGCGGGCCGCGAGGCTCTGCTCATGCACCCGGTAGGCGACCAGCTCGTAGTCCGCCTTTCCCGGCAGTTCCAGATCGACGCGGTCGACCGGTCCCGCCCGCGGCGGAACGATGAGGCGCAGGCCGCGGGCGAGCGGGCGGATCGTCCAGCCCTGCACCAGCAGCGACATCAGGACCACGAGGAACGCGATGTTGAAGAGGTCGCGGCTGCCCGGCAGGTCGGCGAGGATCGGGACGATGGCGAGAAGGATCGACACCGCGCCGCGCAGGCCGACCCAGGCGATGAAAGTCACCTCGGCCCGGCTGAAGCGGAACGGCAGCAGCGAGAGCCAGACGGCGAGGGGGCGCGCAACCAGCACCAGGACGACGGCGAGTCCGAGCGCCGTCGGCGCGATCGCCGGGAACTGCGACGGCGTGGCAAGGAGCCCGAGCGTCACGAACATGACGATCTGCGCCAGCCAGGCGAGCCCCTGGTGGAACCGCTGGAGGGTCTGGCCCCCTGGAATCCGGCGGTTGCCGACGCACAGGCCGGCCAGATAGACGGCCAGGAATCCGCTGCCCCCGATCACCGCCGTGAGCGAGAACAGGAACAGCGCCATGGCCAGCGACGAGACCGCGTGCAGGCCGGCGTCCATCCTGAGCCGGGAGAGGGCGACGACCGCGAGCATGCCGCCGGCCAGCCCCGCGACCGCGCCGATCCCCATCTGCTGAACGAACACCATCGCCACCGCGAAGGGCTCGCTCTCGCCCGAGACGGCGAGTTCGACCAGCCCGATCGTCAGGAAGATGGCGATGGGGTCGTTCGAGCCCGATTCGATCTCCAGCGTCGAGCGGACGCGGTCGCGCAGCGTGATGCCCCCGACGCGCAGGAGGAAGAAGACGGCGGCCGCGTCGGTCGAGCTGACGATCGCGCCGACGAGGAACGCGTTGATCCACGAGAATCCGAACAGATAGCGCGCGGCGAGCGCGACCATGGTCATGGTCACGACGACGCCGACGGTGGCGAGCGCGATGGCGGGCGGACCGGCCGAGCGGAACGCCGAGAGCCGCGTCCCCAGCCCGCTCTCGTAGAGGATCACGGCGAGCGCGACGCTGCCGATGAGATAGGCGGCCTGCGCGTTGTCGAACATGAGACGGCCCGGGCCGTCCTCGCCCGCGGCGAGGCCGACCGCGAGGAAGATCAGGAGGAGCGGCGCGCCGAACCGGAAGGAAAGCAGGCTCGTCAGGATGCTGAGGACGAGAAGGCCCGACCCGATCAGGATCGATAGATTGATGATGTCGATCACGTCGCGGCCTCCGGGACCGCGTGGCGGCGGCGTCCGTTCCCGGCGGGAACACCTCGTCCGAGGATTGTAATGCCGGTCCGGACCGGAACAACACCTTCGATGCCCGATTATTCCACCGGCCGCAGCCTCAGGACGTCGGTCCCGTCGGTCCCTGGCCGCGGATGCCGAAGACCGCGAGCGCGTCGCGGATGTCGGGGAGTGCGCGCTGCACCGCCGCCTCGCCCTCGGCGATCAGCTCCTCGGCCCGGTCGAACTCCAGCAGCCCGACGTGCCCGATCCGCGGCGTGATGTGGACGTCCGGCGGCTCTCCCGCCAGCCGGGACCGGGTGATGCGGTCCATGATGATGCCGAGCGAGCCGACCATGGTCCCGAACAGGCTCGGCTGGTCGGGCTCGCGCCGGAACACCCGTCGGACCAACGCGTCGAGACGCGAGGGTACCGGCGGTGCCTCGCCGTCCTCGTCGATGAGCGTGAGGAGGTCGAAGCCGGCTGCCGTGGGAATCGAGGTCCCGGGGCGGCGGGTCTTGCCGATGACGTCGGCGTTGAGGTTGACCGCGATGACCATCTGCGCGCCCAGCGCCCGGCAGACGCTGATCGGAACGGGGTTCACGAGGGCGCCGTCGACGAGCCAACGCCCCTCCCAGCGCCAGGGCGGGAAGACGCCCGGCAGTGACATCGAGGCGCGCATCGCGTCGATGAGGATGCCGTTCGAGATCCAGACCTCGTGGCCCGTGACGAGGTCGGTCGCGACCGCGGTGTAGGGCAGGGGCAGCGACTCGATCGTCGTTCCGCCGAGGTGCCGCTTCAGCTCCGTCAGGAGGCGCTCGCCACCGATCAGGCCGCCGGCCCGGATCCGGAAGTCGAGATAGCCGACGAGGCGCCGACGGTTGAGGGCCCGGGCCCAATCCTCCAGCGCGTCCATCTTGCCGGCCATAGCGACACCGCCCACGACGGCGCCGATGGAGGTTCCGGCGATGATGTCCGCCTGCACCCCGATCCGGGCAAGCGCCCGAAGAACGCCGATGTGCGCCCAGCCGCGCGCGGCACCGCCGCCGAGCGCGAGGCCGATGCGGGGTGCCTGTCGGACCGGTTGGGACATCGGTGGGCTGGGTGCGTCCCTCGGGCGACCGTCAGCCGAAGAGCGCGTCGATGGCCGACTGGTCGAGCGCCTTGCCCTCCGCCTTCGGCGGCGGCTCCTCGGCCGCCTTCTTGGCCTTCTTGGCCGGGGGCGGCGGTGGAGGGGGCGGCGGTGGAGGGGGCGGCGGTGCCGGAGGCGGGTCGAGGTCCCACTCGGGTTCCGCCGGGGCCGAGACGACGGCGAAGTTGTCGTCGTTCAGCATCCGGTCGATGTCGTCCTGGCTGACGCCCATCCCGTCGAGCTGCGGCCCGCCGAGGAGATGCGCGTCCGGGCGCCGGTCCGCGTTGTCGTCGTCCTCGTTCGGGGCGATGCCCTCGATTCCCCAGATCCCGATCATCGCCGCGACGCGCTGTTCGATGTAGCGGAGCGCGTTGACGACCTTCGACGTCCGCTGTCCGGTGATGTCCTGGAACGAGCAGGCGGTGAAGATGCCCGTCACCTCGCTCTCGATGTCCGAGCAGATCTCGGAATCGGCCCCGGTCCGGCGCAGCTTGGAGACCAGCTCCATCAGCCGTTCGGCCGAATTCAGGATCTCGATCGACGCGCGCTCGGTCGAGCTGACGATGGCGTCCAGCTCGTTGGTGGCGGTCAGGATCTTGCTGTTCCCGCTCGCCGTCTCGTCGGCCGGACGGAGCGACGCGATCTCGCGCCGGGCCCGCTCGATCGACGCCGCCATCTCCATCAGTTCGCGCCGGAGCACATCCATGTGCCCGGCCGGACCGACGCCCTCCCCCCGGCCGGAGATCATGTCGCGCAGGTCCGCGACGATCGTACGGACCTCGTCGACGCCCATTGCCGCGGAACGCCGCGCGTAGCGCCGAAGGAAAGCGCGACCCTTCGGCGTCTCCGAAAGGCGTTCCTCGATCTGGTCGAATTCGTCGTCGCTGAGGTCGGCCGGCCGGTGCACGGTCACTCTCCGATGACCGACTGGATCTTGCTCTTCAGCGTTTCGGCGTTGAACGGCTTTACGATGTAGTTGTTGACACCCGCCTGCTTCGCCGCGACCACGTTCTCGGTCTTGCTCTCGGCCGTGACCATGATGAAGGGCGTGTCCTTCAGCACCTTGTCGGCACGGACCTCCTTGAGGAGCTGGAGGCCGGTCATCGGCTCCATGTTCCAGTCGGAGATGACGAGGCCGAACTTCGCCTCGCGAAGCTTGCTCAGCGCGCTCGCCCCGTCGGCCGCCTCGTCGACGTCGGTGAAACCGATCTGGGTCAAGAGGTTGCGGATGATGCGCCGCATTGTTGCGTAGTCATCCACGACGAGAACCTTCATGCTCATATTTCGCTCCGAACTGAACCGGGCACCCCAAACGGTCGCTCTCGGTAGGGTTACCAACGAATTGCACGTCTAGGCTAGTCGATAATCGTTAACGCCCGGTTGTGCTTCGGGCCCTATCGCCACGCTGGCGCCAGCCCCCTTGCGGCGGGCATGTGCTTCTCCCCAAATGCTGCCGTCGACGTCCCGTCGGGGCGAAGGAATCTGGGGCACGACGCGGGGTGTTCGGGACGATGGGACGTTTGCTGGTCGTAAGAAATCACCCGCACGAAGGCAGCGGATTGATCGGCGAACGCTTGCGGGCGGCGGGCATCGATCTCCTCGACCTCGCGCCGATTTCCGGCGAACCGCTTCCGTCGACGATCGACGGCCTCGACGGGGCCCTCGTCCTTGGCGGTCCGCAGAGCGCCATGGACGACGCCCGCCATCCCTATTTCGATCGGATCGTCGGTCTGCTGCGCGATTTCGCCGCCTCGGACCGGCCGGTGCTGGGGATCTGCCTCGGTGCGCAGCTGATGGCGCGGGCCCACGCGGCGCCGGGGAACGCGACGCCCGTCCGCCCGAACCACGTTGTCGAGATCGGCTTCGACGTGGCGGTGGAGTTCCTTCCCGATGCGCGTCGCGATTCGCTTTTCGCCCACGCGCCCGCGCGCCTGCCGCTCATGCAGTGGCACCATGACGTCTTCGACCTGCCCCCCGGCGGGGTCCGGCTCGCCACCTCGGCGAGCACGCGTGTCCAGGCCTTCCGGCTCGGGCGCACGCAGTACGGGGTGCAGTTCCACCCCGAGGTCACCCGCGCGGACGTGCTCCACTGGATCGCGACGCACGAGGGCGACGTCGATCGGGACTATCCCGGGTTGCGGGACCGGATCGACGGCGAACTCGACCGTCACATCGATGCAGCGAACGGTTTCGCCCGCGTGCTGGGGGACCGGTTCGCCGCCCTGGTCCGGGCCACCGTCGCCGCTGCGGCCTGAAGGATCCGGACCGGATGCTGCCGTTCCTGGCGATGGGCGCCGCGGTCTACGGCATGGCCGTCGACAACATGCAGGCCGTCCAGCGCGCGCTGCTGTTCTATCCGGATCCCCAGCGCCCCGATCCGGGCCGTTGGGGCGCCGCCGATTTCGAACTGGTCGGGACGCGGACAGAGGACGGTCTCGACATCACCGGCTGGTACCACCCCCCCGCCGCCGACGACCGCCCGGTCGTGGTCCTGTTCCATGGCAACGCCGGCCACGTCGGCCACCGCGTCTTCAAGGCGCGCGAACTGACCGCGGCGGGCTTCGGCGTGTTCCTCGCAGGCTATCGTGGCTTCGGCGGGAATCCGGGCTCGCCCGGCGAAACGGGGTTCATGCGCGACGCGGCGGCGCAGATCCGCTGGCTCGGCGCGAAGGGAATCGGGACGGCGCGTCTCGTCCTCTACGGGGAATCGCTGGGGACCGCGGTCGCCGTCCGGATCGCCCACGGGCTCGCCGGGCGCGCGACGCCGGTCGCCGCGGTGGTGCTCGAGACGCCCTTCACCAGCCTCGCCGACGTGGCGCAGCACCATTATCCGCTGGTTCCGTTCCGCTCGATCATCGTCGACCGGTTCGACGCGCTACGCGACGTGGCGCAGGTCGGCGCGCCGGTCCTCGTCCTGCACGGCGATCGCGACGACGTCGTGCCGCAGCGTCTGGGGCGCCAACTCTACGATGCCGCGGCCGACCCGAAGGAGGCCGTGTGGATCCCCGGCGGCCACCACAACGACCTCTGGAGCCGCGGCGCCGGCGACGCCATCGTCCGGTTCGTCACGGCGCGGACCCGGTGACCGCGGCGTAGGCCGCGGGCGTGTCGACGTCCGTCAGGGCCGCGTCGTCGCCGGCCGCAACCTCGCACACCACGTCGGCGTGGCGCTCCAGCAGCGCCCTGGCGCCGGTGTCGCCCTCGATCCGCGACATCTCGGTCAGGAACGCGCGGTCCCACAGGATCGGGTTCCCCCGCCGGCCGCCGACCGTCGGGACGCAGATCGACCGCCCTTCCACCGGCGCATAGGCGGCGATCAGCCTGTCGATCAGACCCGCGTTCACGCGCGGCATGTCGCCCAGCAGGACCACGACCGCGTCCGTCTCCTCCCCGACCGCCGCGAGGCCCGCGCGCAGCGAGGTGGACAGCCCGTCGGCATGGTCGGGATTGTGCACGAACGTCGCCGTCCGGCCGGCGAGGGACGCCCGCACCCGCTCGGGCTCGTGCCCCGTCACCACCACCACCCGCTCGGCCTGCGACGCCTGGGCCGCGGCGACCACGTGGTCGACGATGGGCCGCCCGTCGAGGGGCAGGGCGAGCTTGTTCGGCCCACCCATGCGGGTCCCGCGCCCGGCCGCCAGCACCACGGCGGTTACGCGCGGCGCCTGCGGCGCGTTCGGGGCCGGCCGGGGGGACGCGTCGGCCCGGGGCAGGGGCCGGGACGGGATCTCCGCCAGCAGGCCGCCGACGCCCATCCGCATCACGTCCGCCCGCCCGACCGGCACGTCCGCGAGCAATCTCTGAAGAACCCAGTCGAAGCCGTTGAGCTTCGGCGAACGCGCGCAGCCCGGCAGGCCGAGGACCGGCACCGTTCCGACCCGCGCGAGGAGGAGCAGATTGCCGGGATCGACCGGCATCCCGAAGTGCTCCACCGTCCCCCCGGCCCGCTCGATCGCGTCCGGCAGCACGTCGCGCCGGTCGGTGATCGCCGACGCCCCCGCGATCAGCAACAGGCCGGCCCCGTCGCCGATCGCCGCCGCGACCGCCGCCGCCAACGCCCCCGGCTCGTGCGGTACGCGAACGTCGGGCGCCAGGGCGCTGCCGTAGGCGGCGACCCGCTCCGCCGTGACCGTCACCGTCTTGTCCAGCACGCCGTCCTTGGTTCCCGGCAGGCGGGTCTGGATCAGCGCCACGGTGCGCGGGCGGAAGGGGCGCACCACGACGACGGGCGCGGCCTCCCGCGCCACCGCCTCCGCCGCCTCCACCGCCGCCAGCGGCGCCGCGAAGGGGATGATCTTCACCGTCGCCAGCATCTGGCGGGGGGCGACCGGCGTGTGGGCAGGGAGCGTCGCGACGGTCACGGCCTCGTCGACGACGTTGATCCGGTCGATGCGCGCGGTGTCGATCGTCAGCAGGCCATGGGCTTGCGCGAAGAGGTTCACCCGGCCCGTGAAGGCGGCGCCGGCCGTGATCCCCGGCCCCGCCAGGGCGGCGGCGATGCGGGCGGCGGCCAGATCCTCGTCGAGGTCGCCCGGTTCGAGCCGCGCCGCCACGACCTCCGTCAAGCCGTTGATCCGCATGAGAGCGACGTCGTCGGTCGACAGGCGCCGTCCCTTCTTGAACACGGCGCCGCCGACGCGGAGCGCATGCGCCAGGAATGCCCCCTCCGCCTCGGCCAGCGGCGTCGGGCCGAACCTCACGGCCCGTCGTCCTCCGCCCGCCGGCGGAGGACCTGCGTCACCTGCCCGAGGATCGAGACCGCGATCTCGGCCGGGGTGACGGCGTCGATCGCGAGGCCGACCGGGCCGTGGATGCGGGCGATCTCGGCCGCCGTCAGTCCCTCGGCCGACAGGCGCTCCACCCGCCGGGCATGGGTCTTCCGGCTGCCCAGCGCGCCCACGTAGAAGGCGGGCGAGCGCAGCGCCACGATCAGTGCCGGATCGTCCAGCTTCGGGTCGTGTGTGAGCGTGACGACGGCCGTCCGCGCGTCCGGCGCCAGCGCCGTCATCGCCTCGTCCGGCCAGTCGTTGGAGAGCGCGACGCCCGGGAACCGCTCCTCCGAGGCGAATGCGGCGCGGGGATCGACGACCGTGACGTCGTAGCCGGCGACGACGGCCATGCGGACGAGCGGCTGCGCGATGTGGACGGCACCCACCACGACCATGCGCAGCGGCGGATTGTGGACATGGACGAAGATCCGGTGATCCGGCGTCTCGACGATCCCGCTGAGGTCGAGGCGGAGGCGACGGCGCACCTCGTCGAGCAGCGCGCCCTCGAGACCGGCCTGACCGTGCACCGCGTCGGGGAAGACGAGCGTCTGCTGCCCGGTGCCGAGGTCGGTCACCATCGCGAGGGGCTGCTTCGCGCGCTTGGCGGCGAGCAGGCGGTCGAGGAGGGCGGCCTTCACTCCACCGGCTCCACATAGACCTGGACGCGCCCGCCGCAGGCGAGCCCGACCTCCCAGGCCATCTCGTCGCTGACGCCGAAGTCGAGCATCCGGTGCTCGCCGTCGGCCATGGTCTGCATCGCCTCGTGGACGACCGCCCCCTCGATGCAGCCGCCGGAGACGGAGCCCACCATCCGCCCGTCGCCGTCGATCGCCATCTGGCTCCCGACCGGGCGGGGCGAGGAGCCCCAGGTGGCGACGACGGTCGCCACGGCCACCCGGCGCCCCTCGGCGCGCCAGAGGGCGGCGGTCTCGATCTCGGACGCTGCGGTCATGCGGCCATCTCCTTCAGCCAGCGGCGGACGCCGTCGGGCCCCGCGGGGCGCTCGGCGGCCAGGAGCCGCGCCAGTTCCTCGAGGCTCTCGAGGCTGTGGGCCGAGCGGAACTCGTCCACATGGGGAAGCATGGCGCGGATACCCGAAGATTTCGGCGCGAACCCGTCCCAGCGCAACAGGGGATTCAGCCAGATCAGCCGGCGACAGCTGCGGTGCAGCCGGTCCATGGCCACCGACAGCCCGACCCCGCCGTCGCGATCGAGCCCGTCGGAGATCAGCAGCACGACGGCACCCTGGCCCAGCACGCGGCGCGACCAGTCGCGGTTGAACCCATCGATGCAGTGGCCGATGCGGGTGCCGCCCGACCAGTCCTGCACCTGGGCCCCGATCCTGCCCAGCGCCACGTCGACGTCCTTCGACCGGAGCGCGCGGGTCACGTTGGTCAGCCGCGTGCCGAAGACGAAGACGTGGACCCGGTCGCGGTCGTTCGTCACCGCGTGCAGGAAGTGCAGCAGCATCCGCGAATACCGGCTCATCGAGCCCGAGATGTCGCACAGCACGACCAGCGGCGGATGCCGCACGCGGCGCCGCCGCCGGGCGAGGTCCACGAGGCCGCCGCCGCCGCGCAGGCTCTCGCGAATCGTCGCCCGCAGGTCGATGCGCGGGCCGGTGGGATCGCGGCGGAAGCGGCGGGTCGGAACGTCCATCAGCGGCAGGCGCATGCGGGCGAGGACGGCCTTGGCGCGGCGGATCTCCTCCGCGCTCATCTGTTCGAAGTCCATCGTCCGCAGGATCTCGCGGTCGGACCAGGTGAAGGCGGCGTCGAACTCGACGTCCTGGTTCTGCGGCGGCTGCGGCTGGCCCTGGCCCTTCTCCGGCATCATCGCCTCCGACACGCGGCGCGAGATCTCGGTGTCGTCGGGAGACGCCTCGCCGGGGGACGGCGGCAGCATCACGGTGAGCATGCGTTCGAGCAGGTTCGGGTTCCGCCAGAAGACGTGGAACGCCTGGTCGAACACCTCCCGCTGGTCGCGCCGGTTCACGAAGACCGCGTGGAGCGTCCAGTAGAAGTCGGTCCGGTCGCCGATGCCGACCGCCTCTACCGCCTCGATCGCCTGCAGCACCCGGCCCGGGCCGACGGGGAGCCCCGCCCGGCGCAGCACGCGGCCGAACTGGAGGATGTTGCGGGCGAGGCGCCCGTCGGCCTGGATGCCGTCGATCTCGGCCATCCGGTCAGCCCCGGGCGGCGGCGGCGATCTCGTCCTGCACCTCGGCCAGGAGGCGCGCGGCCTCGCTGCCGCGGATCCGGCCGATGTCGTCCTGGTACTTCAGCAGGGTGCCGAGCGTGTCGTCGATCAGGCCGGGCGTGAGTTCCATCCGGTCGAGCTGGGTCAGAGCGTGCGCCCAGTCGATCGTCTCGGCCACCCCCGGCGCCTTGAACAGGTCCATGCCCCGCAGGCGCTGGACGAACTGGACCATCTGCCGGGCGAGGCGGTCGTCGGCGCCCGGGGCCTTAACCTTGAGGATCGCCAGTTCGCGCTCGGGCGCCGGATAGTCGACCCAATGGTAGAAGCAGCGGCGCTTCAGCGCATCGTGGATCTCGCGCGTGCGGTTCGACGTCACGATCACGATCGGCGGCCGCTCGGCCGCGATGGTGCCCAGTTCCGGGATGGTGACCTGGAAGTCCGACAGGATCTCCAGCAGGTACGCCTCGAATGGCTCGTCGGTCCGGTCCAGCTCGTCGATCAGGAGGACGGGCGGTCCGTCGGCCTGGGGCTCCAGCGCCTGCAGGAGGGGGCGACGGATCAGGAACCGGTCGGCGAAGATGTCGGACGCGAGCGCGCCCCGGTCCGTGTCGCCCGCGGCCTCGGCGAGGCGGATCTCGATCATCTGCCGGGCGTAGTTCCACTCGTAGACGGCCGAGGAGACGTCGAGACCCTCGTAGCACTGGAGCCGCAGGAGCTTCCGGCCCAGCGTCTTCGACAGGACCTTGGCGATCTCGGTCTTGCCGACGCCGGCCTCGCCCTCCAGGAACAGCGGGCGCCCGAGCTTGAGGGCGAGGAACAGGGCGGTCGCGAGCGCGCGGTCGGTCACGTAGTCGCCGCGCTGGAGGAGGGCGACCGTCTCGTCGACCGAGGCGGGAAGGGAAGGGGCCATCAGGGGTGTCCGGTCGGGCGAGCGGGGATCAGGGGAGAAGGCCGTGCCGGTTCCCGGGGAACCAGCCGTCGGCGAGGATCTGCGTGTCGAGGTCGTAGGGGCAGGTGGCCGGCAGCGTGGAGGCGGGGACGGCGTCCTGCTCCAGGGCGATCAGGGCCAGCTTTCGCGCGTCGGCGTAAAGATCCCGGAGGTCGATCCGTGACCGCAGGCTCGGCGCGGCCGCTGCCCTTCGTCGTGCCTGCAACCGGTGGTTCGTCACCTCGGATCGCCAATGAAGACGGGGATCCCTCGCCGGCGAATGTTCGAGCTTCAGCAGGTGCACCATCGTCTGGATGATCTGCGACTCGTAAGCGTGGCGCCAACTTCTCGCCATGTCGAGGATCTCGTCGATCAGATTGTCGTGGTCGATCCCGACGTCCGCGGCCGGGCGCAGGTCCCGGAGGCGGCCCACCGCCTCGGCCTGCGCCTCGGCCCATTCCACGTAGTCCCTTTCGTAGAGGGTGTCGTCGAAAGGCGGATCGACCGGCCTGTGCTTCGCCGTCATGGCGCGATTCCGTGCCGGTTCCCGGGGAACCAGCCGTCGGCGAGGATCTGCGCGTCGAGGTCGTCGGGGCAGACGGTCGGGAGGTCGGGCACGTCCAGGCCGTCGACCGCCATCCCGTCCGCCACGATGCGCCGCGCGTCGGCATGGATCCCGGCCAGATCGAGCCCGGCGCGAATCGACGGCGCGTCGTCCGCCTTCCGCTTCGCGTCGATCCGAAAGGTCGACGCCTCTGCCATCCAGGGGCGTCGGGGCTGGTCCGCCGGGGAATGCTCGAGTTTCGGAAGGTGGGCGACGTGCTGGGTTGGGAGCGACCGATACCGCCGACGGACGCTCCGGCCGCTGTCGAGGATCTCCTCGATCAGGTTTTCGCAATCGATCCCGGGGTCGTCGTCGGGGCGGGCGGCACCCTGGCGGCGCAGGACCTCGGCCTGGGCCGTGGTCCATTCCACGAAGTCGCGCCGGTAAAGCGTCTCCAACACGTCCATGGGGTCCTCCGGCCATCGGCGGGAGGGCGCGAACGGCCCCCCCGACCATATGGCGTCGGATCAGCCCGCCGCCAGCACGGCGCGCTTGGTCATCACCTTTACGAGGTTGGCGCGGTAGTCGGCCGAGGCGTGGATGTCGGCGTTCAGACCGTCCGCCTTCACCGACAGCCCGTCGATGGCCGCCGCCGACCAGTTAGCCGACAGCGCCGCCTCGGCCTCGGTCCAGCGGAAGACGCTGGGGGCCGCACCGGTGATCGCTACCCGCACGCTCCCGCCCGTCCGCGCCACGAACGCGCCCACGACCGCATAGCGGCTGGCGGGGTTGCGGAACTTGGCGTAGGCCGCCTTCTCGGCCCGCGGGAAGCGGATGGCGGTGATGATCTCGCCCTCCTCCAGCGCGGTCTCGAACATGCCGGTGAAGAAGGCGTCGGCCGCGATCGTGCGCTTGACGGTGTGCACGGTCGCGTTCAGCGCCACGATCGCCGACGGATAGTCGGCCGCCGGATCGCTGTTCGCGATCGAGCCGCCGATGGTCCCGCGGTTGCGCACCTGGGCGTCGCCGATGTTGTCGGCGAGGTCGGCGAGGCCGGGGATCATCCGCTTCACCACGTCCGACGCCGCGACGTCGGCGTGGCGGGCCATGGCGCCGATCACGAGGGCGCCGCCCTCTTCCTTGATGCCCTTCAGCTCGGCGATGGCGCCCAGGTCGATCAGGTCGGTCGGCCGGGCGAGGCGCTGCTTGAGGGTCGGGATGAGGGTCTGGCCGCCGGCCATGAGCTTGCCCTCCTCGGCCTTGCCCAGCAGGGCGGCGGCGTCGGAGAGGCTGGCGGGCTTGTGATAGTCGAAGGAATACATGGTGGAGGCTCCCTCAGACGGCCGTGCCGTGGATCGCACGCCACACGCGCTCGGGCGTGGCGGGCATCTGCATGTGCTTGCCGATGGCGTCGGTGACGGCGTTCATCACCGAGGCGGGGGCGGCGATGGCGCCCGCCTCGCCGCAACCCTTCACGCCCAGCGGGTTGTGGGGGCAGGGCGTCTCGACGAGGCCGACCTTGAAGGACGGCACGTCGTCCGCGCGCGGCATCGTGTAGTCCATGTACGACCCGGTCAGCAGCTGTCCGGACTCCGGGTCGTAGACGGCGTTCTCGAGCAGCGCCTGCCCGATGCCCTGCACGATCCCGCCGTGGACCTGCCCCTCGACGATCATCGGGTTGATGATCTTCCCGAAATCGTCGATGGCGACGAAGTTCACGATCGTCGTCACGCCGGTGTCGGGGTCGATCTCGACCTCGCAGACCTGCGTTCCCGACGGGAAGGTGAAGTTGACGGGATCGTAGAAGGCGCTTTCCTCCAGCCCCGGCTCCACGCCCTGCGGATAGTTGTGCGGGACGTAGGCGGCGAAGGCGATCTCCTGGATCGACTTGGCCCTGTCGGTGCCGGCGACGGTGAACTTGCCGTCCTTGAACTCGATGTCGCCCTCGGCGGCCTCGAGCAGGTGGGCGGCGATCTTGCGACCCTTCTCGATCACCTTCTCGCACGCCTTCACGATGGCCGAACCGCCCACGGCCAGCGACCGCGAGCCGTAGGTGCCCATGCCGAAGGGCGTCTTCTCGGTGTCGCCGTGGATCACCTCGACCTGGTCGGTCGGAACGCCGAGGTAGGTGGAGATGAGCTGGGCGAAGGTCGTCTCGTGGCCCTGCCCGTGCTGGTGCGAACCCGTGTAGAGCAGCACGTTGCCGGTCGGGTTGAAGCGCACCTTGGCGCTCTCCCAAAGGCCGACGCCGGCACCCAGCGAGCCCACCGCCGCCGACGGCGCGATGCCGCAGGCCTCGATGTAGCTGCAGAAGCCGATGCCGCGCAGCTTGCCGCGCGCGGCGGACTCGGCCTTGCGGGCCGGGAAGCCGGCGTAGTCGGAGAGCGTCAGCGCCTCGTCCAGCACCTTGTGATACTGGCCGCTGTCGTAGGTCATGATGACCGGCGTCTGGTAGGGGAACGCGTCCGCCGGGACGAAGTTGCGGCGGCGGAACTCGGCCGGGTCGATCTTCATCTCCCGCGCCGCGGTCTCGACCATCCGCTCGATGACGAACGTCGCCTCCGGCCGGCCGGCGCCGCGATAGGCGTCGACGGGGGCGGTGTTGGTGTAGACGCCGTCGACCTCGGCGTAGATCGCCGGGATGCGGTACTGGCCCGACAGAAGCGGGGCGTAGAGATAGGTCGGAACGCAGGACGCGAACGTCGACAGATAGGCGCCGAGATTGGCCGTCGTGTGGACCCGCAGGCCCAGGATCGTGCCGTCCCGCGCCATCGCCATCTCGGCGGTGGTCACGTGATCGCGGCCGTGCGCGTCGGCGAGGAAGGCCTCCGACCGGTCGCCGGTCCACTTCACCGGGCGGCCGACCTGCTTCGACGCCCAGAGACAGACCGTCTCCTCGGCGTAGATGAAGATCTTCGAGCCGAAGCCGCCGCCCACGTCGGGGGCGATCACGCGCAGCTTGTGCTCCGGCGCGATGCCGTTGAAGGCGGACAGCACGAGGCGGGCGACGTGCGGGTTCTGGCTGGTCGTGTACAGCGTGAAGCTGTCCATGCCGCTGTCGTAGTCACCGATCGCGGCCCGCGGCTCGATCGCGTTGGGCACGAGCCGGTTGTTGACGATGTCGAGCTTCGTGACGTGCGCGGCCTTGGCGAACGCCGCATCGGTCGCCGCCTTGTCGCCCAGCGACCACTCGTAGCAGGTGTTCTTCGCGATCTCGTCGTGGACGAGCGGGGCGCCGGGGGCGCGCGCCTTGTCGGTCACCACGACGGCCGTAAGCACGTCGTAGTCGACGTCGATCAGCTCCGCCGCGTCCTTGGCCTCGTTGTAGGTCTCGGCGATCACGATGGCGACGTGGTCGCCGACGTAGCGCACCTTGTCCTCGGCCAGTGGGCGGTGGGAGCCCGCCTTCATCGGCGTCCCGTCCTTCGACGTGATCATCCAGCCGCAGATCAGCCCGCCGATCGCCTTCGTGTCGGCGCCGGTGAAGACGTCGACCACGCCCGGCGCGGCCTTCGCCCGGCCCGTGTCGATCCCGCGGATGCGCGCATGGGCGTGCGGCGAACGCAGGAAATAGGCGTGGAGCTGGCCGTGGCGGTTGAAGTCGTCGGTGTACCGGCCCTTCCCGGTCAGGAAGCGCTGGTCCTCTTTGCGGCGCAGCGAAGCGCCGATGCCATCCAGTGGTGCCATCGTCGATGTCCTCCCCGCTCGTTCGTTCTTATTCTGCGGCCTTCGCCGGTGCGCCGCGCATGGTGTCGGCGCCCGCGATCACGGCCTTCACGATGTTGTGGTAGCCGGTGCAGCGGCAGATGTTGCCCTCCAGCCCCTCGCGCACCGTCGTCTCGTCCATGCCGCCCGGGTGGCGGTTGGCGAGGTCGACCGCGCTCATGACCATGCCGGGGGTGCAGAAGCCGCACTGCAGGGCGTGATGCTCGCGGAAGGCCGCCTGCATCGGGTGCAGCGCGCCGTCGGCCGCCGCCAGACCCTCGATCGTCGTCACGGCGCAGCCGTCGGCCTGCGCGGCGAGCAACGTGCAGCTCTTCACGGAGCGGCCGTCGACGTGGACGACGCAGGCGCCGCACTGGCTGGTGTCGCAGCCGACGTGCGTGCCGGTCAGGCCCAGCGTCTCGCGCAGGAACTGCACGAGGAGCGTCCGCCCCTCGACCTGCCGCGTGACGGGCTTGCCGTTCACGGTGATGGAAACGGACACCGTCATCGAAAAACCTCCCCTGACTGCGATCTGCGGTTCGTCGTCCGCGGCGACCGTTCTTCCGGCCGATGATCCCGCCCGCGACGTTGGAGTCGATACAACCCAATGTGAGGCTAGGCCCTTGACCGGACACGGTCAAGCGACCCTCCGCCCCGTCACGAAAGCATCAGAACACGGCCCAGAGCGCGACGGCGACGGCCGCCACGACGATGGCGATCCAAACCGGCTGCGGCACGCCGCCCAGGACCGAGACGGCCGGCGGCGGCGCCGTGCGGGCGGAGGCCGCGGGCCGTGTGGGCGCATCGGTCGCAGGCGGTGCCGCCGCCTG
>CANGXM010000002.1 GCA_947457845.1 Rhodospirillales bacterium | reverse complement strand
CGGCAGGTCGGCCTCGATCGGGGCGCCCCCCGCGTCGGGCAGGACGCTCGCCCGGGTGCGGGTGCCCAGGAAGCTCGCGAGCTGCATCCGCCCGGCGATCGCGGGCGCGTCCTCGGCCGGTTCGGCGAGGCGCAGGTCCTCGGTCCGGACCGCGACCCGGACGGCGCCGGAGACGGCGGCCGAGCCGGGCAGCGGCACGCGCGCCCCGCCCGCCAGCGTCACCGTTCCGCCGTCCAGCCGCCCGTCGAACCAGTTGCAGCTGCCGATGAAGTCGGCGACGAAGGCGTGGGCGGGGTCCTCGAAGATCGTGCGGGGGTCGGCCACCTGCCGGATGGCGCCCTTCTCCATCACCGCGACCCGGTCGGAGATGGCGAGCGCCTCCTCCTGGTCGTGGGTGACGTAGAGCGTGGTGATGCCGAGGTCGCGCTGCATCAGCCGGATCTCGGAGCGCATCTCCACCCGCAGCTTGGCGTCAAGGTTCGACAGCGGCTCGTCCATCAGGAGGAGTTCGGGCTCGATCACCATGGCGCGGGCGAGGCCCACGCGCTGCTTCTGCCCGCCCGACATGGCGTCGGGAAAGCGGTCGGCCAGCGCGCCGAGGCGCACGCGCTCGAGCGCCGCCCGCACACGCACCCGAGCGTCCGACCCGCGGATGCCGCGGGGTGCGAGGCCGTAGGCCACGTTGTCGGCGACCGACAGGTGCGGGAAGATCGCGTAGTTCTGGAACACCATGCCGAAGTTCCGCCGGTGCGGCGGAACCCCGTCCAGGGTCCGGCCGCCGACGACGACGGTGCCGGCATCCTGTTCGAGGAAGCCGGCGACCACGCGGAGCAGCGTGGTCTTCCCGCAGCCGGACGGACCCAGCAGGGTGACGAGTTCACCGCGCCCGGCCGTCAGGTTGACGCCGCCGAGTGCGGTGAAGTCCCCGAACCGCTTCGCCACGCCCGCCACCCGGAGGTGGGCGGGCGCGGCGTCGATCGCGCCTGCGGTCACCGGCGGGCGAGCCGGTTGTAGCGGTCGAGGATCGGCTTGTTGTTGGCGTTGCTCCACTCGACGGTGAAGTTGTTGACCGGAAGCTGGTCGGCCGGGCGGGCGTTCGCCGGGCCGGCGACGTCGGAGCGGATCGGCCGGCGGCCGAACTGCTTGACGATGATCTCCTGCCCGGCGGGCGAGGCCACGAAGTCGAGGAAGCGGCGACCGCCGTCCGCGTTCGGGCCGTTGGCGATCAGGGCCATGGCGTCGGCGGCGAAGGAGATGCCCTCGCGCGGGTAGACGATCTGGGCCGGCGACCCGCCGTCGATGAAGCGCTGGGCGAAGTCCTCCAGCGTCAGGCCGATCGCGTATTCGCCCTGGGCGACGCCGCGGGGCACCGCACCGGAGCTGCCGGTGACGACGAAGTTGTCGAACATCTTGCCGAACAGGTCCCACCCCTCGCGCTCGCCGAAGACGTGGAGGATCTGCATCAGCTGCTGCAGAGCGGAGCCCGAGCGGTCGGCGCCGGCGAAGGCGATCTTGCCCTTCCACTTGGGATCGGCCAGCTCGCGCCAGGTGGTCGGGATCTCGTTCGCCGGGACGAGGCGGGTGTTCACCATGACCGTCGTCGACAAGGTGACCGAGAAGGGGATCCAGTTCTGGCTGACCCGGATCGACGGCAGGATCCTGTCGGCCCCGGCCGGCTCGTAGCGGGCGAACAGCTGGGGTGCCGCGTCGATCGCCTCGCCGCCGACCGAGACGATCACATCGCCCAGCGGGCGCGCGCTCTCGGCCTGGACGCGGCGGACGAGCTCGCCGGAACCGGCGGCCACCACCTGCACCTCTGTACCGGTCTGCGCCTTGTAGGCCGCCGCCAGCGCGTTCACGCCGTCGGCGAAGGCCGTGTAGACGACGACCGGCCGGTTCTGGGCCTGGGCCACGGGCGCGGTGGCCGCGACCGCGAGGGCGAGACCGCCGATCGCACCGGCGAGGAAGGACTTCATCGGGACGCCTCCTGGGATTGGGACCACGGACATTATGGTGCGGACGTGCCGGGAAGGAGACAGTTTTGTTTCATTCGGGTTGCACCGAAAAGACGCACGCCCGTTGGGGGAATTGTTGTCGCGGACGTCTGCGGTGGGGCACTCTGGGCGTCCCATGCGGATCGCCGTCCTGACCGACCTGCACGCGAACCGGGAGGCGACCGAGGCCGTGCTGGCCGCCGTCCGCGCCCTCGCGCCCGACCGGATCATGGTCCTCGGCGACGTGGTGGGCTACGGCCCCGACCCGGTCTTCACCACGGAAACGGTCGCCCGGCTGGTGGAGGACGGGGCCGTCTGCCTCATGGGCAACCACGACGAGGCGGCGGTGGCGGGCGGCGGCGACATGGTCTCGGCCGCGGAGGAGGCGATCCGCTGGACGCGGACCCGCCTCGCGCCCCACCACCTCGCCTTCCTCGCCGCCCTCCCCATGACGGCGGAGGCGGAGGGCGTGCTGTTCGTCCACGCGAGCGCCGCCCGCCCGAAGAGCTGGGACTACGTCATCGACGTCGGCGCCGCGCAGCGCTGCCTCGCGGCGACGGCGGCGGGGACCGTCGTGTGCGGCCACACCCACGTGCCCGCGATCTTCGACGCCCTGCCCGACCGCCGGCCGTTCCTCTTCCGACCGATCGACGACGAGCCGGCGCCCCTGTCCGCGCTTTGCCGGCACGTGGCGGTGGTGGGGGCGGTGGGCCAGCCGCGCGATGGCAACCCCGCCGCGTGCTTCGGTCTCCTGGACACCGGGGCGGGGACGATCACGATGGTCCGCGTGCCCTACGACCACGGCACGACCGCGCGCAAGATCCGGGAGGCCGGGTTGCCCGGGCGGCTCGCGGACCGGTTGGCCGGAGGGCGGTGAGGGAACGGGAGCGAACGCCCCGACCCGCACCAACAGGGCGCCGCGCACCCCGACATCGAGCGGGAGAGCGTGATCCGGGTCCGCCGAGGGACCGGCGGGGGGCGGGGGTCGACGGTCGGGGGTCGACGGACGGCGCGGGCCTTGGTACCGATGGTATGCAACCGGCCACCGCCATGGTCCGAACGAGCGCCCCGGAGGAGACGAAGACGCCATGATGTTCCCGACCACCCTCGTCGGCAGCTATCCCCAGCCCGAGTGGCTGATCGACCGCAACAAGCTGGCCGGCCGGTTCCCGCCGCGCGTTCGGGCGCGGGAGCTGTGGCGCGTGCCGGAGGCGTTCCTCGCCGAAGCGCAGGAGGACGCGACGCTCATGGCCATCAAGGCACAGGAGGACGCGGGCCTCGACATCGTCACCGACGGCGAGATCCGGCGCGAAAGTTATTCAAACCGCTTCGCGACCGCGCTCGAGGGGGTCGACATCGACAACCCGGGCACGGCGCTCGACCGCTCCGGCCACCCGAACCCGGTGCCACGCATCACGGGCAAGATCCGCCGCAAGCACGCGGTCGAGGTGGACGACCTGCTGTTCCTCAAGAAGAACACCACGCGGATGGTGAAGATCACCGTCCCCGGCCCCTTCACCATGTCGCAGCAGGCGCAGAACGACTTCTACAAGACCGACGAAGAGGCGGCGATGGACTACGCCGTCGCCGTCAACGCCGAGATCCGCGACCTGTTCGCCGCCGGGGCCGACGTGGTCCAGATCGACGAGCCCTACATGCAGGCCCGGCCGAAGAAGGCCGAGGAGTACGGGCTGAAGGCGCTGAACGTGGCGCTCGACGGGATCACGGGCACGACGGCGGTCCACATCTGCTTCGGCTATGCCGCGATCATCCACGAGCGGCCGACCGGCTATTCCTTCCTGTCCCAGATGGCGGGCTGCTCCTGCCATCAGGTCTCGATCGAGACGGCGCAGTCGAACCTGGACTGCGCGGTGCTGGCCGACCTGAAGGGCAAGAAGATCATGCTGGGCGTGCTCGACCTGTCCGACATGGCGATCGAGACGGCGGAGACGGTGGCCGGGCGCATCCGCCGGGCGTTGGAATTCGTGGCGGCCGAGGACATCGTGGTCGCACCCGACTGCGGGCTGAAGTACCTGCCCCGCGAGGTCGCATTCGGGAAGATGAAGGCGATGGTGGAAGGCGCGCGGATCATGCGGGCCGAGGTGGCGAAGGGCGCCCCGACGGCGTTCTGAGGCCGGCGGCGGGTTCCGCATCGGGCGTTTGCAAACGGGCGGGAGCGTGACATCGTATCGTGCGCCCGCCCGGCACGCTTTCGAGGATCGGCAGCCCTTGTCCAACGGTACATCGACGCGGAAGCTGCGGTCCCGCATCACGACCGACGGCATCGACCGCACGCCCCACCGGGCGTTCATGCGGGCGATGGGCCTCGACGACGCGGCCATCGCGAAGCCGATGGTGGGCGTGGTGTCGATGAAGGGCGAGACGACGCCCTGCAACATGACCCACGCCTGGCAGGCCGAGGCCGCGAAGCAGGGCGTGGCCGAGGCCGGCGGCACCCCGCGGGAGTTCACGACCGTCGCCGTCTCCGACGGGATCGGCATGAACCACGAGGGGATGAAGTTCTCCCTCGTCTCGCGCGAGATCATCGCGGATTCGATCGAGGCCGTGGTCCACGGCCACGCCTACGACGCGCTCGTGGGGCTGGGCGGCTGCGACAAGACGCTGCCCGGCGTGATCATGGCCATGGTCCGCTGCGACGTGCCGTCGGTCTTCCTCTACGGCGGCAGCGCGCTTCCCGGCCGCTGGCGCGGGCGCGACGTCTCGGTGCTCGACGCCTACGAGGCGGTGGGCGCCGTGATGACCGGGGAGATGGACGAGGCCACGCTGCGCGAACTGGAGATGGCGTGCAAGCCGACGGCGGGCGCCTGCGCCGGCCAGTTCACCGCCAACACCATGGCGATGGTGGCCGAGGCGATCGGCATCGCGGTGCCGGGCTCGGCGATGATGCCCGGCGTCCACACGGCCCGCGCCGGCCTCGCCCGGCGGGCGGGGACGCTGGCGATGGAGATCCTGATGCGCGGCGGCCCCCGCCCGCGCGAGATCGTGACCCGCAAGGCGATCGAGAACGGCTGCGCCATCGTCGCGGCGACCGGCGGGTCGACCAACGCCGCCATGCACCTGTGCGCCATCGCCAACGAGGCGGGGATCGCCTTCGACCTGGACGACGCCGAACGGGTGATGGGCCGCACGCCGCTGATCGGCAACCTGCGGCCGGGCGGCGCCTTCCACGCGGTCGACGTGCACAGGGTCGGCGGGGCGGCGACGGTCATCCGCGCGCTGATTCAAAGCGGCCACATCCACGGCGACATCCTGACCGTCACCGGCCGGACCCTGGCCGAGACGGTGGCCGACGCCCCGGCGCCCGACGGCACCGTGATCCGCCCCGTGGAGAACCCCATCCTGCCCACGGGCGGCGTGGTGGTGCTCAAGGGCAACCTCTGCCCCGACGGCGCGCTGCTGAAGGTCGCGGGGCTGAAGCAGGTGGTGTTCGAGGGGCCGGCGCGGGTGTTCGAGAGCGAGGCCGACGCGGTCGCCTGCGTCCACGCCCGCAGCTATCGCGAGGGCGAGGTGCTGATCGTCCGGCACGAGGGGCCGAAGGGCGGCCCCGGCATGCCGGAGATGCTGGGCCTGACCGCGCTGATCTATGGGCAGAAGATGGGCGAGGCGGTGGCGCTGCTGACCGACGGGCGCTTCTCGGGCGCCACGCGGGGCATGTGCATCGGCTACGCCTCGCCCGAGGCCGCGGCCGGCGGGCCGCTGGCGCTGGTGCGGGACGGCGACACGATCCGCATCGACGGGGCGGCGCGCACGATCGACCTCAAGGTCGACCCGGCCGAACTGGAGCGCCGCCGCGCCGCCTGGACCCCGCGCCCGCCCAAGCACCCGTCGGGCGCGCTCGCCAAGTTCGCCGCACTGGTCGGGCCGGCCAACAAGGGGGCTGTGACCCACGCGGGCGGCGCCCGCTTCTCCTACGGGGACGAGGCATGAGCGCCGCGCTGGGCTATGTCGGCATCGGGCTGATGGGCCTGCCGATGACGCTGCGGCTGCTCGCCGCCGGCCATTCGGTGACGGTGTGGAACCGCACCCGGGCGAAGATCGAGCCGGCGCTGGCGAAGGGCGCCGCCGAGGGGGCGGACGCGGCGGACGTCGCCCGGCGGGCGGACATCGTCTTCCTGTGCCTGACCGACGGCGACGCGGTCGAGGCGGCGGTCTTCGGCGCGAACGGGATCGCCGCGGGCGGGTCGGCGGGCAAGGTGCTGGTCGACTTCTCCTCCATCGACCCGGAGCGGACGAAGATCTTCGCCGCCCGGCTGAAGGCCGCCTGCGGGATGGACTGGGTCGACGCCCCGGTCTCCGGCGGGGTGCCGGGGGCCGAACAGGGCACGCTCGCCATCATGGCGGGCGGTGAGGACGCGGTCGTCGAACGGGTGCGTCCCTTCGTCCTCGCCATGGCCGCCCGCTTCACCCGCATGGGCCCCATCGGCGCCGGGCAGACGACGAAGCTCTGCAACCAGGTGATCGTCGGCTGCACCATGGCGGTGATCGCCGAGGCCGTGCGCCTCGCGGCCGACGCCGGGATCGACGCCGGCCGCCTGCCGGAGGCGCTGGCCGGCGGGTTCGCGGATTCCAAGCCGCTGCAGCTCTTCGTGCCGCGGATGGTGGAGGGCCGGTTCGACCCGCCGCTGGGGCACGCCTACACGATGCTTAAGGATCTCGACAGCGTGCGCGACCTCGCGCGGCGGACGGGCACGCCGGTGCCCTACGCCTCGCTGGCGGCGGAGGCGTTCCGCCTTCTGGCCGCACGCGGCGGCGACGGGATCGACGCGCTGGCGATCTACCGGCTCACGGAAAAGGCGCCGCTGTGACAAGGGCGCCGGGTGCACGACGACGGGACTAAGGACGGGAGAGGGACCATGAGACTGGCACTGGGACTGGCCGCGGCGGCGGTGGCGCTGGCGATCGGCGGGGCGACGCCGGCCGAGGCGCAGCAGAAGACGATCCGCGTCGGCAACTGGCTGCCGATGCACCATTTGATCGTGAAGGGCATCATCGAGCCCTGGGCGCGCGCGATCGAGACGGAGACGGGCGGCGAACTGAAGTTCGAAATCATGACGAGCGCGCTCGGCCCGCCGCCGGCGACCTTCGACCTCGTCATCGACGGCGCCCTCGACGTGGGCTACGGCGTCTCGGGCCACAACCCGGGCCGCTTCACCATGACCCAGGTGATGGACCTGCCCTTCGCCTCGCCCGACCCGTGGGCGGGTGCCGCGGCGGCCTGGGCCACCTACGAGCGCTACGGCGAGCGGTACGGCGAGCACAAGGGCGCCAAGGTCGTGGGCCTGTGGGTCCACTCCATCCCCTACATCTCGATGCGCGGCGACCCGATCCGCACGGTCGAGGACATGGCCGGCAAGAAGATCCGCGTGGGCGGCAACGTCACCGGCCGCATCGTCCAGGCGCTGGGCGGCACGCCGGTGCAGGTTCCGCCGACCGAGGCGCAGCAGGCGATGGCGCGCGGCGTGGCCGACGGCATCACCTTCCCGCTGGAATCGGTGGCCTTCTTCAACATCACCCCGGCCATCCGCTCGACCACCGCGATCAACCCGGGCCTCTACACCGACACCTTCTGGCTCGCCTTCAACGAGCGGACCTGGAACGGCCTGACCGACCGGCAGAAGGCGGCGGTGAACAAGCACTCCGGCATGGCGATCGCCACCATGGCCGGCTGGGCCTGGACGAACGGCGACACGCTCGGCCGCAAGGCGCTCGAGGCGCGCAACGTCCAGTTCGTGACCATGGCCGACGCCGAGGTCGCCAAGATCCGCGAGCGCCTGAAGGTGCTGGAGGAGGAGTGGCTGGCCGAGGCGAGGAAGCGCAACCTGCCGGGCGACGAGATCCTCGCCTACGCCCGCGCCATGGCCCAGCAGTACCGGGCGGAGAAGGTGGTGAACGTTCCCTGAGCGTCCGCCGAGGCCCGCCCGCATGGTCCTGATCGACCGCCTGTTCCTCGCGCTGGCCGTGGCGGCCGGGGCGATCGCGGGCCTCGTCATGGCGCTCACCTTCGCCGACGTGCTCGGGCGCTACGTCTTCAACAGCCCGATCCGCGGGGCGTTCGAGCTGACCGAGATGGCGATGGGGCTTCTGGTGTTCGGCGCCCTGCCGCTGGTGACGCTCCGGCGCGAGCACGTGGTCGACGCGATCCTGTTCGACCGGATGCCCGGTGCCGTGCGCCGGGTGCTGGCGGTGGCGTTCGACCTTCTGGGTGCTGCGGTGTGCGGGCTGATGGCGTGGCGGATGTGGCTCTACGGCGACCGGCTCGTCCGCTTCGGCGAGGTGACGATGGAGCTCCGCATCCCCAAGGGCATGGTCTGTATGGCGATGGCGGTGCTGGTCGGCCTCGCCGCCTTCGCCTTCCTCCTGGCGGCGTGGAACGCCGCGCGCGGCCGGTCGCTGCGCGTGGGCGTGCAGGAGGACATGTGAGGACGACCGGGCAGCCCGCGGGCACGGAGGGGTGATGGGCGTTTGGGAAATGGCGGGGCTGGCGTTCCTCGCCATGGGCGTCTTCATCGTCTGCGGCATGCCCATCGCGTTCGGGCTGATCGTCACCGGCCTCGGCGGCATCTGGCTCGTCTACGGCGAGCGGACGGCCTTCGGCATCCTGGGCCAGCTGGCCTTCAACCAGACCACCAGCTACGAGCTGTCGGTGGTGCCGATGTTCATCCTGATGGGCGCGCTGATCACCCGCGCGCGCATGTCGGAGGACATGTACCGGCTCTGCCACGCCTTCCTGGGGCACCGGAAGGGCGGGCTCGCGATGGCGACCGTCGTCGCCTGCGGCATGTTCTCGGCCGTCTCCGGCTCCTCGATCGCGACGGCCGCCACCATGGCCAAGGTCGCGATGCCGGAGATGCGGCGCTATCGCTACGCCGACACGCTGGCCAGCGCGTCGGTGGCGGCGGGCGGCTGCCTCGGCAACCTGATCCCGCCGTCGGTCATCATGGTGCTCTACGGCATCGCGACGGGCACCGACGTCGGCCAGCTGATGATCGCGGGCATCGTGCCGGGGATCATCGCGATCCTGTTCTACATGGGCCTGATCTCGGCCATCGCGCACCGGAACCCGGCCGCGGCACCGGCCGCCGCGCGGATGGCGTGGCCCGAGCGGCGGGCGGCGCTGGCCAGCAACGGGCCGCTGCTCGTCCTGTTCGTCACGGTGATCGGCGGCATCTACCTCGGGGTCTTCACCGCGACCGAGGCCGCGGGCGTCGGGGCGTTCGGCGCCCTGCTGCTCACGTTGTGGCGTCGCGCGCTCGACCGGGCGACCCTGACCGCCTCCCTGCTCGAGACCGTCACCATGACGGCGGCGCTGTTCTTCGTGCTGGTGGGCGCGCTGCTGTTCTCCAACTTCATGAACCTGATCGGGCTTCCCAAGGCGCTCTCGGCGCTGATCGACCAGTCGGGGCTGCCGCCGCTCGCGATCATCTACATGATCTTCGTCGTCTACGTGATCCTCGGCACCTTCATGGAGAGCCTGCCGATGGTCCTCCTGACGGTGCCGATCTTCTTTCCCGTGGTGACGGCGCTCGGCTACGACCCGATCTGGTTCGGCATCATCGTGGTGATGGTGGCGGAACTGGGCCTCATCACGCCGCCGGTCGGGCTCAACCTCTTCATCATCACGACCGTGGTGAAGGACCTGCCGCTCGGGACCGTGTACCGGGGCATCGTGCCGTTCATCGTGCTCGACATCGCGCGGATCAGCCTGATGATCCTGCTGCCGGGCGTGATCACCTTCCTGCCCGCGCTGATGGCCCAATGACCGAAGGCGCCCCCCGCCGCGCGCTGGTCACGGCGTCCGCCGCGGGCATCGGCCTCGCGATCGTGCGGGCGCTGCGGGCCGAGGGGTGGGAGGTGGTGCTGTCCGACCTGCCCGGAAGCGACGGCGCCGCCCGGGCGGAGGAGTTCGGCGCCCGGTGGATCGCCTGCGACCTGCGCGACGCCGACGCGGTGACGGCGCTGGTCGAGGCGGCGGGGCCGTGCCGCCTGCTGGTCAACAACGGCGGCATCGCCGGGCCGACCCTGCCGGTCGAGGCGATGCCGGTCGACGCCTGGGGCGAGGTGCTGGCCGTCAACCTCACGGCGCCCTTCGTCGCCTGCCGCGCCATGGTGCCGAGGATGAAGGCGGCCGGCGGGGGCGTGATCGTCAACATGGCGTCGGTCGCCGCCCGCCTCGGCACGCCGGACCGCAGCCCCTACACCGCGTCGAAATGGGGCCTGCTGGGCCTGACCGCGACGCTGGCGCGCGAGGTGGGGCGCGACGGCATCCGCGTGAACGCGATCCTGCCGGGCTCCGTCCGCGGGGAGCGGATCGACCGGGTTCTGACCGCCTTCGCCGCCGCCAACGGCCTCGACCGCGCCGCCGCCGAGGCGCGCTATCTCGCCCGCGCGGCGACCGGCGCCTTCGTGGAGCCTGAGGAGATCGCGGCCACCGTCCTCTTCCTAGCCTCCGACGCGGCGCGCTCGATCACCGGCCAGTTCATCGGGGTGGACGGCGGGTTCGAGTGAGGCGTTCCGCCATGTCCGCCACCGCCGTCGCCAGCGCCTCGGGCATGCCGGCGTCGCGGGTGTCGTGTCCCGCACCCTCCACGATGCGCAGCTCGGCCCCCGGCCACGCGCGGGCGAGCCACCAGGGCACGTCGAGGGGGCTGCCGAGGTCGAGACGGCCGTGGACGAGGATCCCGGGAATCCCGCCGAGGCGCGGGGCGTCGCGCAGCAACGCCCCCTCCTCCAGGAAGCCGGCGTTGCGCCAATAGTGGGTGACGAGCCGCGCGAAGCCGAGGCGGAAGCGCGGATCGGCCCAGCGTGGATGCGCCGGCACGCCCGGCTGCAGCGCCACGACCGCCTGCTCCCAGTCGCACCAGTCCCGCGCCGCCCTGTCGTGGACCGCCGGGTCCGGGTCCATCAGGAGGCGGTGGTAGGCGTCGGCGAGGTCGCCGTCGCGCGCCGCTGTGGGCACCCCGGCGACGAATCGCTCCCACGCCTCGGGGAACAGGCGACCGACGCCGCGGACGATCCACGCCACCTCGGCCTGGCCCGTGGTCACCGTCGCGGCCAGCACGAGGCCGGAGACCCGGTCGGTATGGCGCTGCGCGTAGGCCAGCGCGAGTGTGGAACCCCACGACCCGCCGTGGACCATCCAGCGCTCGATGCCGAGATGGTCGCGCAGCCGCTCGATGTCGGCGATCAGATGCGCGGTCGTGTTGGTCGATAGGTCGGCTTCTGCGTTCGCGGCGTGCGGCACGCTCCGCCCGCAGCCGCGCTGGTCGAACTGCACGAGGCGCCAGACCGCAGGATCGAATCGGCCGCGGGTGGTGGCAGAGGACCCCGCCCCCGGGCCGCCGTGGAGCGCCAGCGCCGGCAGGCCGTCCGCCCGACCGACGGCGGTCCAGGCGAGGCGGTGCCCGTCGCCGACGTCGAGCATCCCGCCCGCATCGGGCTCCCGCCCCCCCGCCGTCGTCACGAGGCACCCCGAAGCCGGGCCGCGAGCGCGCCGCTCCGATCGATCGCCGGTGAGCCGTCCGCCATGTCCCCAGCCGCATCCGCCGTCCCAGCCGCCGACGCCGATTGAGGACGAAACGGGTCGGCCGATCAAGACGGCGATCGCCGCACGGCGGTGACGGATCGATCGATTCAATTACTGATGGTTTCTAAGTGATTCGATCCCCACACTCGGCGCGATGTCCGCGCTCCGCCTCGTCGCGCCGTTGTCCGCCGTCCTCCTTCTCGCCTGCGGAGTCGCCGCGGCCGAGACCCTCGCCGGCCCGGTCGAGCGGGTGATCGACGGCGACACGCTGATCGTCGACGGGCGCACCGTCCGGCTCTGGGGCATCGACGCGCCAGAACTGACCCAGACGTGCCGGGGCGACGCGGTCGAGCCGGCCTGGGACTGCGGCCGGCGCAGCCGCCTCCTCCTGCAGGCGCTGGCGGGCTCGGGAACGGTCGTCTGCACGGTGCGCGGGACGCACCGCGGCAGGGTCGTCGCCCTCTGCCGATCCGGCGACCGGGATCTCGGGGCGGCGATGGTGGCCGCCGGCCTCGCGATCGACGAACCGACCTATTCCCACGGACATTACGCGGCGGAGGAGGCGACGGCGCGGCAGGCGCGGCGCGGCCTCTGGCGGGGCGCCTTCGACCGGCCGGCCGACCACCGGAACGCCCGCTGATCCGGGGTCCGGAAGCGTCTCCGCCCGCCCGCGACACCGATCCGTCACCGCGCCGCAACAGATCGCCAATCCAATGTTCCCGGTGGGGTTAACAAACCGTCACCGGGCCGTCATCGCTCGTCTGCGATAGCAAGGCCGCCGCGGCCGAGCCCGCGGGTCCCGACATCGACGACGAGAACCCCCCGATGCAGATCAAGTCCCTCTTCGCCGGTGCGGCCACGCTGCTCGCCCTGGCGTCGGCCGGCTCCGCCGAAGCGCAGAACCGGATCAAGTTCGACTACTGGTACGGTCTGACCGGCCAGCTCGGCGAGATCATGGAGGCGCACTGCAAGCGCTTCAACGAGAGCCAGACGAAGTACGAGGCGGTCTGCGTCGGCCAGGGCGGCTACGACACGGCCGAGCAGAACACGATCGCGGCCTACCGGTCGCGCCAGCATCCCACGCTGGTCCAGATCTACGACGCCGGCACCGTGAACTTCATGCTGTCGGGCGCGATCTATCCGGCCAACAAGCTGGTCGACGACTTCAAGCTGAACGTCGACTGGAAGGACTACTTCCCGGGTGTCGCGAACTACTACGCGACCTCGAAGGGCGACATGTGGTCCTTCCCGTACAACAGCTCGACCGCGCTGATGTACTGGAACAAGGACGCCTGGGCGAAGATCGGCAAGACGACCGCCCCGGCGACGATCGAGGAGTGGTTCGGCGACCTGCGGAAGATGAAGGCCGCGGGCGTCGAGTGCGCCTTCGCCTTCGACTACGACACCTGGATGCCGCTGGAGCAGTTCTCCGCCATCCACAACCAGCCGATCGCGACCAAGAACAACGGCTATGACGGTCTCGACGCCGAGCTGGTCTTCAACAAGACCAAGTTCGCCGACTACATGAAGGACTGGAAGAAGCTGCTGGACGAGGGCGTCGCCCGCATCCAGACGGCCCAGGTCGGCAAGACCGCGCTGCAGGCCTTCTCGGACGGCTCCTGCGCCTCCTTCCTGTCCTCGGTCGCCAGCCACGGCGTCGTCCAGGCGACTGCGGTCCCGACCCTGAACTGGGGCCTCGCGATGCTCCCGGTCTACGAGGGCTTCACGCGGCAGAACTCGCTGGTCGGCGGCGCGTCGCTCTGGATCATGTCCGGCAAGAGCCAGCAGGAATACGAGGCGGCTGCGGCCTACCTCCAGTTCATCGCCAAGGCCGACGAGGCGCTGTGGATGTCGACCGTGACGGGCTACATCCCGATCACGAACAGCGCCTTCAAGTTTCTGAACGAGGTCGGGTTCTACAACAACCCGAAGTTCGCCGGCCGCGAACTGGCCATCCAGTCGCTGACCGCGACCCCGCCCTCGCCGCTGTCGCGTGGCATCCGGCTGGGCAACTTCACCCAGATCCGCGCGGAGATCCGCTCGGAGCTGGAGGCCGCCTTCACCGGCCGCAAGGACATGCAGGTCGCCCTGGACGACGCGGCCGCCCGCGGCAACCAGATCCTGCGCCGCTTCGAGCAGACCATGCGCGGCCGCCAGCTGCCCTGATCGGCTCCCGTCACCGGCGGGGGCGCCCCGGCGCCCCCGCCGTTCCCTTACGCGGCAGGATCGGCTGGGCATGGACAAGCGCGTCACCTTCAAGAGCCTCTGGCTCGCGGGCGCCCTGATCGCGCCGCAGATGCTTCTGGTCTTCGTCTTCTTCTACTGGCCCGCAAGCCAGGCCTTCTACTGGGCCTTCACCACACAGCCGCCCTTCGGCGGCGTGAACGAGTGGGTGGGGCTGCAGAACTTCCGCGAGATCTTCGCCGACCGGGTCTACTGGAACTCGGTGCAGGTGTCGGTGCTCTTCGCGGTCGCGTCGACCACGCTCTCGATCGTCATGTCGCTGGTGCTGGCGGTGGCGGTGGATCGACAGCTGACCGGCTACCGCACCTACCGCTTCGTCCTCTTCTGGCCCTACGCGATCGCGGCCCCCGCGGTCGGCCTCGCCTTCCGCTTCATCTTCGCGCCCCAGGCCGGATTCATGGCGGCGCTGAACGACGCCTTCCCGGGGCTGTGGAACCCGGCGGTGAACGGCGGGCACGCGATGGCGCTGATCGTCTTCGCCAACTCGTGGAAGATGGTCGCCTACAACTTCATCTTCTTCCTGGCCGGGCTGCAGTCGATCCCGCGCTCGCTGCTGGAGGCGGCGGCGATGGACGGGTCGAGCGTGGTGCGCCGGGTGTTCGACATCCAGCTGCCGCTGCTGGCGCCGACCTTCTTCTTCCTGCTGGTCATCAACATCACCGAGACCTTCGTCGACAGCTTCGGCATCGTCGACATCACCACGGGCGGCGGCCCCGCCCGCGCGACCGACCTGATGGTCTTCAAGATCTATTCCGACGGGTTCAAGGCGCTCGACTATTCGATGGCCGCCGCCCAGTCGATCGTGCTGATGACGCTCGTCGTCTGCCTGACCTTCATCCAGTTCCGCTTCGTCGAGCGGAAGATCCACTACAAGTGAGGCGGCGATGATCGAACGCACCCCGATCCTGAACGCGATCACGCACGTCATCATGCTCATCGGCGTGGTGGTGGCGGTGCTGCCCATTGCGGTCGTCTTCATCGCGTCGACCCACGACTTCCGCACGGTCAACATGGTGCCGATGCCGCTGTGGCCCGGCGACCAGTTCTTCGAGAACTACGCCCGGGTCTGGGAGAAGGCCGACTTCGGCGCGAAGATGATCAACAGCCTGATCGTCGCCGTCGGCGTCACGGCCGGAAAGATCGTCATCGCCGCGCTGTCCGCCTTCGCGATCGTCTACTTCAAGTACAGGCTGCGGATGGTCTTCTTCTGGCTGATCTTCATCACGCTGATGCTGCCGCTTGAGGTCCGCATCGTCCCGACCTACGCGGTCGTGGCCGACACGCTCAGCCCCTTCCGCACGATCCTGGACTTCCTCGGCCTGCCGCTGTTCGTGCCCGAGGTGAACCTCCTGAACACCTACACGGGCCTGATCCTGCCGCTGGTCGCCACGGCGACGGGCACCTTCCTCTACCGGCAGTTCTTCCTGACCATCCCGGACGAGCTGGCCGAGGCGGCGAAGATGGACGGCGCCGGACCCATCCGCTTCTTCCTCGAGGTGCTGATCCCGCTGTCGAAGACGAACATGGCGGCACTCGCGACCATCATGTTCGTCTACGCCTGGAACCAGTACCTCTGGCCGCTGCTGGTCGTCACCGACCAGGACATGGCGACCGCGACCATGCAGCTGAAGAAGATCGTCCCCGGCCCGCTGTTCGGACAGCCGCCGATCTGGAACGAGGCCATGGCGGCGACGCTGCTGGTCATGATCCCGCCGCTCCTCGTCGTGATCTTCATGCAGGGTTACTTCGTCCGCGGCCTCGTCAACACCGACAAATGACCGTCCCATCCGATCCCAAGGAGCCGTCGATGGCCGACATCGTCATCCGCAACGTCCGCAAGTCCTACGGGAAGACGGAGGTGGTCCACGGCGTGGACCTGACGTTCGAGGCGGCGTCCTTCGTCGTCATCCTGGGGCCCTCGGGCTGCGGAAAATCCACGCTGCTGCGGATGATCGCCGGGCTGGAGGAGATCTCGTCGGGCGAGATCGCCATCGCCGGCCGGGTCGTCAACAAGCTGGAGCCGCGCGAGCGTGGCTGCGCCATGGTGTTCCAGAACTACGCGCTCTATCCGCACATGTCGGTGGCCGAGAACATCGGCTACGCGCTCAAGGTCGCGGGCGTGCCGAAGGCCGAGCGCCGGGCGCGGGTGGAGGCGACGGCGACCACCGTGGGGCTCGGCGACTATCTCGACCGCAAGCCGGCCCAGCTCTCGGGCGGCCAGCGCCAGCGCGTCGCCATGGCCCGGGCCATCGTGCGCGAGCCGAAGGTCTTTCTGTTCGACGAGCCGCTGTCCAACCTCGACGCCAAGCTCAGGGTGCAGATGCGCCACGAGATCCGGCGCCTTCACCAGCGCCTCGGGACGACGTCGGTCTTCGTCACCCACGACCAGATCGAGGCCATGACGCTGGCCGACACGCTGGTCGTCATGAACCAGGGCCGGGTGGAGCAGGTGGGCCGCCCGTCGGAGGTCTACGCCCGGCCGCGCACCCTCTTCGTCGCCGGCTTCATCGGCTCGCCGCCGATGAACACCGTGCCCGCGCGCATCACCGCCCCCGGCGTCGCCACGACGGCGGCCGGCTGGACGATCGAGTTCGAGGCCGCGGACTTCCGGGCGCCGTTCGGCACCGACGTGCTGGTCGGCATCCGCCCCGAGCACGTGCGGATCGTCGCCCACGGCGGCCACGACCTGCCGGTCGAGTTCACCGAGGAGATCGGCACCGGCCGGCTGCACCACGGCCATCTGGCGGGCGTCCCCTTCGTCGTCCACGAGGAGGCGGGTCCCGGCGAGGCGCGGCCCGCGCGCCTGTCGGTCCAGCTGCCGGCGTCCCACGTCCATCTGTTCGACCCGGAGACGGGCCTGCGCCTCGACGCGGCCCCGACCGGCACCGCCACCCGCGCGCTGAGCGCGGCCTGATCCTCTCCCCGCACCCGGAGCATCCGCCCATGACCCCGCACGCGATCGGTCCCGGCCTGTCCGCCCACAAGCGCGCCCCCGACCTGTCCGACCTCGGCGCCGAACTCGACATGATCGAGGCGCTGGGCGTCGGCTCGATCGAGCTGCCGACCTACGACATGGACATCGTGATCGGCGCCCGCATCCGCCGCCCGCAGCTCGACGCGCTGAAGCGCGCCTGCGCCGGCCGGTCCGTCGCGCTCACGGTCCACGGCCCGCTCAACATCAATCTCATGGACCGGCCGGAGCGTCTGGCCCGGCACATGGAGGTGCTGAAGGCATCGGTCGAGGTCGCGGCCGAGGTGGGCGCGGTCAACTACGTGATCCACAACGGGATGTACCCGACGATGTCGGCGCCGCTGGTCGAGGACGCCTACGCCCGCCAGCGCGAGCAGCTGTCGATCGCCGGCGATTTCGCGCGCCAGCACGGCGTCGTGCTCTGCGTCGAGAATATCTTCAGCGACTTCGATGGCAGCGTGCACGCGGGCCTGCCCAGCCGGCTGGCCGCGGAGCTCCGCCGGATCGACCACCCGTCGGTGGCGGCGACGCTCGACTTCAGCCACGCCTACCTCCAGATGGCCAACACCGGCGGCGACTTCCTGTCCGAGGTGGCGGCACTCGCCCCGCTCTCGCGCCATCTGCACGTCCACGACAGCTTCGGCCGGGTCGACGACATCTGGGCCTTCACCGACGGCGAGCGCCTCGCCTTCGGCAACGGCGACCTGCACATGCCGGTCGGCTGGGGCTCGCTCCCCTGGTCGGCGGTCATGGCCCGCTGCACCTTCCCGCAGGGGACCGTCTTCAACATCGAGCTGAAGTCGCGCTACTGGTACGCGGCCGAAGAGTGCCTCGCGGCGACGCGGTCGCTCATGGCCGAGGCCCGGTTCGCGGACGCCTGATGGACGGCCACGCGCCGCCACCCCCGGCCGACGTGGGACGCAAGTTCCACGCGGACGGGTCGGTCCGGGCCTTCCCGGGCAACACGATCGTCTGCCACCTGCCCGCGGACGGGCCGGCACGGACGGCGCTGATGCGGGTGTACGACCGGCTGGCGGCCCTGCCCGCCCGCCGGCACGCGCTGCTGCCGCCTTCGTCCTGGCACATGACGATATTCGAGGGGGCGTGCGACCAGATCCGCGATCCCGTCCGCTGGCCGGCGGACCTGCCGCTCGACGCGCCGCTCGCGGCCTGCACCGACCTGTTCGCCGCCCGGCTGCGGGCGGTGCGGTTCGGCATCACGGCGCCGATCCGGGTGGCGGTCGGCGGGGTGATCGCCGTCCACGGCGGGTTCCTCGGCGTGACGCTGGAGCCGGCGGACCCGGAGGAGCACCTGCGCCTGCGCACGCTGCGCGATCGCCTGTCGGCGGTGCTCGGCCTGCGGGTGCCGGTGCACCTCGGCTACCGGTTCCACCTGACGCTCGGCTACCAGATCGACTGGCTCACCCCGGACGAACAGAGGGCGATGGCCGAGGTCTGCGGCGCGGCGACCGCCCACCTATTGGAGGCGGCACCGGTCTTCGAATTCCCCGTGCCGTCCTTCTGCACCTTCGACGACATGCACGCCTTCCCGACGCTGTTCGACCTCGCCTGACGGCGGCGGCCGGCGCCGGGTCAGTTCTCCTTCGGATCCAGCGCGTCGCGCAGCCCGTCGCCGAGCAGGTTGAAGCCCAGCACGACGAGGCAGATCGCGATCCCGGGGAACAGGGACATCCAGGGTGCCTGATCGAGGAAGTTCTTGGCCGCGTTCAGCATCGAACCCCAGGAGGGGGACGGCGGCTGCTGCCCGAGGCCGAGGAAGGAGAGCGACGCCTCGGCGATGATCGCCTCCGCGATCGTCAGTGTCGCCTGCACCAGGATCGGCGGCAGCACGTTCGGTGCCACGTGGCGGGCGAGGATGACGGGGCCGGGCAAGCCGACGGCGCGGGCCCCCTCCACGAAGTCCTCGTTGCGCACCGCGATCACCTGCCCGCGGGCGAGACGCACGAAGATCGGCACCGCCGACAGGCCAATGGCGATCATCGCGTTGGTCAGCGACGGCCCCAGCACGGCCGCGAAGGCGATGGCGAGGATCAGGAAGGGGCAGGCGAGCAGCGCGTCGGTGATCCGCGAGATGATCGCGTCGACCCAGCCGCCGGCCCAGCCGGCGATGAGCCCGACCGGCACCCCGATCGCGACCGAGATGAAGACCGAGAACACGCCCGCCGCCAGCGATGCGCGGGCGCCATGAAGGAGGCGCGAGAGGATGTCGCGGCCGAGTTCGTCGGTCCCGAGCCAGTAGAGTTCGGACGGTGGCCGCCGGATCGCGAGGAAGTTCGTCTTGATCGGGTCGTACGGCGCGATCAGCGGCGCGAAGACCGCGAGCAGGACGAACGTCAGCACGATGCCGCCGCCGATCAGCGCCATGCGGTTGGCGAGCAGCTTGGCCAGCACGCGGTTGCGCCTGGGCGGCAGGGCCTCGGCGGCGCGGACGGCGGCGTCGGCCGTGGGGGCGGCGGTCTGGGCGTCGGTCATCAGCCGGTCCTCAGGCGCGGGGTCACGACGATGTAGAGCACGTCCGCGAGCAGGTTCATGAAGATGAACCCGATGGCGGTGCAGAGCACGACCCCCTGCACGACGCCGTAGTCGCGGTTGAAGACCGCGTCCACGATCAGCTTTCCGAAGCCGGGGATGGTGAACACCTGCTCGGTCAGCACGGCACCGGCGAGGAGCTGGCCGAACAGCAGGGTCGAGAGCGTGATGACCGGCACCAGCGCGTTGGCGAGCGCGTGCTTGTTGATCACCACGCGTTCGTCGAGGCCCTTGGCGCGCGCCGTGCGGATGTAGTCGGCGCGCAGCACCTCCAGCATGGCCGAGCGGGTGTGGCGCATGATGGTGGCGGCGAGGCCGCCGCCCAGCACGAAGGCCGGCATGATCAGCGTCTCGATCGCGCCCACCGGGTCCTCGAAGAAGGGCACGTAGCCCGACGCCGGAAGCAGGCGGAGTTCGACCGAGATGAACAGGATCATCATGATCCCGAGCCAGAAGTTCGGGATCGACAGGCCGGAGAGCGCCACCGCGCTGGCGGCGTAGTCGACCGCCGTGCCCTTGCGCACCGCCGCCAGGATCCCCGCCGGAAGCCCGATGGCGAGGGCGAAGATCATGGAGGCGACGGCCAGCTGGATCGTCACCGGCAGCTTCTGGACGATCAGCTTCGACACCGGCTCGCCCGTGCGCATGGACCGGCCGAAATCGCCCTGGAGCGCCTGCCCGACCCAGGCCACGTACTGGACCGGCACGGGATCGTTCAGGCGATAGATCTCCTTCAGGCGCTCGATCGCCTCGGGGTCGCGCTCCTCGCCGGCGATGACCAGGATGGGGTCGCCGGGCAGCGCGTGCTGGAGCCCGAACACGAACATCGAGACCAGGATCACCGTGGGGATCGCGATCAGGACGCGGCGGGCGATGAGGGTCCACATGGCGGGGAACCGGGGTCAGGGGTGCGGCGGCGACGGGAGGTCCGCGGCGGCGTCCCCCCTCTCCCCCGCCCCCTCTCCCCGGGGGGGAGAGGGGAGAAAACTCGAAGCAGCGTTCCCTCTCCCCCCCGGGGAGAGGGACAGGGAGAGGGGGTGGAGCAGCGCGAAACGCGTCGTCCGCCTTACTGCTTCCTGATGCCCGCCAGCCGGATCATGCCGTCCGGGCTGACGGTGAAGCCGCTGACGTTGGTGCGCAGCGCGAAGTACCAGGGCTGGTTGTAGAGATACAGGAGCGCCACCTCGTCGGTGATGATCCGGATCGCCTGGTCGTAGAGCTTCTTGCGCTCGGCGAAGTCGTAGACCGTGCGCGCCTCGTTCAGCAGCCGGTCGACCTCGGGATTGGCGTAGCGCCCGTCGTTCTGGCCGCCGCCGACGGTCACGAACTGGTGGATGTTGCCGTCCGGGTCGATGCGACCCGACCAGCCGACGCGGCTGATCTGGAACCGGCCCTGCTGGCTCTCGCGCAGCTGGGTCGCGAACTCCATCGAGCGGAGCTGGAGGTCGAAGCCGGCCTCGGCCGCCATCGCCTGGATCACCTGGCCCAGCTGGGCGTCGACCGGGTTGTTGGTGACCATCATGTCGAGCTTCAGCGGCGTGGTGACGCCCGCCTCGCGCAGCAGCGCCCGGGCCTTCGCCACGTCGCGCTTGGGAACCTCGATCTCCTTGACGAAGTAGGGGCTGGCCGAGGGGAAGGGCTGGTTCGTCGGCGGGTGCGTGCCCTCGAAGACGACCTGGTTGATCACGTCCCGGTCGAGGGCGAGCGACAGGGCCTGGCGGACCCGCTTGTCCTTGCCGAACGGGTTGTTCGACGCGTCGCCGTGATTGTGGTTCAGCATCGCGCCCTGATAGCCGATGCCCGGCGTCGAGACGACGCGCAGGTTCCGGTCGCCCTGGGCCGACTTGATGTCGGTCGCGGCGAGGCGCTCGATCATGTCGAGTTCGCCCGAGCGCAGGTTGGCGAGGCGCACCGTCGTGTCGGGGATGGCGCGGTAGACGATCCGGTCGAAGGCGTAGTTCTGCGCCTCCCAATGGTCGGCGAACCGCTCCAGCACGATGCGGTCGTTCTGCACCCGCTCGACGAACCGGTAGGGGCCCGAGCACACCGGCCGCGTCGCGACGTCGCCGTCGAGCGAGGCGGGCGACAACAGCATGCCGGCGCGGTCGGCCAGCTGGCTCAGGAGCGTCGCGTCGCGGTTCCGCAGCTTGAAGGCGACCGTCAGGTCGTCGACGGCCGTGACCTCGGCGACCGAGGCCACCTCGGAGCGGCGCAGACTCTCGGGATGGGTGCGCGCGCGGTCGACGTTCGCCTTCACGGCCGCGGCGTTGATCGGCGCCCCGTCGTGGAACTTCGCGCCGGCGCGCAGCTTCATGGTCAGCGTCAGCCCGTCACCGCTGAACGACCACTCGGTCGCCAGCCGCGGGACCAGCTTCAGCTCCGGATCGATGTCCAGCAGCTTGTCGCACAGGCCCTTGAAGACGATGCGGCCGACGAACGTGCGGGCGCGGTGGGGATCCAGCATGTCCGGATCCTCCTGCAGGCCGATGCGGAGAACGGACTGCTGTGCGAACGCCTGCGGGGCGAACGCCGCCGTGGCGGCCAGCAGCGCCGCCGCGAACGCGATCTTCGTCTTCATCTCGGTGCCTCCTTTGCGGATGTCGCTCGTGACGGGGCGGCCTGCGCGGCCGCGAACAGCGCCAGCCGGCGGCGCAGGGCGTCGCTGGCTGGCGGAAGGGCGATGGCCGCCGTCTCGGCAGCGGCGATCTCTTCGGCGAAATGGCACGCGGCCGACTGGCCCGGCCGAACCGAGCGCAGCGCCGGCCGCTCCGTCCGGCACCGCGGCCGGGCGTGCGGGCAGCGGGTGTGGAAACGGCAGCCCGACGGCGGGTTCGCGGGCGACGGCGGGTCGCCCTCCAGCAGCGGCTTGGTCCGCGCCTGCCCCTCGACCGGCGGCCGCGGCACCGGGATCGCCTGCATCAGCGCCCGGGTGTAGGGGTGCATCGGCGTATCGTAGAGGCCGTCGGTTGGCGCCAGCTCCACGATCTCGCCCAGATACATGACCGCGACCCGGTCGGCCGTGTGGCGGATGACGGCGAGGTCGTGGGCGACGAGGATGAGGGTCAGGCCGAGCCGCGCCTTCAGATCCTCCAGCAGGTTGATGACCTGCGCGCGGATCGAGACGTCCAGCGCCGACACCGGCTCGTCGCCGATCACCAGCTTCGGGCCGGAGGCGAGCGCGCGGGCGATGCCGATGCGCTGACGCTGGCCGCCGGAGAATTCGTGCGGGTAGCGCTCGGCGTGCTCGGGCAGCAGGCCGACGAGGCGCAGCATCTCCGCCACCCGCTCCCGCACCGCCGCCCCCCTGGCGACGCCGTGCAGCGCGATCGGCTCCGCGATCAGCTGCCCCACCGTCATGCGCGGGTTCAGCGAGGAATAGGGGTCCTGGAAGATGATCTGCATCTCGCGGCGCAGCGCCCGCAACTCCGACGGACTCGCGGCGGTGACGCTGCGCCCGGCGTAGATCACGTCGCCGGCCGAGGGCTCGATCAGGCGCAGCAGCAGGCGGGCGAGCGTGGACTTGCCGCACCCGCTCTCCCCGACGATGGCGAAGGTCTCGCCCCGCGCCACGCGGAAGGAGACGCCGTCGACCGCGCGCACCACGGTCGGCTTGCCGAAGAAGGACCGCGCCGCGCCGCCGAACCGCTTCTCCAGCCCCACGGCCTCGATGATCGTGTCGTCGGTCATGCGGCGGCCCCGATCTCGACCGGCGCCTTGTGGCAGGCGACCGAATGGCCGGGCACCATCTCGACCAGCGGCGGCGCGTCCGACCGGCAGCGGGCGTCGGCGAAGGGGCAGCGGGTGGAGAAGCGGCAGCCCGCGGGCCAGAGGTGGGGCGGGGGCACCGTGCCCGGGATCGCGGACAGCCGCCCCTCGCGCCGGCCGAGCGAGGGGAGCGAGCCGATCAGGCCCAGCGTGTAGGGATGCTGCGGATCCTCGAAGACCTGCCGCACCGGGCCGATCTCCACCACCTTCCCGGCGTACATGACGGCAACCGTGTCGGCCACCTCCGCCACCACGCCGAGGTCGTGGGTGACGAGGATCATCGCCGTTCCCGTCTCGCGCTGGAGGTCGCGGACGAGGCGCAGGATCTGCGCCTGGATGGTGACGTCGAGCGCCGTCGTCGGCTCGTCGGCGATCAGCAGGCGGGGGTCGTTGGCCAGCGCCATCGCGATCATCGCCCGCTGGCGCATCCCGCCCGACATCTGGTGCGGATAGGCGTCGAGCCGCTTCTCGGCCGCCGGGATCTTCACCCGGCGCAGCATCTCCAGCGCCCGTTCCCGCGCGGCACCCTTCGTCCCGCCCCGGTGCCGCCGCACCCCTTCGGCGATCTGGTCGCCGATTGTGAAGGCGGGATTCAGGCTGGTCATCGGCTCCTGGAAGATCATGGCGATGCGGTCGCCGCGCATGGCCGCCAGATCGTCCTTCGGCATGGTGAGGAGGTCGCGCCCCTCGAACAGGATCCGGCCCCCCACGATCCGCCCCGGCGGGCTGGGCACGAGGCCCATGATCGAGAGGGCCGTGACCGACTTCCCGCACCCGCTCTCGCCGACGACGCAGAGCGTCTTCCCGGCCTCGACCGAGACGCTCACGCCGTCCACGGCGCGGATGACGCCGTTCGGCGTGTGGAGGTGCGTCTGGAGGTTCAGCACCTCCAGCAGTGGCCCGGTCGACAGTGCGTTCATTTCGCGGCCGCCGCCTGTGCCGCTTCCCAGTCGGCGATCGCCGCGTCGATGACGGCGCGGTCGAAGACGCCCGCCGGGTTCGCCTTCGTGGCGAGGAAGCTGCGGAAGATCTTCGGGCGGCCCTGGCTCATCTCCCAGAGCCGGCGCAGCTCGACCAGCGGAACCTCGTGGTCGTCGACCCGGAGGTCGAGGTCCGCGTACTCCGCGGTCGTGTGGATGCGCATGGCCGCCGACTGGCGCCCGCGCTTGTCGCCGCCCGCCCGCTGCCCGGCCTCCAGCGCGAGCATCATGCGCTCGCCGAACGGCCGGTCGAGGTTGTCGAGATAGGTGGCCAGCGTGTCCGCCACCACCTGCGGCCCGGCCAGCAGGTTGCCGGCGACCGAGACGTGCCGCGACGGCTCCGCCAGATGCCCGGCCCAGTCGCCGCATGCGGCGCCGGTATGCTGGGCGATCCGGCCGGCGGCGTCGATCGCGTGGACCTGCCGATGGTCGCGGCCGTCGTCGGCGGCCAGCAGGAGGCCCAGCACGTCGTTCGCCGGCACCCCCTCGCCCAACAGGCGCAGGCCGCGGGGCCCGTAGGTCTGGTTGACCAGCGCCTGGGTGGAGACGGCGCCGACCCCGCTCGACACCCAGGGGCACAGAGCGCCCACGGCGAAGGCCTTGGTGGTGACGGCGACGCCGAAGGCGCCGGTCGAGGCATCACGGGCGACGATGGACCAGGTCATGGCACGCGGGTTCCGTTCGCGAATTGGCCTTACCAAGTAGCGCTCCGCACGGATCGGCAAGACCCGGCGTGTGTGCACCATAGAAAAATGATGAAAATTGATGCAAGCGTGCCGAGAGCAAGCAAGGGGATGATTGCGAGTGCTCACGACTTGGGCGATCGATGCCGTCCACCGCGCGATCAACCGGGCCGGTGGCCGCTCTCGACCTGCGCCTTGATCAGCCAGACCTCGGCCTCGTGGGCCGCGCACAGCCGCGCCCAGCGGTCGTCGTCCATGCCCGCCGTCCGCCAGGCGACCAGGGTCAGGAGGCACGCGCCCTCGCCCTCCCCGACCACGGGGCCCGGAACCACCCGCGCGCTGATGCGGGGCACGAGGGCGGGCGGCGCGCCGAGGCGATAGTCGACCACGAGGCGCGCGGGATCGGCGTCGATGGCGAACCAGCCCTGCCCGCCGTCGTAGAGCGAGCGGCCCGTGTGGACCGCCGGGCCCGCCGCGGGGTCGGGCCGCGTATCCATGCAGCCGAGCGACCAGCCGCCCAGCGCCACGGGATCGGTCATGAAGGCGAAGACCGCCGCGGCCGGGGCGGCGACGCGGACGGTGGCGACGTGGGACAGGCGGAAGGGATCGGGCATGGGCGTCGGATCCGGGCGCTTCACCGTGGGCCGGAACGGTGCCACGATGGGGGATGCTCTGGCGACACTACAATGACCGGGCGGCGCTCGACGCCCAGTTCTCGCTCGACACCGCCCGCGACCTTCCCGCGGCGATGCAGCGACGGCTCGACCTCTCGGCCGAGGCGCGCGCCCGCGTGCCCAACCGCCTGAAGGTCCCCTACGGCCCCGGGCCGGAGGCGACGCTCGACCTGTTCCTGCCGCCCGCCGGGTCGGGGCCGGCCCCCGTCCTTCTCTTCATCCACGGCGGGTTCTGGAAGGCGCTGGACGCGGCGACCTTCAGTTTCGTCGGCGGCGCCTATGCGCCGGCGGGGGCGCTGGTGGCCGTGATCGACTATCCGCTGATCCCCTCCGTCCGACTCGGCACGATCGCCGACGCCGTGATGGCGTCGATCGCCTGGGTCGCGCGCCACGCGGGCGAGCACGGGGGCGATCCGGCGCGCATCCACGTCTCGGGGCACTCGGCCGGCGGGCACCTGACGGCGCTGGCCCTCGACCCCGCCCGGCAGGCGGCGGCCGGCATCCCGGCGGGAGCGGTGAAGGGCGGGGTGGCGATCTCGGGCGTGTTCGACCTGACGCCGGTCCCGCTGTCGGTCCTGCGCGATCCGCTGGACTTCACGGCCGACGAGGTGGCGACGCTGTCGCCGCGGAAGGCGGTGCCGTCGGGCGCCGCGCCGCTGGTGGTGGCGGTGGGCGGGGCGGAGACGCAGGAGTTCGTCGACCAGTCGCTGGACTACGCCCGGGCGTGGGCGGCGGCCGGCAACCCGGTCGACCTGCACGTCGTGGCGCAGGCCCACCACGTCGACATCCTCACCGGCGCGTTCGGAAAGCCGGGCGCCCCGCTGCACACGGCGGTGCTGCGGCAGATGGGGTTGGGGTGAGGGGGATCAGGCCCCGGGCTTGATGGGACGCGGGCCGAACTGGCGGTTCGCTTCGGCGGTCTGAAGGCCGAAGCGCTCGTGATCGCCGAACCAGTTGAGGATGCCGGCCTTCTTCTCCTCGCTGATTTCGACGACCGTCGCGAGGATGTCGATCCCGTGCAGCAACGACCGGTCGGCCCGGTCGCGATGGCAGATGTGACCCCTCACGCATCGATCGCCGTCCGCGTCCCCTCTCCCACGGCGTGGGAGAGGGGCGGGAGAGGGCCGGCCGCGCCGTGCTCAGCCCTCGACCTTCTTGAACAGGGCCTGCATCTCCTCGATCGAGATCGTGTAGTCGACCAGGATCTCGCCGTTGGTGATCTTCCAGACCAGCGCCGGGCCGGTCACGTCGCCGTTGGCGTCGAACTCCAGTGGGCCGGTGGCGCCGTGGTACTTGATCGCCTTGCCCTCGCGGATCAGGCCGACCGCCTTGCGGAACTCGTCCGGGCCGGTGCCGACCGTCGCACCACCCGCGGCGTGGATCTGGCGGACCGCGTCCTTGATCGACGGGCCGGTCAGGTCCTTGGCGATATTCATCGCGAGGCCGATCGCCATCACCGCGTCATACTGGGTGTGCACGCCCGGGCCCTGGCTGTCGTAGCCGAACTTCGCCAGGAAGGCCTGGTTGAAGGCGTCCACCGTCGGGCCCTGGACCTGGGCGTTGTCCATGCCGAACGCCTCGTTCAGGAAACGCGCGCCGACGCCGTCGACGAAGTCCTTCACGCGCATGGAGTTGTTGAGCGCGATCTTGGGCGAGCCGCCGAGCGACAGCCACTCGCGCACGATCGTCACCGCGTCCTTCGGGAAGCCGATCAGCAGCAGCGATTCCGGCCGCGCGGCCAGCGCGCGCTGCACCTCGGCACGGTAGGAGGGCTGGTTGTCGTTGTAGGCCACCTCGGCCGTGATCTCACCGCCCAGCTTCGGCAGCGCTTCCTTCACGAAGCGCGTCATGTCGATGCCGAAGTCGGTGTTGACGTAGATGATGGCCGTCTTCTTCAGGCCGCGCTTGGCGATCTCGGACGCGGTCGCGAAGGCCTGCGTCTTGGAGGTCGGGAGCGTGCGGAAGAAGTAGCCCTGGCTGCGGCCGTCCAGCGTGAAGGCGCTGGCGGTCGAGCAGCAGCTGATCTGCACCACGCGCGACGGCGCGGTGACCGACGCGATGATCGGGCCCGTCACGCCCGACGAGATGGTGCCGGTGATGGCGGGCACGCGCTCGACCTCGACGAGGTACTTGGCGGCGTCGACGCCGACCGTCGGCTGGCCCTGGTCGTCGCGAAGCACGAGCTGCACCGGGCAGCCCTTCACGCCGCCGCCGGCATTGATGTGCTCGACCGCGAGCTGCGCCGATTCCGCGATCTTCTTGGTGATCGGGGCCATCGAGCCGGTCAGCGGCAGGATGCCGCCGATCTTCACCGGGCAGGCCACGCCCTGCGCCTGCGCCGTCCCGGCGCCGCCCACCGACAGAAGCGCCGTGAGGGCCACGCCCCCCGCCAGCGCCGCCAGCATCTTGTGAACACTCATCACCGTTCTCCCCGTCCGTTGCGTCATTGCCGAATGGTCGAGCGCCCGCCGCGGGCTGTCAACGCGCGACCTCACCCCTTCTCCGCGTGCCGCGAGACCTGCGCCGCCTCGCCGATCAGGCCGCGGGGGCGGAACAGCAGCGCCAGCACGAGGAGGAGCCCGATCAGGATGACCTGCACCGCGCCGCCCTGCGCCGCGTAGGCGACGGGCACGAACTTGGTGACGGCGATGCCCGTGGCCGCCCAGATCGTCCAGACGACCAGCGCGCCCAGCAGGGCGCCGCGGTTGTTGCCGCTGCCGCCGATGATGACCATCGCCCAGATCTGGAAGGTCAGGATGGGCACGAAGTCGAACGGGCTGACGAAGCCGATGAAGCTGACGTAGAGCGCGCCCGCGAGGCCCATCAGCGTCGATCCGACGACGAACGCCTCCAGCCGGAAGCGCGTGGCGCTCTTCCCCAGCGCCACCGCCGCGGTCTCGTCCTCCCGGATCGCGCGGAGCACGCGTCCCCAGGGCGAACGCACCATCCGCTCCAGCGCCCAATAGACCAGCGCCACCACACAGGCGAGCAGCCCGAGATAGAAGAGGTTGAAGGCGAAGGGCGAGCCCAGAACGTCGAACAGCGGCCGCGGAATGCCCGAGAAGCCGTGCGAGCCGCCGGTCAGCGGCTCGAGGTTGTGGGTCAGGAGCTGGATCGTCGTCGCGATGCCGAAGGTGGCGACGGCCAGATAGTCGCCGCGCAGGCGGATGGTCGCGAGCCCGACGATCCAGGCGACCAGCGCCGTCGCCGCCATCGCCGCGACGACGCCCGCGATCCACGGCAGGCCCATGTTGGCGATCATGCCCGCCTTGGGCGCCGCGGTGACGATGGCGTGGGTGTAGGCACCGATCGCGTAGAAGCCGACGATGCCGGCGTTGAACAGGCCCGTGGAGCCCCACTGCAGGTTCAGCCCGAGCGTGATGACGCCCAGGATCAGCACGATGCAGAGGAAGAAGACGAGGTAGGAGACGAGGCCGATCATTGCTTCTCCCCGAACAGGCCCTGCGGGCGCACGAACAGCACCGCGAGGAGGAGGAGGAAGGGCATGGCACCCTTGTAGCCGGGATCCACGAACAGGACGGACACGTTCTCCGCGAGCCCGACGAGCAGCCCGCCGATCACCGCCCCCGGAAGCGAACCCGCCCCGCCCAGGATGGCGGCGGCGAACAGGGACAGCAGCAGGCTGAACCCCATCTCGGGATGCACCTGCGGCGACAGGCCGAGGAAGGTGCCCGCGACGGCGGCCAGCGCCCCCGACAGGATCCACGTCCAGCGGGTCACGCCCTCCACGTTCACGCCGCAGACCTTGGCGAGCGCCGGGCTCTCCGCCATCGCGCGCATGGCCATGCCGGTGCGGCTGTAGGTGAGGAACAGGTGCAGCGCGACCACCACCGCCAGCGTGAGCGCGAGCACGAAGATCTGGTCGGGCAGCATGCGGATGCCGGGCAGCACCTCGACCGCGAACTGAAGCTCGCGCGTGTAGAAGTGCGTTCCCGGCCCCCAGATCAGCACCACGACATAGCGCATGACCAGCGCCGCGCCGAAGGCGGCGAAGACGAGGCTGAGCGGATGCGCGCCCTGGTTCCTGAGCCGGCGGAAGACCAGCTGGTCCATCACCCACGCGAGCAGGCCCGTCAGCACGGCCGCGACGGCCATCGCCGCCATCATCTGCCAGCCGAAGGAGAGCGGGCCCGTGGGCGTGCCCGGCCCGGCGAAGGCGACGACGACGAGGGCGATGTAGGCGCCCCAGGTCAGGAGTTCGGAATGGGCGAAGTTCGCGAACCGCAGGATCTGCAGCCCGAACGAGACGCCGATGGCGCCCAGCGCGATGATGGCACCCGTCAGCACGCCGTCGGCGATGGCCTGTCCCAGCATCAGTGCCTCCCTCCCCCGTGCCCGCCGAGGAAGGCGGCGACCACCTCGGGATCGGCCAGCAGGTCGGCCGCCCGTCCCTCGAACCGGTTCACCCCCTGCGCCAGCACGTAGCCCCGGTCGGACATGCGCAGCGCCGCCTTGGCGTTCTGCTCGACCAGGAGCACGGCCATGCCGCCCTCGGCGAGGCGGCGGAGATCCTCGAACACCTCCCCCACCACCTTGGGCGCGAGGCCCGCCGTCGGCTCGTCCAGCATGATCACCGAAGGCTCCGTCATGAGGGCCCGCGCGATGGCGAGCATCTGCCGCTGCCCGCCGGAGAGCGTGCGCGCCTTGTGCCCCCGCTTCGCCGCCAACGGCGGGAAGAGGGCGTAGGCGCGCTCCAGCCGCTCCTTCAGCGGGCCGCGGATCGTATGCGCGCCCACCATCAGGTTCTCGTGGATGGTGAGCGTGGCGAAGACGTTGCCGGTCTGCGGCACGAACGCGAGGCCGGCGCGCACCAGCGCGTCAGCCGGCCGCCCCAGGATCTCCCGCCCCTCCAGCGTGGCCGAGCCGCCCTCGATGCGGGTGAGGCCGGCGAGCGCCTTGAGGAACGTGGACTTGCCGGCGCCGTTCGGCCCGACGATGGTGACCACCTCGCCCGGCGAAACGGTCGCCGAGACGCCCTGCACGATCGGCAGGTTGGGCGCATAGCCGGCGACGACGCCGGTGGCGGTGAGGCGGGGGGCGGTCATGGGGCGATGCCCGGCATCCGCGCCGTGGCCCCCCTCTCCCTGTCCCTCTCCCCGGGGGGGAGAGGGGACGCGGCGTCAAGCGAACTCCCCTCCCCCCCCCGGGGGGAGGGGACGGGGGAGAGGGGGTCTCGCCGCCCGCACCGAAGCCCGCCCCTCATGCCCCCACGTCCCCCAGGTAGGCGTCGACCACCCGCGGGTCGGCGCGCACCGCGTCGCCCTCGCCCTCGAAGATCACCCGGCCCTGCGCCATCACCACGATGGGCCGGCAGATGCGCATCACCATGTCCATGTTGTGCTCGATCACGAGGAAGGAGACGCCCCGCGCGTTGAGCGCGACGATCTTCTCGATCAGCGTCTCCAGCAGCGTCGGGTTCACGCCCGCCGCCGGCTCGTCCAGGAGGATCATCGCCGGGTCGACCATGAGGACGCGGGCGAGTTCCAGCAGCTTCTGCTGGCCGCCCGAGAGGGTCCCGGCCAGGTCGCCCCGCTTGTCGGCGAGGCCGCAGAAGGCGAGCACCTCGGCCGCCCGCTCCCGCGCGCGCCGCTCCTCCGAACGGACCCGGCCACCCGCCCACCAGTTGTTCCAGAACCGCTCGCCCGCCTGGCCGACGGGCACGAGCATCGCGTTCTCCAGCACCGTCATGCCGGCGAAGGGGCGCGGGATCTGGAAGGAGCGGGCGAGGCCGAGGCGGAAGATCCTGTCGGGCGTCTGCCCGTCGATGCGCGTGCCGCGGAAGGAGACGGTCCCTGCGGTCGGCGGCAGCGTCCCGGCGACGATGTTGAACAGCGTCGTCTTACCCGCGCCGTTGGGTCCGATCAGGCCCGTGATCGTTCCCGCGCCGACCGTCAGGTCGACGCCATCGACGGCGTTCATGCTCCCGAACGACCGGACGACCCCCCGCAGCTCCAGCATGAACCCCGCACATCGGCTAACTGTATACGGCGCCTGTTAGACCACACAGGTGCTCGGCTGTGAAGCGGGTTCGGTCACAACCCTTTGTCCTGTAGGGAAAAACCGCGCACCCGCTCAGCGCGTGGCGCGCCCCCGCGCGAGCGCGGTGACCTCCAGCTCCACCATCATCTCGGGCATCGCGAAGCCGCAGACGATGGTGGTGTTGGTCGGCCGGGGATCCTTGAACGTCTCGCCCAGCACGGCCGAGACCGGGCCGACGTGCGCCCGGTCGCTGACGTAGACCCGCACCCGGACGACGTCGGCCAGGGTCGCCTTGGCCTTGGCCAGGGTGTCGGCGATGGTGCGCAGCGCCTGGCGGGTCTGTTCAGCCGCGTCGTCGGCGATGGTTCGGGTGGCGAAGTCGTAGCCCGCCGTGCCCGAGACGAAGACCCAGTCCCCGTCCACCACCGCACGGGAATAGCCCGCCATCTCCTCGAACACCGAGCCGGTGCTGATCGTCCAGCGCGACGGTTCCATGGTTCCCCTCCCCTGCCGCGGGCGTCAGCCGACGCCGGCCCCGCCCGTCCACACCTGTCCCGGCCGCACCGCGAGGAAGCGCGCCGGATCGGTTCCCGCCGCCTCGAGCGCGGCCGCGAGATCGGTCACCGGCCGCTCCGCCCCCTCGTTGGTCAGCCGGAACGTGCCCCAGTGATAACCCAGCGCGTTGCGCGCGCCCAGAAGGCCGAACCCCGCGACGGCGTCCTCCGGGTTCATGTGCTGGGCCGCCATGAACCAGCGCGGCTCATAGGCGCCGATGGGCAGCAGCGCGAGGTCGAGGGGCCCGTGTCGCGCCGCCACGTTGCGGAACGGCCGGCCGCCGTCGAAGCCGGTGTCGCCGGCGAAGAAGAGGTCGAGGCCGAGCCCCTTGACCACGAACCCGGCCCAGAGCGCGTGGTTGCGGTCGGTCACCCCACGGGCGGACCAGTGGTGCACGGGCTCCAGCGTCGCGGTCGCGCCGCGGCCCAGCGGGACCGTGTCGCCCCAGTCGGCGGCGACGATCCGCTCGTCGGGGTGGTTCGCCCGGACGATGGCGTCGTTGCCCAGCGGCGTGACCACCAGCGGCCGGTCGCGCCGCCACAGCCGTTCCAGCGTCGCGACGTCGAGGTGGTCGTAGTGCGCGTGGGAGAGCAGCACGGCGTCGATCGGCGGCAGGTCGTCGAACGCGATGGCGGGCGGGTTGTACCGGCGCGGACCGGTGAAGGAGAACGGGCTCGCCCGCTCCGACCACACGGGGTCGGTCAGCAGGTTGAGCCCGCCGCCCTGGATCAGGAAGGTGCAGTGGCCGACGAAGGAGACGCGCACGGCCCCGCCGTCCACCCGGGCCGGCGGGCGGTCGGGCGGAAAGGGGCTCGGAACCGCGTCGGGCCAGGCCTCGGCCGTCTCGCCCAGTTGCCATTGCAGGAGCTGCACGAAGCTCCGCGGCGCCTCCCCGCCGGGATTGAAGAACCGGCGCCCGTCGAAATGATCGGTGGCGGGGCCGTCGTAGTAGGCGCTGCCCCGCCCCGGCAGCAGCCCGGCGCAGGCTCCCAGCAGGGGGAGCGCCGCGAGCGACGCGAACAGTCCCCGCCGCGTCGGTCGGCGTCGGGCGGCGGGGGGGACTGCGGTCGGATCGGGGGGCGGGACGGTCAAGGACGGCTCGGGCGGGGGGCGCGACGGCCGCGGTGGCCGAAGGACCTGACATGTGGGCCGTACGCCGCCCCCGCCAAGGGCGCGCGCGGGCGCTGCGGCGCCGCGCGGACGACGGACGGGAGCGGCGGGACGATGAGTGGACGGACGCCCGGGCGAAGGACGGGCCGGGGGACCGCGCCCTCAATCCCTCACGGCGACGATCGCCTCGATCTCGACCGGGATGTTCATGGGCAGCGAGCCCATGCCCACGGCCGAGCGGGCGTGCAGCCCGTCCTCGCCGAAGAGGTCGACCAGCAGCTCCGAGCATCCGTCGATCACCCGCGGGTGATCGCGGAAGCCCGGGACGGCGTTGACCATGCCGAGGAGCTTCACGAAGCACGCCACCCGATCGAGCGACCCCAGCGCGTCCCGCGTGGCCGCCAGCAGGTTCAGCCCGGTGAGCCTTGCGGCGGCACGGGCGTCGTCGACCGATACGGCCTCGCCGACCCGCCCCTCGATCACGCTCCCGTCCGAGCGCACCGGCCCCTGTCCCGACAGGAACAGGAGCGATCCCACCAGCCGGAACGGGACGTAGCGGGCGACCGGCCGCGGCACCGGCGGCAGGACGAGGCCGAAGGTGGCGAGACGGGCCTCGGGGCCCGGGGGAAGCGACGACATGGCGACACCTCGATCGACGGACGGGCCGCCATCATAGCCACCGCCGCGTCCGCGCGGCATAGGCCGTCCATTCGTCCCCGAAGAGTGCGGCGAGGTGGGCCTCCTCGCGCACGATGGCGAGCCGTTGCGTGAGCAGGGCGGCGACCGCGGCGGCCGGCAGGAACCAGAGGTTCCCGACCGCGAGGGCGAGGCCGGCGAGCACGACCGTGTTGCCGACATAGATCGGGTTGCGCGACAGGCGGAACGGGCCGTGCGTGACGAGCACCGTCGCCGCCCGGTGCGGCAGGATGTTCGCCCGCGCCCGCGCCATCGTCGCCATCGCCCAGACGTCGAGCCCGAACCCGAGCGCGACGATCCCCCAGCCGGCGGTCGACGCCATGCCGGGGTCGAGGGGCGCCAGCAGTCCGGCGACCACGGCCGCGGCGGCCGAACCGGCATAGAGGATCGGCGGCCACGGGATCGTGTTGGGGGCGGCGGCGCCGGTCACGGGTCACCTCTCTGGGGTCTTCGGCGGGACGGTACAGGCCCGAGCGACCGGCGTCACCGGCCGCGAGGCGGCGACCGCCGCCCCGCGCTCACCCCCCGACGAGATCCCGCTCCGGCACCGGCAGGCCCTCCGCCACGCGGCGCATGTTATCGAACATCCGCCGCACCGTCGGCTCGAACGTGTCGACCGCCAGCGCGGCGAGGTGGGGCGTGGTGACGAGGCCGTCGACGGCCAGCAGCGGGTCGCCGGGCGGCAGCGGTTCCTCGGCGTAGACGTCGGTGGCGGCGGCGAGGATCACCTTGGTCTCCAGGGCCCAGGCGAGGTCCGCCTCCACCACCACCCCGCCCCGGGCGGCGTTGACCAGCACGGCGGTCGGCTTCATCCGCGACAGCGCCGCGCGGTCGATCAGGTTCGTCGTCTCCGGCGTCAGCGGGCAGTGGAGCGAGACGACGTCCGCCGTCGCCAGCAGTTCGGGCAGCTCGACGCGCCGCGCGTTCAGCGCCGCCTCCGCCGCCGGGTCGAGCGGCGTCCGCTTGGTGTAGAGGACCGGGCAGCCGAAGCCCTTCAGCAGCCGCGCAAAAGCCTGCCCGATGGCCCCCATGCCGACGATGCCGACGGTCTTGCCCGACAGCATGTAGGGGTCGCGCGCGATCGCCGGGCTTCGCCAGCGCCCGGCCCGCAGTTCGGCGTGCCCGGCCGCGAGGTTGCGCAGCGCCGCGATCGTCAGGCCGAGGGTGAATTCCGCCACCGGCACGGCGTTGGCCCCGGTCGTCCGCGCGACCTTGATGCCGAGCGCTCCGGCCGCCGCCACGTCGATGTTGTCGACCCCCACGCCCCATTTGTGCAGCAGTTTCAGCCGCTTCGCCGCGCGGAACACGTCGGCCGACACGGCCACCTGCCCGGCGATGGCGAAGTCCGCCTCCGCGATGATCGCCTTCAGATGCTCGTCGCCCCGCGCCGTCCCGTGGGTGAGGGCGAAGCCGGGGGGAAGGAGCCCGCGGAGCTGCTCGGCACGGGCGGGCGGGATCGGGTCGAGGACGACGATCGTCCAGCTGTTCGTGGCGGTCGTGTTCGCGGTCGTCATGAGGGCTCAGATCGAGAAGCGGATGCCGGCGCGGGCGAACCCGCCGGAGACGCCGACCGCGTGCCCGTCGGCCCGCCAGCAGGCGGCCCCGGTCAGCGTGCCGTCGGGATCGAAGGCGACGGCCCCCGTCCCGCCGGCGATGCGGGGCACGCGCTTGACCGTGTGGCCGCGTGCGGTCAACTCGGCGACGACCGCGTCGGGGATCGCGGGCTCCACCTCCAGCGGCCCGCCCTCGGTCCAGACCCGCGGCGCCTCCACGGCCTCCTGCGGGGTCATGCCGTGGTCGAGCACGTTGAGGATCACCTGCAACGCCGAGGGGAAGATGCGAAGGCCGCCCGGCAGGCCGAGGGCCAGGCGCAGGCGGCCATCCGTCGTCACCATCATCGGCGCCATGGAGGTGAAGCAGCGCTTGCCGGGCTCGATCGACAGCGCGCGGCCCGGCCGCGGGTCGAAGTTGTACATGTAGTTGTTGGCGAGCATCCCGGTCTCCGGCACCTGCACGCAGGCGCCGAACAGGCCGTTGATCGTCTGGGTCGCGGCGACGACGTTGCCGTCGGCGTCGGCGACGGTCAGGTGGGTGGTGTCGGCGCTCTCCGGCCGCGACAGGCCGGGGCCCCAGGCCTGCGCGCGGTCCAGCGCGAGGGCGGCGCGGCGCTCCTCGGCGTAGGACTTGGAGGTCAGGCGCGCGACCGGCACGTCGACGAAGGCGGGGTCGGCGGTCGCCACGGCCCGGTCGGCGAAGGCGATCTTCAGCACCTCGGCGAGGAGGTGGACCGCGTCGGCCGAGCCGAAGCCCATGCGGCCGAGGTCGAACCCTTCGAGGATGTTCAGCATCTGCGCGATGTGGACCCCGGCCGAGGCCGGCGGCGGCGGGCCGATCACCCGATGACCGCGATAGGTCCCCACGATCGGCTCCCGCTCGACGGTCGCATAGGCCGCGAGGTCCGCCATCGCCATCACGCCGCCGTCGGCCGAAAGACGGTCGATCAACTGCCGGCCGAGCGCGCCCCCGTAGAGCGCCGCCGCCCCCTCCCGCGCGATCATCCGCAGCGCGCCGGCGTAGGCCCCCTGCACCAGCCGGGCCCCGGCCCGGATGGGCGCGCCGTCCGGCAGGAACAGAGCCGCGAGGCCCGGGTCGCGGGCGAGGTCGGCGGCGGTGTCGGTCGCGCAGTCGGCCAGATAGTGGCCGACCGTGAACCCGCGCTCGGCGAGGCGCACCGCGGGGTCGACCACGTCGGCCAGCGGCATGGTCCCCCAGCGGGCGAGCGCCTCGGTCCAGGCCTTCAGCGCACCCGGCACCGCGACCGCGAGGCCGCCGACCACGTTGCGCCGGTCCTTGGTGTCGCGCGCGCTGGGCAGGTCGCCGGGCAGCACCTCCAGCAGGTCGTCGCGCCAGGCGCCGGGTGCTGTCGACAGCCCGTCGAGGATGCGGTGGGTGCCGTCGGCCAGCCGAACGTGCGCGATGCCGCCGCCGAGTGCCCCGACCATCATCGGCTCGACCACCGTCAGGGCGAACAGCGACGCGACCGCCGCGTCGATCGCGTTGCCGCCGGCGAGCAGGATCTCAGCCCCCGCGGCGGAGGCACGCGGGTGGTTGGTGACGACCATCCCGCGGGAGCCGGTGGCGGACCGCTTCTCCAGCACGAAGGGGGCGGCGGGCATCAGGCGACCTTCCCGGCGAAATGGACGGCGAAGCGGGCCACGACGTCCGCCAGCCTCTCCGCCAGCGCCGCCCCGGTTTCGGCCGAGGAAAGGCGCGGATCGCCCAGGCCCACGCCCCGGGTGAACACCTCGTCGTAGTCGTGGGGCACGGTCACCTCCGCCCCGTCGAACGAGAGCGCGCCCATGCCGGAGACGGGCAGGTCGAGCAGCCGGTCCGGCTTGTAGGGCTCCGGCGCGGCCACGAGGTCGGGGCGCATCATCCCGGGGACGAGGTGGAGGCCGAGGCTCGTCAGCGGGTCGGCGCCGTGGCCCGACACCTTGCGCGCGGCTTCAGCCCCCACGATGCCCGGCAGGAGGGCATAGGCGATCTTCCAGAGATAGAGGCCGGGGACGAGGTGGCCCGTCTCCTGCCGCACCCGGCGCGCGACCTCCAGCAGCGGGCCGGCGTTCCCGCCGTGGCCGTTGACGAAGACGAGGCGCGTCAGCCCGTTGCGGTGGAGCGAGCCGACGATGTCGCCCACGAGGTCCTTGAACGTCGCGTGCGAGAGCGCGATGCCCCCCGGCATGGAGCCGAACCAGTCCGCCGCGCCGAAGGGCACCAGCGGGGCGACGAGCGTACGCGTGCCCAGCGCCGTCGCCCTGAGAGCGGCGGCCTCGGCGATCGCCGCCGCCAGGATGTGGTCGCCCATGGGCGCGTGCGGCCCCTGGTCCTCGTGGCTGCCCAGCGGGATCAGGATCACGGGGTTCAGGCCGAGGATCCCCCGCGCCTCCCCGCCCGTCAGGGTTCCCATGTGGACCTTCGGGGTGGTGACGGCGACCATCGGATGGACCTCGTTTCGGCAGGGCCGGCAGGATGGCACCACCGCGCCTGTGGGGAAAGGGGCGGCGAGGCCGATGCCGAGACCGCGGCGGCCCGCGTCAGGTCGCCGCGAACCCGCCGTCGATGGGAACCACCGTGCCCGTCACGTAGGCCGAGGCGGGGGCGGCGAGGAACACCGCGAGGCCCTTCAGGTCCGCGGGCTGGCCGAGGCGGCCGAGCGGCACGAGGCGCACCATCTCCGCCGCCAGCGCCTGGTCGCGCTTCAGCCGACCGCCGGCGATGTTGGTCAAGATGAAGCCCGGCGCGATGCCGTTGACGTTGATCCCGTGGGGGCCGAGTTCCAGCGCCGCCTGCCGCACGAGGTTGACGAGCCCCGCCTTGGCCGCCCCGTAGGCGTAGCCCGAGACGCGAGAGGTGCGCAGGCCGGACACCGACGTCGTCACCACGATCCGCCCGCCCCCCTGGCGGATCATGTGGCGGGCGGCCGCCTGCATGGTGGCGAAGGCGCCGCCGAGGTTGACCGCCATCGAGGCGTCCCACCGCTCCTGCGTGATCGCGGTCAGGCGCCCCTCCGGCGAGGAGAAGCTGGGCCCCGCCGTCACGCCCGCGTTCACGAACATCGCGTCGAGCCGCCCGTGGGCCGAGACGGCGGCGTCCACCGCCGCGTCGAGGCCGGCGCGGTCGGTGACGTCCACCGTCGCGGTGCGCAGCCGCGACCCCGCCTCGGCGCCCAGCCGTTCGGCGAGCGCCGCGAGGGCCGCCTCGTCCCGGTCGGCCGCCGTCACCGCGGCGCCGTGCTCCAGCATCGCCTCGACGATGGCAAGGCCGATGCCGCTGGCCCCGCCGGTGACGAAGGCGGCGCGGCCGGACAGGTCGAAAAGGTCGATGGCCATCGTGCGGTCTCCCCCCGGAATGCCTGTTCGGTCTATGGTCGTCCCATCATTAGCAGGGACCCTGACGAATGGACATCCTCGCCGCCGTCTTCGCCGACGCGACGCCGACGCTGCGCCGGCTGACCATCGCCGCCCCGGGGCCGCACGAAGTGCGGGTGCGGATGGTGGCGACGGGGGTCTGCCACACCGACCTGAAGGCCGCCGGCGCCGGCAGCCCGGTCCCCCGCCCCGTCGTGCTGGGCCACGAGGGCGCGGGCGTCGTGGAGAGCGTGGGGACGGCGGTGACGAAGGTGGCGCCGGGCGACCCGGTCGTCCTGACCTTCGCGTCCTGCGGCGCCTGCGCGGGCTGCCGCGACGGGCACCCCGCCTATTGCGACCGGCAGTACGCGCTGAACTTCCTGTGCGCCCACGGGCACCTGACGTCGGCCGAGGGGGCGGTGGCGGGCGGGTTCTTCGGCCAGTCGTCCTTCGCCACCCATGCGATCGCGACCGAGCGCAACGTGGTGAAGGTGCGCGCCGACGCGCCGCTCGCGATGCTGGGGCCGCTGGGATGCGGGATCCAGACGGGCGCGGGCGCCGTGCTCAACGACCTCGCCGTGCGGCCGGGGATGAGCCTCGCGGTCTTCGGCGCGGGAAGCCTGGGTCTCAGCGCGGTGATGGCGGCCCGGCTCGCCGGTGCGGCGCGGATCGTGGCGGTGGACCGGATCGCGGCCCGCCTCGACCTCGCCCGCGACCTGGGGGCGACCGACACGATCCTCGCGGGCGACGATCCGACCGGCTCGGCGGTGACGGCGCTGCTGCCCCGCGGCGTCGACCGCGCGCTCGACACCACGGGCGCCCTGCCGGTCATGCGGCAGGCGATCGACGTGCTGGCGCCGCGGGGTGCCTGCGGGTTCGTCACGGGACCCTGGGACGGGCGGGAGCTGTCGGTGAGCGTGCGGCCGCTGCTGGGCGGCCGGTCGATCCGCGGCATCGCCCAGGGCGACAGCAACCCGGACGTCTTCATCCCGATGCTGGTCGACCTGTTCATGGCCGGGCGGTTCCCGTTCGACCGGCTGGTGACGGTTTATCCCTTCGACCGGATCGCCGACGCGCTGGCCGACGGCGAGGCGGGGCGGACCGTGAAGGCGGTGCTGACGTTCTGAGGGCGTGGGCAGGGCTTTCCGCCCCCCCCCCTCAGATCCCGTCGTCCTCGGCCATCTTGAGGCCGATGTAGCGGTCGAGCGTCGCGTGGTCGGCCAGAAGGTCGGCCGATCGGCCCCGGTGGGCGATCACGCCGCGCTCGATCACCATGGCCTCGTCGGTCAGGCCCAGCGCCACGTCGGCGTGCTGCTCGATCAGCACGATCGCCATCCCCTCCTCCGTCGCCATCCGGCGGATGCCGGCGGCCAGCTCCTCGACGATGATGGGGGCGAGGCCCTCCAGCGGCTCGTCCAGCAGCAGGATGTCGGGGTTGGTCATCAGCGTGCGGGCGATGGAGAGCATCTGCTGCTCCCCGCCGGACAGGTGGTTGCCCTTGTTGCCCCGCCGTTCCCGCAGACGCGGGAAGGTGCGCCAGATGGCGTCCGTGTCCCAACGCCCGGGGCGCGCGGCCACCGTCAAATTCTCCTCCACCGTGAGGGAGGGGAACACCTCGCGCTCCTGCGGGACCCAGCCGAGGCCGAGGCGGGCCCGCTTGTGCGGCGCCATGCGGGTGACGTCCTGCCCGCGCCAGTGGATCGACCCGCGCCCGACCCGGGTGAACCCCATGATGGTCAGCAGCAGCGTGGACTTGCCCACCCCGTTGCGCCCCAGCACCGCCAGCGCGCCGTGGGCCGGGACGTCGAAGGAGACGCCGTCGAGCACGACCGCGTCGCCGTAGCCCGCGCGCAGGTCGCGGACGGAGAGCAGCGTCTCAGCCATGGGCGTGCCCCCCACCGACGGAGCCCGTCGCGGGCAGATGGCCCCGGTTGCCCAGATAGACCTCCCGCACCCGGGGATCGGCGCCGATCTCCTGCGGGGTCCCCTCGGTCAGGACGCCGCCCGCGACCAGCACGATGATGCGGCTGGCGAAGCGGAAGACGAGGTTCATGTCGTGCTCGATGAACAGCACGGTCACGTCCGACGGAAGGGCGGCGATGGCGGAGAACAGCTCCGCGCTCTCGTCCCGGGGCACGCCCGCCGCGGGCTCGTCCAGCAGCAGCACGCGCGGCTTCGTCGCCAGCGCCAGCGCGATCTCCAAGAGGCGCTGCTGGCCGTAGGCGAGTTCACGGGTGAGGCGCAGGCAGTCGTGGCCGAGGCGCAGCGAGGTCAGGATCGCGAACGCCTCGTCGACCGCATCCCTGTGCGCGCCGACCGTGCGCCACGCATGGCCCGCGATGCCGCGCCGCTCGCACACCGCCAGCGTGACCGCCTCCAGCGGGGTCAGGTTGAGGAAGAGGGTGTTGATCTGGAAGGTGCGGACGAGCCCGCGCTTGACCCGCGCCGCCGCCGGGGCGGCCGTGATGTCCTCGCCGCCCAGCAGGATGCGCCCGCCGTCCGGCTTCAGAAGCCCGGTCATCAGGTTGATGAGCGTCGTCTTGCCGGCGCCGTTCGGGCCGATGAGGGCGAACCGGCCGCCCTGCGGGACGTTGATCGACACCTGCCGGGTGACCGCCAGCGAGCCGAAGCTCTTGGCCAGCCCGTCGGTGGAGAGCGCGATCGTCATGCACCCCTCCCCCGCACGCGGTCCCAGAGGCGGGAAAGCCCGCCGAGGAGGCCGTCGCGCATGAAGAGCACGACGCCGATCAGCAGCATCCCGATCCAGAAGTACCAGTAGCGCGGATTGACGTCGGACAGCTGGTCGCGCGCGACGAGGAAGATGACGGCACCGAGGATCCCGCCGTAGAGCCGGCCGGTGCCGCCGAGGATGAGCATGATGACGACGTCGGCCGAGCGCTGGAACCCGAGCGACTCCAGGGAGACGGTCTCCGTCGTCTGGGCCAGCACCGCGCCGGCGAGCCCGGCGAGGCCGGCGGAGAAGGTGAACACCTGCTGGAGCCGCCAACGCATCGGCGAACCGATGGCGAGCATGCGCGTCGGGTTCTCGCGGATGCCCTGCAGCGCGAGGCCGAAGGGCGAGTTGACGAGTCGCCGGCAGAAGACGAAGGCGACGAAGAGCACGGCGAGCGCATAGCCATAGGCGGTCGTGCCCCACAGGTCGAACTCGAACCGGCCGAGCACGGGGTCGATGCGGATGCCCTGCAGCCCGTCCGACCCGCCGGTGATCCAGTGGAGCGCGTTCGCCGCCTCGCGCGCCATGAACACGATGCCGATCGTGATCATCAGCAGCGCCAGATGGCGCGCGCGGACGACGAAGAAGCTGATGAGGAAGCCGACCGCGGCGGCGGCCGTGGCCGCGATGAGCAGGCCGCTCAACGGCTCGCCCCACCCGTGCTTGCCCAGAAGGCCGGCGGTGTAGGCGCCGATGCCGAAGAAGACGGCGTGGCCCAGCGTGACGATGCCCGCATAGCCGAGGATCAGGTCGACCGAGATGGCGAACAGCGCCCACACCGCGATCTGGCTGGCCAGCGACAGATAGTCGGGGAAAAGCCAGAAGGGCAGCAGCGTGGAGAGCCAGAACAGGATCTCCGGCGCGCTCCAGCGCGCGCGGCGCGCGAGGAAGGCGTGCGGATCGGGAAGGGGGCGGACGACAGCACCGGTCATCGCTCAACGCCTCCCGAACAGGCCCTGCGGGCGCAGGAACAGCAAAAGCACCATCAGCGCGTAGATCAGGAACGCGCCCAGTTCGGGCACGTAATACTTGCAGGCCATGTCGCCCACGCCGATCAGCACGGCGGCGGCGAAGGATCCGCCGATCGAGCCGAGGCCGCCCATCGAGACGACGATGAGCACGTAGACGAGGAAGTGGAGGCCGAAGGCGGGATCGAGGCCCACCCACTCGACCGCGAGCCCGCCGCCCAGCCCGGCGAGGCCGGAGCCGACCGCGAAGGTGAGCGCGAACGCCTTGTCCACGTCGATGCCGAGGCCACGCGCCATGCGTTGGTTGTCCACCGCGGCGCGGATCTGCTGGCCGAGGCGGGTCGTCTCCAGGCCCACCACGAGGACGACCGCGATCACCACCGCCACCGCGATCAGGAAGGTGCGGTAGACGCCGATGCTCACCCCCTCGACGTTCCAGGCGCCGCGCAGGAACGACGGCACCTGCACCGGCTGCTGCACGGTCCCGAAGAGATAGGCGGCCGCCGCGGTGGCCATGAAGACGAGGCCGATGGTGACGAGCACCTGGTCGAGTTCGCTGCGCCGGTAGAAGCGGCTGAACAGCAGTCGCTCGAACACGACGGAGACGGCGGCGGTGATCAGGAAGGCGGCAGGGAGCGTGGCGAGGAACGGCCAGCCCGCCCGCTCGGTCAGCACGACCACGACATACCCGCCCAGCATCGCGAAGGAACCGTGGGCGAGGTTGGTGAAGTTCATGAGGCCGAGCGTGACCGACAGCCCCACCGACATCAGGAAGAGGAGCATGCCGTACGCGAAGCCGTCGAACAGCACGCCTGCGAGGGTGGTGAGCATGCGGGTGGGACGTTCCTGAGCGGGGAGACCATCCGGACGGGGTGCGGCGCCTCGTGCTTCGACAGGCTCAGCATGGGGCGCCGTCGACGTCGGCGCCCCATGGCGAAATCGGTGCGATCGTCCGCGTCCCGGGCCCGTCGAACGACGAGGACGATCGCACGCCCCCGATCAGCGCATCGCGGCCTTCACGGGGTCCTTCACCCGCTCGACCCTGTCGATCTCGGCGTTCACCAGCTCGCCGTTCCGGCGCTCGACGCGGCGGATGTAGACGGTGTTGATGATGTCGCGCGTCTCGGCGTCGATGGAGACCGGACCGCGCGGGCTCTCCCACGCCATGCCCTTGACCGCGTCGATCAGCACCTGGCCGTCGGTGCGGCCGGCAGCCTTCTTCACCGCCTCGTAGATCACGTGCATGCCGTCGTAGCCGCCGACCGAGAACAGGTCGGGATTTCGGTTGTAGGCCCGGCGGTATGCCGTGACGAAGTCGCGGTTCTTCGCGCTGTCGTGGGTGTAGTCGTAGTTGAAGGCCGTGATGATGCCGAGCCCGGCATCGCCCATGCTCTTCAGCGCCTCCTCGCTCGTCAGCTCGCCCTGCCCGACGATCTTGACGCCGGTGTTGGCGAGGCCACGCTCCGCCAGCGCCTTGCCGAGTGCCGCCGGCTGCGCGCCGCCCGGAACCCAGACGTAGACGACGTCGGCGCCGCTGTCCTTGGCGCGCTGCACAAAGGCGGAGAAGTCCGGGTTCTCGACCGGGATGCGCACGGCCCCCACGATCTCGCCGCCCGCCTCGCGGAAGGCCTTCTGGAAGGCCTGCTCGCCGTCGTGGCCGGGGCCGTAGTCGCTGGCCATGGTGAAGGCGCGCTTGCCGCCGTTCTTCGCCACCCACTTGCCCAGCGTGTCGTTCAGCTGCGGCGTGGTCAGCGAGGTGCGGGTCATGAAGGGCGACTTCGTCGTGATGATCGACGTCGCGGCGTTCATGACGACCATGAACTTCTTCGCCTGCTCGGACACGTCGCCGGCGGCCATGGCGTTCGGCGTCAGCGCGAAGCCGGCGAGCACGTCCACGCGGTCGCGGACCACGAGTTCCTGGGCGAGGCGCTTGGCCACGTCGGGCGCGATGCCGCCGACGTCCTTGCGCACGATTTCGATCTTGCGGCCGGCGACGGTGTCGCCGTTCTGCTGCACGTAGAGCTTGATGCCGTTGTCGAGCTGGGTCGCGAGGTCGGCGAACTGGCCCGAATAGGGCAGGATCACGCCGATCTTCAGCGTCTGCTGGGCCTGGGCCGCGCCCGCGGCGGCCAGGGTGGCGGCCAGCGCCGTGCCGAACAGGGTGCGTCTCAACATGCTCGAGGTTCCTCCCGGATTTTGTTTGAAGAACAAATACATGGGTCGGGACCGACAATAAAGGGCCTACACCCACGCCGCGCCGGCCCGGCGCCGCCCTCGTCCTCGGGCCTTCCGAGGGGCGGGCGGACCCTGTAAGTGAAGCCGGACGATTGCATGCCAGTTCCCCAGCGCACGGAGCGACGACGATGACGACGCGATTCCTCGGCCGGACCGGGATCCCGGTGCCGCCGCTCTGCTTCGGCGGGAACGTGTTCGGCTGGACCGTGGACGCCGCCGCCTCCCACGCGCTGCTCGACCGCATGGTCGACGCGGGCCTGACCTTCATCGACACGGCCGACGTCTATTCCGCCTGGGTCCCGGGCAACCGGGGCGGGGAGAGCGAGACGATCCTCGGCGACTGGCTCGCCGGCCGGAAGCGCCGGGCCGACGTGACGATCGCCACCAAGGTCGGGCACGAGATGGGTCCGGGAATGAAGGGGCTGAAGCCGGCCTACGTCCGGTCGGCGATCGAGGCGTCGCTGCGCCGGCTGCGGACCGACCACGTCGACCTCTACCAGTCCCACGTGGACGACGCGGACACGCCGATCGCCGATACGCTCGCCGTCTACGCCGACCTGATCCGGGAGGGGAAGGTGCGGGCGATCGGCGCGTCGAACCATGGCGCCGCCCGCCTGCGCGAGGCGCTGGACGTCGCGGCGCGCGAGGGGCTGCCGCGGTACGAGACCCTCCAGCCGCACTTCAACCTCTACAACCGCTCCGACTACGAGGGACCGCTCGAGGACCTCTGCCGGGCGGAGGGGCTGGGCGTCATCACCTACTGGTCGCTCGCCCGCGGGTTCCTGACCGGCAAGTACCGGTCCGAGGCCGACCTGTCGAAGAGTCCGCGCGGCAAGGGCGTGGCGCCCTTCCTCGACGACCGCGGCTTTCGCGTGCTGGCGGCGCTGGACGCGGTCGCCGCGGAAAAGGGGGCCACGCAGGGGCAGGTGGCGCTCGCCTGGCTGATGGCCCGGCCCGGAATCACCGCCCCCATCGCCAGCGCCACGACGCCGGCCCAGCTCGACGAGCTGATCGGGGCGATGCGGCTGGAACTGGACGCCGCCACGATCGCGCGGCTGGACGCGGCGGGGGCGACGGGCTGAGGGGCGGGGGTCGGGACGGCGGCCCCCCTCTCCACCCCGGGGAGGGGGACAGGGAGAGGGGGTGGAGCGGAAACCGCTCCCCGGCCCCACCCTCACCCCGGCCCCATCGCATCGTAGCCCGCCTGGATCCGCGCGTGGCGGGCCTCCACCCACTGGCGCGTCTGCGCATGGGGGAAGATCCAGAAACGGCGGTCGCGGATGGCGCGGACGACCTCGTTCCCGACCGTGTCGGGCGTCAGCCCGTCCTTGATCAGCTCGCCCATGAAGTGGTTCTCGGGCCGCTCCACCGCCCCGCCGAGGCGGTCCGGTCGCGCGCGGCCGGAAAGGTGGATGCCCGTCTGCACCGCCGCCGGGCAGAGCACCGACACGCCGATCGTCGTGTCGGCCAGCTCGTTCGCCAGCGCCTCCGACAGGGCGACGACCGCGTACTTGGTCATCGAATAGGGCCCGGTCAGGAAGGACGGGTTCACCTGCAGCCCGCCGATCGACGCGGTGTTCACGACGTGCCCGCCCTTCCCGTGGGCGCGGATGTGCGGCAGGAACGCCTGGATGCCGTTGATCACGCCATAGACGTTGACGCCGATCACCCAGTCCCAGTCGGCCAGCGGCACCGATTCCACCGGCACGCCGTGCATGGCGACGCCGGCGTTGTTGCAGAGGATGTCGACCCGGCCGAACGCCTCCAGCACCTCGGCGGCGGCCGCCTCGACCGAGGCGCGGTCGGAGACGTCGACCTGCACGGGGATCGCGGCGCCGTTCGCCCGCACGATCTCGGACGCGACCGCCGCGGCCGGCTCCGTGCGGATGTCGGCGACGGCGACCTTCACCCCCGCCGCGGCGAGGCGCCGTGCCATGCCCGACCCGATGCCCGACCCGCCACCGGTGACGAACGCCACCCGGCCTTCGAGGTCCTTCATGGCGTTGCCCCCTCCAAACTCTTTGTTCGCCCCTACTCCGCCGCCGCCCTCGCGGTCGACGCCCGCCCGGCGCGCAGCGGCGCGATCACCTCGTTGGCGTAGATCTCCATGTTCTTCTTCGTCAGCTCCGCCGGCAGCGTGCCGAACTGGAGCATCGAGAGCAGGTGGCCGAAACCGATCTGCGACTGGTACTCCTCCAGCTTCTCGCGCACCGTCGCCGGGCCGCCGCAGATGAACATCCCCTTGTCGATCACGTCGTCGATCGACTGCCGCATGCCGATCGAGCCCTTGGCCTTCATGACGCCCATCATGGACTTCAGCGACAGGTAGCCGGGCGGCAGCAGCATCTCCCGCGGCATGCGCAGGAACTTGTTCAGGAAGTTCTCGATGTGCTCCTTCGCCTCGCGCCGCGCGATCTCGTCGGTCTCGGCGACGTAGACGGGCACCGACCAGCCCAGCTGGTCCTCGGTCGCCTCGTAGCCGTAGCGGCGGGCCACCTCCTTGTACATCTGCATGTACTTCGCCAGCATCGCCGCCGGCGTGAAGGTCTGGAGATAGGTGTAGCGGCGGTCGGGATGGGCCGCCCACTCGATCGTCTCCGACGAGCCCTGCGACGGGATCCAGATCGGCGGCCGCGGGCTCTGGAAGCACTTCGGCCAGAGGTTCACGTACTGGAAGTGATAGTGCTTGCCCTCGAAGCTGGTCGGGCCCGGCTGGGTCCAGGCCTGCACGATCAGGTCGTGCGCCTCGTGGAAGCGGTCGTGGCTCTCCGCCGGGTTGGCGCCGAAGACGTGGTACTCGGCCCCGATGCCCCGCACGAAGCCGGCGATGAGCCGCCCGCCCGTGATGGTGTCGAGCATCGCGAACTCTTCCGCCACCGTCAGCGGGTTGTTGAGCAGCGGCAACGCGCGGCCGAGGACGGCGATCTTGCAGTTTTTCGTCCGGCGGGCCAGCGCGCCGGCCATCACGCCGGGGACGGGCATCAGCCCATAGGCGTTCTGGTGGTGCTCGTTCACGCACACGCCGTCGAAGCCCAGCACGTCGGCGTGTTCGAGTTCGTCCAGATACCGGTTGTAGAGCGCGTGGCCCTTCCTGGGGTCGTAATAGTCGTTGGGCAGTGTGACCCAGGCCGAGTTGTGCTTCTGGTCGTAGTCGAGATCCAGATCCGCGTACGGCATCAGATGCATGAAGTAGAACTTCATGGCGCGACCTCCCGGATGAAGCTGGTCATGGCGCCGACGAAGGCGGACGCCTTCTCGACGTGCGGCAGGTGCCCGCACTCGCCGATCACGACGAGGCGCGAGCCGGGGATCAGGTCCCGCCACGCGGGACCGTAGGCGGCGGGCAGCAGCTCGTCCTCCGAGCCCCAGAGGACGAGGGTCGGGGTGGCGATCCGGTGCAGCCACTTGTGGAGATGCGGGCTGTACATCCGCGGGCTCCAGCCGAGCTTGGCCGTCGCGAGCCGGTTGCGCAAGAGGACGAGCTGGCCCGCCTCGTCCGTCGGCAGGGTCGGGATGATCCGCTCGGCGATCGATTTGTCGAAATAGAGGCGCCGGATCGTCTCCTCCGGCGACCACATGAACATGTCGGGCTTCTTCACGCCCTTCACATGGATGCCGGCCGGCGCCACCAGGGTGAGGCTCCGCAGGCGGTGGCAGTCCCGCACCGCCAGTTCCGCCGCGATCCAGCCGCCCAGCGACGTTCCGGCGAGGTGAAGGCGGTCGAGCCCGAAATGGTCGATCGCGTCGAGGTAGAAGAAGGAGAGGTCGGCGAGATTGTCGAGCCACTCGGGATCGTCGCTCCCGCCGAAACCCGGATGCTCGGGCACGATGACGTCGAAGCGCTCGGCCAGCATGTCCATGAACGGCAGCCAGACGGGCGCCCCGCTCGCCCCGTGCAGGAAGAGGAGCGGCTCGCCCGTGCCGCCGCGCATGACGCGCGTGCGACAGCCGGCGATGGTTTCGACCGTTTCCTTGTATGCCATTCGGCGTTCACTCCCGGAGTGCTTCTTGTTTGCCGACAGGTTAACGCAGCCGACCCCGGCTTTGGTATGCCTTTTCTGAAGCGGCGGCCTTGTCGATGCGGCCAGGGGAAGCGCCCTCACGCACCGTCGGGCGCCAGCAGGAGGCAAAGGAAATGAGCCGACATGGCGTGGCGCGCCCACTCCGGGTTCCGGGCGCGCAGGGCGGCGATGATCTCCCGGTGCTGGGCCAGCGAGCGGACGGTGCGCGGGTCGTCCGCCTCGCGGTAGAGGGAGAGCCCGACGGCCGGAAGCTCCAGGTTCGTCTCGAAGATCCGCTGGATCCGCGGGCTGTCGGCCGCCGTGGCGATGATGGCGTGGAAGGTGGCGTTCAGATCCTCGAACAGCGGCAGGTAGCGGGCGTAGCCGAGTTCGGCGTAGGCCCGCTCCATCCGGTCCTGGAGATGGTCGAGCCGGTCGAGGTCCTCGGCGCCGATGCGCGTCGCCGCCCGCTCGGCCGCGTGACCTTCGAGCAGGGCGCGCAGGCGCAGGATCTCCTGCGCGTCCTCGGGCGTGAAGCGGGCGACGAAACCGCGCCGGTAGTGCTCCAGCACCACGAGGCCCTGGCTGCCGAGACGCGCCAGCGCCTCGCGCACCGGCGTCCGGCTCACGCCGATCCGCTCGGCCAGAAGCTTCTCCGACAGCTTGTCGCCCGACCGGAACGCGCCCGACAGGATGGCGCGCCGGATCCAGCGATAGGCGGTGTCGGCCGCCCCCGTCGCGGGCTCCGGCCCCTCCGCCGTCCCGACCTCCGTCTCAACGATGTCCACCATCGATCGCGACCCGCAGCCACCTGGAATCCGAATGTCCAGCATTAGCCCGGTCCGCGGCGGCGCGAAAGGGGGGTCGGACGGCGATCAGGCGTGGCCGGCCCGCCCGTCCACCGCGACGCGGATGGCGGCGTCGATCTCCCGCGCCGCCGCGTTGAGGAGACCCACGGTGCGGGCGAGCGCGGGCTCGTCCAGCGGCCCGGGGTGGGCGATGCTGAGGCTGCCCAGCACCTGCCGCCCTGTCGCGGGGACGGGGGCCGCGAAGACCGGCGCCGCGATCCCGACCACCCCGGGGTCGAGTTCGCCCGCCGCGACGCAGACCCCCGACTTGCGGATCGCCGCGAGCCCGTCGCGGAACGCCTCCCAGCCGCCGGCGAGGCCGGCGTCGGCGATGGCGTCGGCGAAACGCCGGTGGATCCGGCGGAGCTGGCGCGGCGGCAGGTGCGCCAGGATCGCCTTCGACGCGGCGCCGCGGAACATGGGCATCGGGCGCCCGCGCTCATAGCTCACCAGCGGCGCCCGGTCGCCGGGGCGCTCCTGATGGATGCACATCACCGTGTCCTGGTAGAGCCGGCAGAGCAGCAGCGTGGACCGCCCGTCCAGCTGCCGGGCGAGCCAGCGGATCGACGGCAGCGCCGCGCGCAGCACCGGGTCGCTGAGGCGGATCGTCCGGTCGAACTCGATCACCGCCGGCCCCAGCACGTATCCGCCCTGCCCGTCCACCGGGTCGAGCAGCCCCGCGCCGACGAGGCTGCGGACGTAGCGGTAGGCGGTCGACAGCGAGACGGCGAGCGCCCCGGCGATCGCCTCGACGGACCACACCGGGCGGTCGGGCGTGAACAGGCGCAGCGCGAGCAGGAGCTTGTCCCCGCTCGACCCCGATCCCTCCTCGCGCAGGTCCGTCGCCGCCGCCGGTTCCAAGGATGCCATCCGGATTGTCGTATGCCGACAATCGGGAGGATGCTCGATTGACCGTGCCGCCGCAAGCCGATAACTTGCCGCGCGACGCACGGAACCGCGGCGCAGCCCGCGACGAGGGAGGACGCGATGGACCAGCACCAGGCCGCACCCGTCGACGCGGAGACCCGGGCGCGTCGGCAGGCGTTCTACGACAAGATCGCGCCGCGCTCGCTCGCCCCGCTGTGGGAGGTGCTGCGCGGCCTCGTCCCGCCCGAGCCGAAGCCGAAGATGGCGGCGCACCTGTGGCGCTGGGCCGAGGTTCGGGCGTGCATGGCCGAGGCCGGGGCGCTCTTGACGGCGGAGGAGGCGGAGCGTCGCGTCCTCGTGCTCGAGAACCCCGCCTTCCCGGGCCAGTCCCGCGCGACCGGCACCCTCTACGCCGGCGTGCAGATGGTGCTTCCGGGCGAGGTGGCACCCGCGCACCGGCACACCCAGTCGGCGCTCCGCTTCGTGCTGGAGGGCGACGGCGCCTACACCAACGTGAACGGCGAGCGCACGCGGATGCGGCCGGGCGACTTCGTCACCACCCCGTCGTGGGCGTGGCACGACCACGTGAACGAGACCGACGGGCCGATGCTCTGGCTCGACGTGCTGGACGTGCCGATCGTCGCCTTCCTGGAGGGTGCCTTCTCGGAGCACCACAACGCCGACCGCCAGTCGGTGAGCCGCCCGGAGGGCGACGCGCTGGCGCGATGGGGGTCGGGTCTGCTGCCGATCGACGCGAAGAGCCCCTATGGCCTCACCTCGCCGATCTTCAACTATCCCTACGACCGGACGCGCGAGGCGCTGCTGGCGCTGGCGAAGGCCGGGCCGGCGGACCCGCACTGGGGCCACACCCTGCGCTACGCCAACCCCATCGACGGCGGCTGGGCCATGCCGACGATGGCGCCGTGGATGACCCACCTGCCCGCGGGCTTCACGACGGCGCCCGTGCGTTCGACCGACGGGATCATCGTGACCGCGATCGAGGGCACGGGGTCGTTCGAGGTCGGCGGCCGGCGGACCGCGTTCGGGCCGAAGGACGTGTTCGTGATGCCAAACTGGACGTGGCGGACGCTCACGGCCGACAGCGACTGCACGCTGTTCATGGTGTCCGACCGGGTGGTGCAGGAGAAGCTGGGGCTCTGGCGCGACGAGCGCCGGGCCGCCTGAAGAAGGGACGAGGGACCATGAGGATCTGCCGGTTCGACGACGATCGCCTGGGCGTGGTCCGGGGCGACAGGGTTCACGACGTGACGTCGGTGCTCGACCGCCTGCCCGCCGTCCGCCCGCCCTTCCCGCGGCACGACCTGCTGATCGAGCGGCTGGCGGAGTTCCGCCCGCTGCTGGAGGCGGCGGCCGACGCCGCCCCGGGCCGGCCGGTCGACGGGGTGCGCCTCCTGCCGCCGGTCATGAACCCCGGCAAGATCGTCGCCGCCCCGGTGAACTACAAGAAGCACCTGGACGAGGTGCACGCCGACGCGGCGCTGCACCACGGCAACCAGATCCACGCCATCCAGCGGGCCGGCCTGTTCCTCAAGGCGACCAGCTCGGTCATCGGCGCGTCGGGCACGGTCGGCGTGCGCTTCCCCGACCGGCGCACCGACCACGAGGTGGAGCTGGTGGCCGTCATCGGCCGCACCGCGAACAAGGTCCGCAAGGAGGACGCGCTGTCTTACGTGGCCGGCTACTGCATCGGCCTCGACATGACGGTGCGCGGGCCGGAGGAGCGGAGCTTCCGCAAGTCGATCGACGGCTACACGGTCTTCGGCCCGTGGATGGTGACCGCGGACGAGATCGCGGACCCCACCGACGTCGACCTGACGATCGAGGTCAACGGCCAGACGCGCCAGAACGCGAACACCCGCGACCTCGTGCTGTCGGTGGCGGAGCTGATCGAGTTCGCGACCGCGTTCTACACCCTCCATCCGGGCGACATGCTGATGACGGGCACGCCCGAGGGCGTCTCGCCGGTCATGCCCGGCGACGTGATGGTCGCGACCATCCCGTCCATCGGCAGCATGACGGTCCTGGTGGGCGAGGGCTGACGCCGGCCGCCGTCCCCCGCCGATCCCTCGCCGAAGGCCCCGCCATGACGACGCACGCCCCGAGCGCGGACGCCGCGCACCATCACCCCTGGACCGGTCGGGTCGAGGATGACGCCTTCCTGCGCGGAACGGGCCGCTACGGCGACGACGTCCGGCCGGAGGGGGCGCTGGCCGCGGTGTTCGTGCGCTCGCCCCACGCCCATGCCCGCATCCGGGCCGTGGACACGGCGGTCGCGCTGGCGGAGCCGGGGGTCGTCGCGGTCCTGACGGGTGCCGACCTGCGCGCCCTGGGGTCGGTGTCCGCCGGCCGCCCGGT
>CANGXM010000001.1 GCA_947457845.1 Rhodospirillales bacterium | reverse complement strand
GGGGGCGGCAAGCCGGCCCGGGCCCGGATCGCGGCCGCCCGGCTCGGCGCGGTGGTCGTGCTCAAGGGACCGGACACCGTGATCGCCGCGCCGGACGGCCGTGTCGCGATCAACGCGAACGCGCCGGCCGATCTCGCGACCGCGGGCTCGGGCGACGTGCTGGCGGGCGTCGTGGGCGCGCTGTTGGGGCAGGGGACCGATCCGTTCGACGCCGCCCGCGCGGCGGTCTGGATCCACGGCGAGGCGGGCCGCCTGGGCGGTTCCGGGCTGGTGGCTGACGACCTGCCCGCCCTCCTTCCGGCCGCATTCCGCGCCGCACGGGCATGAGGCGTGGAATTCGGGTGTTGCCCGGTCTTCCGTCCAACTGCTATAGGAGCCGCTCCCGACGTCCGGCGGGCCTTGGGACGCCGTTTGCGTTGCCATGAGCGGGCGTGGCGGAACTGGTAGACGCGCCGGATTTAGGTTCCGGTGACTTCGGTCGTGTGGGTTCAAGTCCCTCCGCCCGCACCAAGCCCGCCGGCCGTCGAATGCCCATCAGGTCCGCCGGGACCGTCCACACCAGACCCCGATCCAGAGATGCAGATCACCGAGACCGCCGCCGAAGGCCTGAAGCGCGAGTTCACCGTCGTCGTCGCGGCGAGCGACATCCAGTCGCGCGTCGACGCCCGGCTGTCCGAACTCGCCCGCCAGGTGCGCCTCCCCGGGTTCCGCCCCGGCAAGGTGCCGATGCCGATCCTCAAGAAGCGGTACGGGCAGACGGTGCTCGGCGAGGTCCTGGAGGAGACCGTCAATGACGGTGCCTCGCAGGCGATCCAGGAGAAGGGCCTGAAGCCGGCCCTCCAGCCGAAGATCGAGGTGACCAAGTTCGAGGAGGGCACCGACCTCGAGTACAAGGTCGCGGTCGAACTCCTGCCGGAGATCACGCCGCCGGACTTCGCGGCGATCGCGCTCGAGCGGCTCGTCACCCCGGTTTCCGAGACGGCGATCGACGACGCGCTGGCCCGTCTGGCCCAGAGCCGCCGCACCTCCGAGCCCGTGGCCGACGCGCGCCCGTCCGAGAACGGCGACATCGTCGTGATCGACTTCAACGGCACCGTCGACGGCGTCGCCCATCCGGGCATGCAGGGCTCGGCACACGAGCTCGAGCTCGGCTCCAACAGTTTCATCGACACCTTCGAGGCGCAGGTCGTCGGCGCGGCGCCGGGCGAGACGCGCACCGTGACCGTCACCTTCCCCGCCGACTACGGCGCGGAGGAGCTGCGGTCGAAGGAGGCCGTGTTCACGGTCGAGGTGAAGGAACTCCGCCGGCCGGTGGCACCCGCCGTCGACGACCCGTTCGCGAAGGACATGGGCTTCGACGACGTCGCCGCCCTGCGCGAGGCCGTGAAGGAGCGGATCGACCGCGACTACCGGCAGGCCAGCCGCGCACGCCTCAAGCGCGCACTCCTCGACGACCTGGCGGGAAAGGCCGACTTCGAGGCGCCGGCCGGCATGGTCGACATGGAGTTCGACGCGATCTGGCGCCGGCTGAAGGACGAGATGGAGCGCGGCGGCGCGGCCGAGGAGGCCGGCAAGGACGAGGACGCGCTCAAGGCCGAGTACCGCACGATCGCCGAGCGCCGCGTGAAGCTGGGCCTGCTGCTGGCCGAGGTGGGCAAGCGCAACAATGTCGAGGTGACGCGCGACGAGCTGTCCCGCGCCGTCGTCACCGAGGCGCAGCGCTTCCCGGGCCAGGAGCGGCAGGTCTACGAGTTCTTCCAGAAGAACCCGCAGGCGGTCGAGCAGCTCCGCGCGCCGATCTTCGAGGACAAGGTCGTCGACTTCATCGTCGAACTCGCGAAGGTGAACGAGCGCGAGGTGACGCTGGAGGAGCTGCTGAAGGACCCTGGCGAAGAGGCGTGAAGAACGCCAATTCAACGGAGGGATCCACCCTGCCCCTGGCCCATCGGACGCCGACATGCGAGATCATGACTGGACGATGAACACGCTGGTGCCGATGGTCGTCGAGCAGACGAACCGTGGCGAGCGTGCCTACGACATCTACTCGCGCCTCCTGAAGGAGCGGATCATCTTCCTGATCGGCCCGGTCCACGACGGGGTCGCGAGCCTGATCAGCGCACAGCTGCTGTTCCTGGAGAGCGAGAACCCCAACAAGGACATCGCCCTCTACATCAACAGCCCGGGCGGCTACATCACGGCCGGCATGGCGATCTATGACACGATGCAATACATCCGGCCGGAGGTCTCGACGGTCTGCATCGGGCAGGCGTCGTCGATGGGCTCGCTGCTCCTGGCGGCGGGCGCGGCGGGCAAGCGGTTCTGCCTTCCGAACGCGCGGATCATGGTCCACCAGCCCTCCGGCGGCGCGCAGGGGCAAGCGGCGGACATCGAGATCCAGGCCCGTGAGATCCTGAAGATGCGGTCCCGGATGAACGAGATCTATGCCCGCCACACGGGGCAGACGCTCGACGCCATCGAAGAGGCGACCGAGCGCGACCGCTTCATGTCGGCGGAGGAGGCGAAGGCCTTCGGCATCGTCGACCAGGTCGTGGAGAAGCGGCCGGGCGCACCGGCCTGACGCGCGGCGGCGGCACGGATCGGCGGCGAACCGATCCGGTTGCCCTCCCGGGTGGCGGTGGTGTTGAATGGCATCGCCCGGCGGGCGTTGATCGTCCGTCGTGGCCGGAAGGTTTCACACGCTCCGCGGCGATCGGCCGCGCGACGGGGCTGACATGAGCAAGACCACCGGCGGCGACTCGAAGAACACCCTGTACTGCTCGTTCTGCGGAAAGAGCCAGCACGAGGTCCGCAAGCTGATCGCCGGTCCGACCGTGTTCATCTGCGATGAATGCGTCGAACTCTGCATGGACATTATCCGCGAGGAGAGCAAGTCTACCCTCGTGAAGAGCCGCGACGGCGTGCCGACGCCGCGCGACATCAACGCGGTCCTCGACGATTACGTGATCGGTCAGGAGCACGCCAAGCGCGTCCTGTCCGTTGCGGTCCACAACCACTACAAGCGTCTCGCCCACGGGGCGAAGCACAGCGACGTCGAACTGGCGAAGTCGAACATCCTTCTGGTCGGCCCGACCGGCTGCGGCAAGACGCTGCTCGCACAGACGCTCGCCCGCATCATCGATGTCCCCTTCACCATGGCCGACGCGACGACGCTGACCGAAGCCGGCTACGTCGGCGAGGACGTCGAGAACATCATCCTCAAGCTGCTCCAGGCCGCAGACTACAACGTGGAGCGGGCGCAGCGCGGCATCGTCTACATCGACGAGGTCGACAAGATCAGCCGCAAGTCCGACAACCCCTCGATCACCCGCGACGTGTCGGGCGAGGGCGTTCAGCAGGCGCTCCTGAAGATCATGGAGGGGACGGTCGCCTCGGTGCCGCCCCAGGGCGGGCGCAAGCACCCGCAGCAGGAGTTCCTGCAGGTCGACACGACCAACATCCTGTTCATCTGCGGCGGCGCCTTCGCCGGCCTCGAAAAGATCATCGCCCAGCGCGGGCGCGGCACGTCGATCGGCTTCGGCGCCGACGTGCGCGGCCCCGACGAGCGGTCCACCGGCGAGATCCTGAAGGAGGTCGAGCCGGAGGACCTGCTGAAGTTCGGGCTGATCCCGGAGTTCGTCGGCCGTCTTCCGGTCGTCGCCACGCTCAGCGATCTCGACGAGCACGCGCTGGTCGACATCCTGTCCAAGCCGAAGAACGCGCTGACCAAGCAGTATCAGCGCCTGTTCGAGATGGAGGACGTGGAACTCCGGTTCCAGGACGACGCGCTGCACCAGATCGCCCAGCGCGCGCTCGTGCGCAAGACCGGGGCGCGCGGCCTGCGGTCGATCATGGAGGCCATCCTCCTGGAGTCGATGTTCGAATTGCCCGGCCTCAGCGGCGTTCGCGAGATCGTGATCAACAAGGACGTCGTCGAGGGGCGGGCCAAGCCGCTCTACATCTACGCCGACCGGCGATCCGACCTCGCGCCCAGCGCCTGACCCCCGGGCCGGCGCCCGCCCCGAAGAAGGTCATTCCCGTCGCCCGACTTGAAGGGGCATGATGGCGGTCCAAAGTCATGATGTGCCGGCTGCGGTCCGTGCCCATTCGGGGCGGACCGTCTTCAGGCCCATCCCGGGCTGACGGCATCCGAAGCCAAGAGGCGCCGATAATGCACCAAGTTCCCCGCGGCAACCTGTATCCCGTGCTGCCGCTGCGCGACATCGTGGTCTTCCCGCACATGATCGTCCCGCTGTTCGTCGGGCGCGAGAAGTCGGTGCGCGCACTGGAGGACGTCATGAAGGAGGATAAGCAGATCCTCCTCGTCACCCAGAAGAACGCCCAGCAGGACGATCCGGCCCCCGCCGACATCTTCGAGGTCGGGACGATCGGAACCGTCCTCCAGCTGCTCAAGCTTCCCGACGGCACCGTGAAGGTCCTGGTCGAGGGCGGCAAGCGCGCGACCATCACGCACTTCACGGAGAACGAGGAGTTCTTCCAGGCCTACGCCGACCTGCTCGACGAGAAGACCGGGGAGCAGCAGGAGCTGGAGGCGCTGAGCCGCGCGGTGGTCAGCCAGTTCGAGCAGTACATCAAGCTCAACAAGAAGATCCCGCCCGAGGTCCTCGTCTCGGTCAACCAGATCGACGACGCCTCCAAGCTCGCCGACACGGTCGCCTCCCACCTCCAGCTGAAGATCGCGGAGAAGCAGCAGCTTCTCGAGACCGCGGCCGTCGGCGAGCGCCTGGAGCGCGTCTACGGGTTCATGGAAGGCGAGATCGGCGTCCTGCAGGTCGAGAAGCGCATCCGCAACCGCGTGAAGCGCCAGATGGAGAAGACGCAGCGGGAGTACTATCTCAACGAGCAGCTGAAGGCGATCCAGAAGGAACTCGGCGAGACCGAGGACGGCAAGGACGAGATCGCGGAGATCGAGGAGCGCATCAACAAGACCAAGCTCTCCAAGGAGGCGCGCGAGAAGGCGCTCGCCGAGGTGAAGAAGCTGCGGTCGATGAGCCCGATGTCGGCCGAGGCGACGGTCGTCCGCAACTATCTCGACTGGATGCTCTCGATCCCCTGGAAGCAGCGGACGAAGGTCAAGAAGGACCTGAAGCTTGCCGATTCCGTGCTGAACGAGGACCATTTCGGCCTCGAGAAGGTCAAGGAGCGCATCCTCGAGTACCTCGCGGTTCAGCAGCGCCAGGAGAAGGTGAAGGGGCCGATCCTCTGCCTCGTCGGCCCGCCCGGCGTCGGCAAGACATCGCTTGGCAAGTCGATCGCGAAGGCGACCGGTCGTAACTTCGTGCGCATGTCGCTGGGCGGCGTGCGCGACGAGGCGGAGGTGCGCGGCCATCGCCGCACGTACATCGGCTCGATGCCGGGCAAGGTCGTCCAGGGAATGAAGAAGGCCAAGTCGTCCAACCCGCTGTTCCTCCTCGACGAGGTGGACAAGCTGGGTCAGGACTGGCGCGGCGATCCGTCGTCCGCCCTGCTCGAGGTGCTGGACCCCGAGCAGAACGGGACCTTCGCCGACCATTACCTCGAGGTCGACTACGACCTCTCGGACGTGATGTTCGTGTGCACGGCCAACACGCTGCGCATGCCGCAGCCGCTGCTGGACCGGATGGAGATCATCCGTCTCGCCGGCTACACCGAGGACGAGAAGATCGAGATCGCGAGGCGGCACCTGCTCGCCAAGCAGCTCGAGGCGAACGGGCTCAAGGACGGCGAGTTCGTCCTCACCGACGACGGGCTGCGCGACCTCATCCGCTACTACACGCGGGAGGCCGGTGTCCGGAACCTCGAGCGTGAGATCGCCAACCTCTGCCGCAAGGCGGTGAAGGAGATCCTCATGAAGGGGATCGAGCGGCTGGAGATCACGCCCGAGAACCTCGACACCTATGCCGGCGTGCGCAAGTTCCGCTTCGGCGAGGCGGAACTGGAGGATCTGGTCGGCGTCACGACCGGCCTCGCCTGGACCGAGGTCGGCGGCGAACTGCTGTCGATCGAGTCCGTCACGCTTCCCGGCAAGGGGCGCGTCACGACGACCGGCAAGCTGGGCGATGTGATGAAGGAGTCGGTCCAGGCGGCCGAGAGCTTCGTGAAGAGCCGCGCGGCGAGCTTCGGCATCCGGCAGAACCTTATCGGTCGCAAGGACATCCACGTCCACGTGCCCGAGGGGGCGACGCCGAAGGACGGGCCTTCCGCCGGAGTCGCGATGGTCACCTCCATCGTATCGGTCCTCACGGGGATACCGGTGAGAAAGGACGTCGCGATGACGGGCGAGATCACGCTCCGCGGTCGCGTCTTCCCCATCGGCGGGCTGAAGGAGAAACTGCTGGCGGCCCACCGCGGCGGCATCAAGACGGTTCTGATTCCGAAGGACAACGAAAAGGACCTGGCGGAAATACCCGACAACGTTAAGGGCAGTCTTCAGATCATTCCGGTCAGTACCGTGGACGAGGTTCTCAGTCATGCGCTGGTGCAGCCGCTGACCCCGGTGGAGTGGACTGAGCCGTCCGACGTGGACCCGGTGCCCGCACAGCCGCCGGAATCCGACCACGAGGACGTGATTCGGCATTGAGAATCCGGGCGGACCGCGCATAAAGTCCGGGCGGCGCGGCACGACCCGGCAATTGCCGGATGCAGCGCCACCGGATCTAACGCGCGGTCGGAGAACGTGATCGATGGTCACGACGTCGACCGGTCTCTGTGCCAGAGGGGGGGCAGAATAGGTGAACAAGAATGAACTCGTGGCGCACGTCGCCGACGCGGCTGGGCTGACCAAGGCGCAGGCGGACAAGGCGGTCGACGCCGTTCTCGACGGAATCACGTCGTCGCTGAAGTCGGGTAACGACGTTCGTCTCGTCGGTTTCGGTACCTTCACCGTTGTCTCGCGCGAGGCGTCCGAGGGTCGCAACCCCCGCACGGGCGAGAAGATCAAGATCCCGGCTTCCAATCAGCCGAAGTTCAAGCCCGGCAAGACCCTCAAGGACGATCTGAACTGATCGTCCGCTCACTGGTCGTTCGATCGCCGGCCGCCCCCGCACAATGGGGCGGCCGGACTCGTTCGTGGTCATGACTTGTCAGCCGACGTGCCATCCCCGAAGATGGCGGCGGGCCGGGCGATTAGCTCAGCGGTAGAGCGTCTCGTTTACACCGAGAGGGTCGGCGGTTCGATCCCGTCATCGCCCACCAGGACCGGCCAGCGCGGCCGGCAAGCACGTCCCCATCCGGAGGAGACACCATGACCGACAGGCGCCGTCTCAGCGATCTCATCGTGCCCGCGCTGGAGCTCGCCATCGAACAGGAGCGCCTGGCCTCGGCGGAGCATCTGCTGCGGGCGCTGGAGGAGTCGCTGACCGCCTTCGGCGGCGTCGACGCGGTGGAGCGGCGCGACGTGACGGACGAGGTCGTGGCGCTGTTCGACGGGGTGGACGCGCTCCGCCGGAAGATCCACGCCGCCTGACCGGAACGCTCGGCGCGGTCCCGTCGCGATCCCCGATTTCGATCGTTGACAGGGTGATACCGCTCCGATAAACAGCGGCTCTCTTCGCGGCGGCGGCCACGGGCTGACCGGTTGCGAAGCGGAATGCGGGTGTAGCTCAGTTGGTTAGAGCGCCGGCCTGTCACGCCGGAGGCCGCGGGTTCAAGTCCCGTCACTCGCGCCAATTTCCCTTGAAGAAACCATTTCCGGACAACGGCTTGCGGATCGTTCGCATATGCGGCGAATTCGCCTTGGGCCTTCCATCGTCCGGGGGTGTGACCTATACTGGGACACCCGGTCGGCGAACCCCGTCAGGACGTTCGGTGTGCGCCGCCTGCGGACCCGAGGGACGGGATTGCTCCGCCCGACCGGCATGAGGTGACGGCATGTTCAGCCCGCTGGTGTCCGAGTATCTCCCGATCCTCATCTTTCTCGGGATCGCCTTGGTCGTGTCGGGCGCGGCCGTCGGCCTGTCCTTCGTCCTCGCGCAACAGAAGCCGGACAGCGAGAAGCTGTCCGCCTACGAATGCGGGTTCGAGCCGTTCGAGGACGCGCGCCGCAAGTTCGACGTCCGCTTCTACCTGGTTGCCATCCTCTTCATCATCTTCGACCTCGAGGTGGCGTTCCTGTTCCCCTGGGCGGTCGCGCTGGGCGACATCGGCATGTTCGGGTTCTGGTCGATGGTCGTGTTCCTCGGCATCCTGACCATCGGATTCGTGTACGAGTGGAAGAAGGGAGCGCTGGAATGGGAGTAGACGTCGGCCGCACGGACGCCGTCGCGCTCGCGACGCCGCCCGTCGTCGGGGACGCCCGGCCGCTGCCGCCGGGGCCCGCGCAGGACGCCTATCTCCGCCACGTCACCGCGGAGATCGACGACAAGGGGTTCGTCGTGGCGCAACTGGACAAGCTGCTCGACTGGGCGCGCACCGGCTCGCTCTGGCCGATGACCTTCGGTCTCGCGTGCTGTGCGGTCGAGATGATCCACGCCTACATGGCGCGTTACGATCTCGACCGTTTCGGCATTTTCCCGCGGCCCAGTCCGCGCCAGTCGGACGTGATGATCGTCGCCGGCACGCTGACCAACAAGATGGCCCCCGCGCTGCGCAAGGTCTACGACCAGATGGCCGAGCCGCGCTGGGTGATCAGCATGGGCAGCTGCGCCAACGGCGGCGGCTACTACCACTATTCCTACTCGGTGGTCCGCGGCTGCGACCGCATCGTTCCCGTCGACGTCTACGTGCCGGGCTGCCCGCCGACGGCCGAGGCGCTGGTCTACGGGATCATGCAGCTGCAGAGGAAGATCCGGCGCGGCAACCGCCTCGTGCGGGATTGAGCGGAACGGTCATGACGGAACAGGCACAGATGCCGGCGGACGCGGGGACGGACGACCTCGCCGATCGCGTCCGCGCCGCGCTCGGCGACATCCTGGTCGAAGCCGAGATGCTCGCGGGCGAACTCGTCGTCCACGTTGCACGCGACATGCTCGTCGAGGCGATGTCGGCGCTCCGCGACGACGCGGGCTGCCGGTTCAAGCAGCTGATGGACATCGCCGGCGTCGACTATCCGGGGCGTGCCGAGCGGTTCGAGGTCGTCTACAACCTCCTCAGCCTGTCCCTGAACCAGCGGGTCCGCGTCAAGGTCGCGACCGACGAGGACCATCCGGTTCCTTCGGTCACGGGCGTTTGGAGCGCCGCCGGCTGGTTCGAGCGCGAAGCCTGGGATCTCTACGGCATCTATTTCTCCGGGCATCCGGACCTGCGGCGTATCCTCACCGATTACGGGTTCGAGGGGCATCCGCTGCGCAAGGACTTCCCGCTGACCGGCTATGTCGAGGTGCGCTGGGACGACGAGCAGAAGCGCGTGGTCTACGAACCGGTGCGCCTCACTCAGGACTTCCGGACCTTCGACTTCCTGTCGCCCTGGGAGGGGATGACGGCGATGCAGGAACTGCCCGGCGACGAGAAGGCCCGGCGTACGCCGATCGGCATGCCGGCCGCCGGCAAGGGGAGCTGACGCGGATGACGTTGCCGGCGACGACGACGGGCACGACGACTGCGCCCGAACATCAGATCAAGCCCTACACGATGAATTTCGGGCCGCAGCATCCGGCGGCCCACGGCGTCCTGCGCCTCGTCCTCGAGATGGACGGCGAGGTGGTCGAGCGCGCCGACCCGCACATCGGCCTGCTGCACCGCGGGACCGAGAAGCTGATCGAGTACAAGACCTACATGCAGGCGGTCCCGTACTTCGACCGCCTCGACTACGTGTCGCCGATGTGCATGGAGCACACCTTCGCCCTCGCGGTGGAGAAACTTCTCGGCGTGACGGCGCCCAAGCGGGCGCAGTACATCCGCGTGCTGTTCGCCGAGGTCACCCGCGTCCTCAACCATCTGCTGACGCTCACCACCTTCGCGCTCGACGTCGGCGCCATCACCCCGTCGCTCTGGGGCTTCCAGGAGCGTGAGAAGCTGATGGACTTCTACGAGCGGGTGTCGGGCGCCCGGCTCCATTCCAACTATTTCCGCCCGGGCGGCGTCCACCAGGACCTGCCGGCCGGCCTCGCCGACGACCTGCGCGCCTATTTCCGGACGTTCCCGAGGTTCGTCGACGACCTCGAAGGCCTCCTGACGAACAACCGCATCTTCAAGCAGCGGCTGGTCGACGTCGGGATCGTGTCGAGCGAGGACGCGCTCGACTGGGGCTTCTCGGGCCCGATGCTGCGCGGATCGAACGTCGCCTGGGACCTGCGCAAGTCGCAGCCCTATGACCGGTACGACGAGTTCGATTTCGACGTCCCCGTCGGCCTCACGGGCGACTGCTACGCACGCTATCTGGTCCGGGTCGAGGAGATGCGGCAGTCGACGCGCATCATCCTCCAGGCGCTCGACAAGCTGGCCGTGACCGACGGTCCGGTGATGGTGAACGACCGCAAGGTGTCCCCGCCACCCCGCGGCGAGATGAAGCGCTCGATGGAGGCGCTCATCCACCACTTCAAGCTCTATACCGAGGGCTATCACGTTCCGCCGGGCGAGACCTATACCGCGACGGAGGCGCCGAAGGGCGAGTTCGCCGTGTATCTCGTGTCCGACGGCTCCAACAAGCCCTACCGGTGCAAGATCCGGTCTCCCGGTTTCGCGCACCTGCAGGCGATGGATTTCATGGGCAAGGGGCACATGCTGGCGGACGCCGTCGCCATCATTGGATCGATGGACATCGTGTTCGGGGAGATCGACCGGTGAGCGCGCCGGCCGCAGACGTCGCCGGTCCGGCGACCTTCGCCTTCTCGGACGAGAACCTCGTTCGGGCGAAGACCATCATCGCGAAGTATCCCGAGGGCCGGCAGGCGAGCGCGGTCATCCCGCTCCTCGACATCGCCCAGCGCCAGTGCGGCAACTGGCTGCCGTGCGCGGCGATGGACCACGTGTCCGAGATGCTCGGGATGCCGCGCATTCGCGTGTACGAGGTCGCGACCTTCTACACGATGTTCAACCTGAAGCCGGTCGGCGAGCATTTCGTGCAGATCTGCACGACGACGCCGTGCTGGTTGCGCGGTTCGGACGAGATCGTGGCGGCGTGCGAGCGCAAGCTCGGCATCCACCTCGGCGAGACGACGGCGGACGGCCGGTTCACCGTGATCGAGGTCGAATGCCTCGGCGCGTGCGTCAACGCGCCGATGATGCAGGTCGGCGACGACTACTACGAGGACCTGACGGCGGAGCGGACCGAGGCGATCCTCGACGCGCTGGTGCGCGGCGAGCGTCCAGCGCCGGGATCGCAGACGGGCCGTCGCACCTCCATGCCGGCCCCCGGGCCGACGACGTTGCTGGACAGGGCCGAAACGGCCGGGATCGCCCCGAAGACGGGTCGCTGAGGGAGCAGGGAATGCTGCGCGACGAGGACCGGATCTTCACGAACCTCTACGGGTGGGAGAGCCCCTTCCTGGAAGCGGCCCGCACCCGTGGCGACTGGGACGGGACGAAGGATCTGATCGCGCTGGGCCGCGACGCGATCATCACGATGGTGAAGGATTCAGGCCTCCGCGGCCGCGGTGGAGCCGGCTTCGCGACCGGCCTGAAGTGGTCCTTCATGCCGAAGGAGCGGCCGCCCGGCCGCCCGGCCTATCTGGTGGTCAACGCCGACGAGGGCGAGCCCGGGACCTGCAAGGACCGGGACATCATGCGCCACGACCCGCACAAGCTGGTCGAGGGCTGCGTGATCGCCGGCTTCGCGATGAACGTGACGGCGGTCTACATCTACATCCGCGGCGAGTTCTATCACGAGGCGTCGAACGTCCAGCGGGCGATCGACGAGGCCTACGACGCCGGCCTCGTGGGGAAGAACGCCTGCGGGTCGGGCTTCGACATCGACATCTACCTGCACCGTGGCGCCGGCGCCTACATCTGCGGCGAGGAGACGGCGCTGATCGAGTCGCTGGAGGGCAAGAAGGGCCAGCCGCGCAACAAGCCGCCGTTTCCGGCGCAGGCGGGCCTCTACAGCTGTCCGACCACTGTGAACAACGTCGAGACGATCGCCGTCGTCCCGACCATCCTGCGTCGCGGCGCCTCGTGGTTCGCTGGCCTCGGCCGGCCGAAGAACAGCGGGACCAAGGTCTTCTGCATCTCCGGGCACGTGAACAACCCGTGCAACGTGGAAGAGGAGATGGGGATCCCGCTGAAGGAGATCATCGAGAAGCACGCCGGCGGCGTGCGGGGCGGGTGGGACAACCTGCTGGCGGTGATCCCCGGCGGGTCCTCGACGCCGATGCTCCCGCGCGGGATCTGCGACACCGTCCTGATGGACTTCGACAGCCTGCGGGAGGTCCGCTCGGGCCTCGGCACGGCGGCGATCATCGTGATGGACAAGTCGACCGACCTCGTGAAGGCGATCGCGCGGCTCGCGCGGTTCTATGCGCACGAGAGCTGCGGCCAGTGCACGCCCTGCCGCGAGGGCACCGGCTGGATGATGCGCATGATGGACCGCATGGCCCGCGGCGATGCGCGCGTGGAGGAGATCGACATGCTCCTCGACGTGTCCAAGGAGATCGAGGGCCACACGATCTGCGCCCACGGCGACGCTGCGGCCTGGCCGATCCAGGGCCTGTTCCGGCACTTCCGCCCCGAGGTGGAGAAGCGGCTCATCGGTTACCGCACCCAGAAGCTCGCGGCTGAGTGAGGCTCGAACCCGTGGACACCCGGTCCCTCTATGACACGGACGTCTACGCCTGGGCGATGCAGCAGGCGTCCGCCCTGCGCGGCGAGGCTGCGCGCGGCGGGTCGAACGCAGTCGACTGGGCGAACGTCGCGGAGGAGATCGAGAGCTTGGGCAACGAGCAGGCGCACGCGATCGAGAGCCATCTGGCGAACATCCTCGAGCATCTGCTCAAGCTGGGTCACTCCCCCGCGAACGACCCGCGGAACCACTGGGCGTCCGAAGTCGTCCACCAGCGGGCGCGCCTGGAGCGTCGGCTGAAGAAGAACCCCGCGCTTCGGTCACGGCTTCCCGACGTCGTCGACGGTGCGTATCAGGACGGGCGTCGACTTGCCGCCTTCGGTCTCGCCCGTGACGGCCTCTCCCTCGCCGACCTGCCCGAGACCTGCCCCTACACGCTCGACCAGATCCGCGCGTTCGACTGGTTTCCGTCGAACCCGCACTTCCCCGTGGATTGACCGATGCCGAAGCTGACCATCGACGGACTGGAAATCGAGGTGGCGCCCGGCACCTCCGTGCTGCAGGCGTGCGAGCAGCTCGGCATCGAGGTGCCGCGGTTCTGCTACCACGAGCGCCTGTCGGTTCCGGCCAACTGCCGCATGTGCCTCGTGGAAATGGAGAAGGCGCCGAAGCCGATCGCGTCGTGCGCGATGCCCGCCGGCGACGGCATGGTGATCCGGACCAACACGGAGACGGTCCACAAGGCACGCCGCGGCGTGATGGAGTTCCTGCTGATCAACCATCCGCTAGACTGCCCGATCTGCGACCAGGGCGGCGAGTGCGACCTGCAGGACCAGGCGATGGCCTACGGGTTCGACCGCGGCCGCTACACCGAGGCCAAGCGCGCGGTGAAGGACAAGAACATGGGTCCGCTGATCAAGACGATCATGACCCGGTGCATCCACTGCACCCGCTGCATCCGCTTCATGGACGAGATCGCGGGCGTTCCCGAACTCGGCGCGGTGGGTCGCGGCGAGCACATGGAGATCACCAACTTCATCGAGAAGGGCATCGCCTCGGAGCTGTCCGGCAACCTCGCGGACGTCTGCCCGGTGGGGGCCCTGACCCACAAGCCCTATGCGTTCACGGCCCGGCCGTGGGAGCTGCGCAAGACGGAGAGCATCGACGTGCTCGACGCCGTCGGCTCGAACATCCGGATCGACAGCCGCGGGGCCGAGGTCCTGCGGATCGAGCCGCGTCTGAACGAGGACGTGAACGAGGAGTGGCTGGCCGACAAGTCGCGTTACGCCTACGACGGCCTGAAGCGCCAGCGTCTCGATCGCCCCTACGTCCGGATCGACGGGACGCTGCGGGCGGTGACCTGGGCCGAGGCGTTCAACGCGATCCGCGCCCGCCTCGAAGGGGTGGCCGGGACCAAGGTGGCGGCCATCGCCGGCGATCTCGTCGACGTCGAGGCGACGCTGGCGCTGAAGGACCTGATGGGTGCCCTCGGCTCCGCCAATCTCGATTGCCGGCAGGACGGGGCGCGGTTCGACGTGTCGGCGCCAGCGGGCTGGCGGTTCAACACGGGCATCGCCGGCATCGAGAAGGCCGACGTGATCCTCCTCGTCGGCACCCATCCGCGCTGGGAGGCGCCGCTCGTCAACGCCCGCATCCGCAAGCGCTACCTGCTGGGCGCCCTGAAGGTCGGCGTGATCGGGGAGGCGCGCGACCACACCTATCCCGCGACCCATCTCGGCACCGATCCCGCGACGCTCGCCGCGCTGGCCGAGGGGTCGCATCCGTTCGCAGAGGTCCTGCGCGGGGCGAAGACTCCGATGCTGATCCTCGGCACCGGCGCCGTGGCGCGGCCGGACGGCCTCGCGGTCCACGGCCTCGCGCGCAGGGTGGCCGAGGCGTTCGCGATGGTCCGCGAGGACTGGAACGGCTTCAACCTGCTCCACACGGCCGCCGGTCGCGTCGGCGCGCTGGAGGTCGGCTTCCTGCCGGGTCCGGGCGGTCGCGACGTCCACGGCATCCTCGACGGGTGCGCGTCGGGCGACGTGGAGGTCGTCTATCTGCTGGGCGCCGACGAGATCCCGGCCGAGACGCTGGGCAAGGCCTTCGTGATCTACCAGGGCCACCACGGCGACCGGGGCGCCCATCGGGCCGACGTGATCCTGCCCGGCGCCGCCTACACCGAGAAGAACGCGACCTACGTCAACACCGAGGGCCGGGCCCAGCACGCCCGAATGGCCGCCTTCCCGGTTGGCGAGGCCCGCGAGGACTGGAAGATCGTCCGGGCGCTGTCCGAGGTGCTCGGTGTGCGGCTTCCCTACGACACGCTTCAGCAGCTGCGCCGGCGCCTCGCCGAGGCGAGCCCGGTGTTCCGGGCGGTCGACCGCCTGTCGCCGGCCGAATGGGTGCCGTTCGGCGGGGACGGGGCGGTCGATGCGGCGCCCTTCGCCTCGCCGGTCGCGAACTACTACATGACCGATCCGATCAGCCGCGCCTCGGTGACCATGGCGCGCTGCACGGACGAACTGCTCGCCGGCAAGCGACCGGTCGGCATGGCCGCGGAGTGACGGGGATGGGGTTCTGGAGCGGTTTCGCGATCCCGACGGTCGTCATCGTCCTGCAGATCGTCGCCATCATCCTGCCGCTGCTGGTCGCGGTGGCCTATCTCACCTATGCCGAGCGCAAGGTTCTCGCGGCGATGCAGCTGCGCCAGGGCCCGAACGTGGTCGGCCCCTTCGGCCTGCTGCAGCCGCTGGCCGACGGCATCAAGCTGCTCGGCAAGGAAACGATCATCCCGTCGGGCGCCAACCGCGTCCTGTTCGTCGCGGCGCCGATGCTGACGTTCCTCCTGGCGCTGGTCGCGTGGGCGGTGATCCCGTTCCAGGCCGGGTGGGTGCTGGCCGACATCAATGTTGGCATCCTGTATCTCTTCGCGATCAGCTCGCTCGGCGTCTATGGCATCATCATCGCCGGATGGGCGTCGAACTCGAAGTACGCGTTCCTTGGCGGGCTCCGGTCGGCGGCGCAGATGGTGTCCTACGAGGTCTCGATCGGCCTCGTCATCATCACGGTGCTGCTCTGCGCGGGCTCGCTGAACCTGTCGAAGATCGTCGAGGCGCAGAGGACGATCTGGTTCGCGATCCCGCTGTTCCCGATGTTCGTCGTCTTCTTCGTCTCCGCGCTTGCCGAGACGAACCGGGCGCCCTTCGACCTGCCGGAGGGCGAGTCGGAGCTGTCGGGCGGGTTCAACGTCGAATACTCGTCGATGACGTTCGCCCTGTTCTTCCTCGGCGAATACGCGAACATGATCCTGATGAGCGCGATGACCGTCATCCTGTTCCTGGGTGGCTGGCTCCCGCCGCTGGACATCCCGCCGCTGAACTGGATTCCGGGGGTCGTCTGGTTCGCGCTGAAGATCGCGATGGTGCTGTTCGTCTTCATCTGGGTGCGGGCGACGGTCCCGCGCTATCGCTACGACCAGCTCATGCGGCTCGGCTGGAAAGTATTCCTGCCGTTTTCGCTCCTCTACGTGGTGGCGACGGCGGGCGTGCTCGTTGCCTTTGATTGGTTGCCGTGACATGTTGCGGCGCACGCGCGATGGCTCCCGGGGCATCGCCGCGTCCGCCGCTGGAGTGACCGGAATGGCGTTTCTCGACCGCACGGCGCGGAGCTTCTTTCTGGCGGAGCTCGTCTCGGGCATGGGGCTGACGTTCAGCTACATGTTCAAGCCCCGCGCCACCATCAACTATCCGCACGAAAAGACCCCGTTGAGCCCGCGCTTCCGCGGCGAACATGCGCTGCGCCGCTATCCCAACGGGGAGGAGCGCTGCATTGCCTGCAAGCTTTGCGAGGCCGTCTGCCCCGCGCTCGCCATCACGATCGAGGCGGAGCCGCGCGAGGACGGGAGCCGGCGGACCACGCGCTACGACATCGACATGACGAAGTGCATCTACTGCGGCCTCTGCCAGGAGGCCTGCCCGGTCGATGCCATCGTCGAGGGGCCGAACTTCGAGTTCACCACCGAGACGCGCGAGGAACTCTTCTACAACAAGGAGAAGCTTCTCGCGAACGGCGACCGGTGGGAACCGCTCCTCGCCGCCAATCTTGCGGCAGATGCCCCGTACCGTTAAAAGCCACCCCGCGAATGTGGTCTTGGGCGCATTGCCCACGTCCACGGCCGTGCCCCGTTTAGATCCGCTCAATGAGGGCCGTCGCAGGCCCGGGCCTGACCGCGAATGATCGTCCACGCCCTCGCATTCTATCTCTTCTCGATCGTCATGATCGCGTCGGCGGTCATGGTGATCTTGTCCCGGAACCCGGTCCACTCGGTCCTGTTCCTGATCCTCTGCTTCTTCAACGCGGCGGGGCTGTTCCTGCTGATCGGGGCCGAGTTCGTCGCGATGATCCTGGTCATCGTCTATGTCGGCGCGGTCGCGGTGCTGTTCCTGTTCGTGGTGATGATGCTTGACATCGACTTCGCGGAACTCCGCGGTCAGGTGATGAACCACCTGCCGGTCGGCCTCCTCGTCGGCGTCATCCTGATCGCGGAACTGCTCGTCGCCTTCGGGGCGTGGTCGTCCGCACCGGGCGCGTCCGGCATCGCGCTGGCGCCCGTGCCGACCGCCGAGGGCGTCTCCAACACCGAGGCGCTCGGCCGGATCATCTACACGGACTTCGTCTATCTGTTCCAGGCGGCGGGGATCGTCCTTCTGATCGCGATGATCGGTGCGATCGTGCTGACGCTGCGGTCCCGGGTGGGCGTCCGGCGCCAGTCGGTCGCACGCCAGGTCTCGCGTCCGCGCGAGGAGGTGGTCGCCGTCCGCAAGGTGCCGACGCGAGGGGGCGTCTGACATGCTGGAGATCGGCCTCGGCCACTATCTCGCCGTCGCGGCGGTCCTCTTCACGCTGGGCGTGTTCGGCATCTTCCTGAACCGGAAGAACGTGATCGTCATCCTGATGTCGGTCGAACTGATCCTGCTGGCCGTGAACATCAACCTCGTCGCCTTCTCGGTCCACCTGGGCGATCTCGTCGGGCAGGTCTTCGCGCTCTTCGTGCTGACGGTGGCCGCGGCCGAGGCGGCGATCGGCCTCGCCATCCTCGTCATCTACTTCCGCAACCGCGGCACGATCGCGGTCGAAGACATCAACCTGATGAAGGGCTGACGCCGCCGCCATGGAAATCGCAGCCGTCTTCCTGCCGCTCGCGGCGGCCTTCATCGCCGGCTTCTTCGGGCGCATCATCGGCGACCGGGGAGCCCACGTCGTCACCTGCACCGCTGTCGTGGTTGCGGCGCTGATCTCCTGCGTCCTGTTCTGGCAGGTCGCCTTCCTGCACCAGCCGCGCACGATCGAACTCTTCACCTGGATCGACAGCGGCGCCCTCGAGGTCTCGTGGGCGCTGCGGGTCGACACGCTGACCGCGATCATGCTGGTCGTCGTGAACGGCGTGTCGGCGATGGTGCACCTGTACTCGATCGGCTACATGCACCACGACCGCCACCAGCCGCGGTTCTTCGCCTATCTCAGCCTGTTCACCTTCTTCATGCTGATGCTGGTGACGTCGGACAACCTCGTCCAGATGTACTTCGGCTGGGAAGGGGTGGGCGTCGCCTCCTATCTGCTGATCAACTTCTGGTACGAAAAGCCGTCCGCCAACAACGCGGCCATGAAGGCCTTCCTGGTGAACCGGGTCGGCGACTTCGGGTTCGCGCTCGGCATCTTCGCCGTCTTCCTCATCTTCGGCTCGGTCGAGTTCGACACGATCTTTGCCGCCGCCCCGGCGCAGGCGCAGACGACCATCTCCTTCCTCTGGTTCGAGGGCCATGCGCTCACCATCGCCTGCCTGCTGCTGTTCATGGGCGCCATGGGCAAGTCGGCGCAGCTCGGGCTCCACACGTGGCTGCCCGACGCGATGGAGGGGCCGACCCCGGTTTCCGCGCTGATCCATGCGGCGACGATGGTGACGGCGGGCGTGTTCATGGTCGCGCGCCTGTCGCCGATCTTCGAATACGCGCCCACGGCGCTGATGGTGGTGACGGTGGTCGGCGCGCTCACCGCCTTCGTGGCGGCGACGATCGGCTTCACCCAGTTCGACATCAAGCGCGTCATCGCCTATTCGACGATGTCGCAGCTCGGCTACATGTTCTTCGCACTCGGCGTGTCGGCCTATTCGGCCGCGATCTTCCACCTGATGACGCACGCCTTCTTCAAGGCGCTGCTGTTCCTCGGCGCCGGCTCGGTCATCCACGCCATGTCGGACGAACAGGACATGCGCCGGATGGGGGGCCTCGCGGACAAGATCAAGGTCACCTACTGGATGATGTGGATCGGCAGCCTCGCGCTCGCCGGTATCGGCATCCCCGGCGTGATCGGCTTCGCGGGCTTCTATTCGAAGGACATCATCCTCGAGGCGGCCTACGCGGACCATACGTGGTTCGGCATGCTCGCCTTCTGGCTCGGCATCGTGGCCGCGTTCCTGACTGCCTTTTATTCCTGGCGGCTGCTGATCATGACCTTCAACGGCGCCCCGCGCGCCGATGCGAAGACCGTTGCCCACGTCCACGAGAGCCCCTGGATCATGCTCGGGCCGCTGGTGGTGCTGGCCGTCGGCTCGGTCCTGGCGGGTGCGGTCTTCTACGGAAGCTTCGTGGGCCACCACAGCCACGAGTTCTGGGGCAAGGCGATCTTCGTCCTGCCCGAGAACGACACGGTCGAGGCGGCGCACCACGTTCCCTTCTGGGTGCCCTGGGCACCGCTGGTCGTGGCGCTCTCCGGGATCGGGACGGCCTACTGGATGTACCAGATCAGGCCGGAGATGCCGGCCCGCATCCAGGCACAGTTCGCCCCGCTGCACGCGTTCTTCTACAATCGCTGGTACTTCGACCAGCTCTACGACGCGGTCTTCGTCCGTCCGGCGCGCTGGCTCGGGTTCGAGCTTTGGAAGAAGGGCGACGGTGCGGTCATCGACGCCTTCGGTCCCGACGGCCTCGCCGCGCTGACGCGGGAGGCGGCGGCCCGGTCCGTGCGGCTTCAGACCGGCTACGTCTACCATTATGCCTTCGCCATGGTGCTCGGCGTGGTCGCGCTGATCGCCTGGTTCTGGCTCGCGAACTGAGACCGGCGGAAGACGGGAACAGAAACGACATGTCCGCTTGGCCCCTGCTGACGATCACGACCTTCCTGCCGCTCGTCGGCGTGCTCTTTCTGCTGTTCCTGCGGTCCGATCCGGAGACGGAGGCGCGGAACGCGCGCTGGATCGCGCTCTGGACGTCGCTTCTCACCTTCGGCGTGTCGCTGTTCGTGCTCGGCGCGTTCGATGCGCGAAACCCGAGCTTCCAGCTGCAGGAGACGGTCGCTTGGATCCCGGCGTTCGGGATCAGCTACCACATGGGCGTGGACGGCATCTCGGTGCTGTTCGTGCTTCTGTCCACGTTCCTTACGCCGATCTGCATCCTCGCCAGCTGGGAATCGGTGCAGACCCGGGTGAAGGAATACATGATCGCCTTCCTGGTCCTCGAGACCATGATGGTCGGCATGTTCTGCGCGCTCGACCTCGTCCTCTTCTATATCTTCTTCGAGGGCGTGCTGATCCCGATGTTCATCATCATCGGGGTCTGGGGTGGCGGGCGGCGGGTCTATGCGGCCTTCAAGTTCTTCCTCTACACGCTCCTCGGCTCGGTCCTGATGCTGCTGGCCATCCTCGCGATGGGCTACGCGGCGGGCACGACCGACGTGGCGCGCATCCTGGCCGAGACGCGGTTCCCGGTCGCGATGCAGACCTGGCTCTGGCTCGCCTTCTTCGCCTCCTTCGCGGTCAAGGTGCCGATGTGGCCCGTCCACACCTGGCTGCCCGACGCGCACGTGGAGGCGCCGACGGCCGGATCGGTCATCCTCGCGGGCGTTCTGCTGAAGATGGGCGGCTACGGCTTCCTGCGCTTCTCGATCCCGATGTTCCCGGAAGCGACGGCGATGCTGACGCCGCTCGTCTACGTGCTGTCGGTGGTGGCGATCATCTACACGTCGCTCGTCGCGCTCGCGCAGGAGGACATGAAGAAGCTGATCGCCTATTCGTCGGTCGCCCACATGGGCTTCGTGACCATCGGCCTCTTCACCATGACGCAGCAGGGGATCGAGGGCGCGCTGTTCCAGATGATTTCCCACGGGCTCGTCTCGGGCGCGCTGTTCTTGTGCGTCGGCGTCGTCTACGACCGGCTCCACACGCGGGAGATCGCGCGCTACGGCGGGCTCGTCTCCAACATGCCGCGCTACGCCGTCATCTTCATGTTCATGATGCTCGCCTCGGTCGGCCTTCCGGGCACCAGCGGCTTCGTCGGCGAGTTCCTCGTGCTGATGGGCGCGTTCCAGGCGAACACCTGGGTGGCGCTGCTGGCGACCGTCGGCATCATCCTGGGTGCCGCTTACATGCTGTTCCTCTATCGCCGCATCGTCTTCGGAAAGCTCACCAGGGCCGACCTGCGGGACCTGCTGGACCTCAGCCCGCGCGAGGTGGCGGTCTTCGCGCCCATCGTCGTGCTCGTCCTGTGGCTCGGCGTCTATCCCCAGCCGGTTCTCGACATCTTCGGGCCGACGGTGGAGCACCTCATCCGCAACTACCAGACCGCGCTGGCCGACGGGGCCGCGACGGTCGTCGCCTCGCGCTGAGGCAGGGGGCCGTCAATGACCGTTCCGAGCCTTCTCCCGGCGCTTCCGGAGATCTTCCTCGCCTGCTCGGCCATGGCGCTGCTGATGGTCGGCGTCTTCCGCGGCGAGGGGTCGACGCGCCTCGTCTCGGTGCTCTCGGTCGTCGCGCTGCTGGTGACCGCCGCGCTCGTCCTCGGCGCGGGATCCGAGCGCACCGTCACCTTCAACGGCCAGTTCGTCGCCGATCGCTTCTCGGCCTTCATGAAGGTCCTGGTGCTGATCGGCTCGGCGCTGTCGCTGATCGTCGCGATGGACCACCTCGAGCGCGAGCAGATCGACCGGTTCGAGTATCCGGTCCTCATCCTGTTCGCCACGCTCGGCATGCTGATGATGGTGTCGGCCAACGACCTCGTCGCGGTCTATGTCGGGCTGGAGACCCAGAGCCTCGCGCTCTACGTGCTGGCCGCCTTCCGGCGCGACCACGCGCGCTCGAGCGAGGCCGGGCTGAAGTACTTCGTCCTCGGCGCGCTCTCGTCGGGTATCCTTCTCTATGGCATGTCGCTGGTCTACGGCTTCGCCGGGACCACGTCGTTCGATGGTCTCGCGCGCCTTTTTGGCCACGGTTCGGTGCCGTCGGTCGGCCTCGTCGTGGGCCTGGTGTTCGTGGCCGCGGGTATCGCGTTCAAGATCTCGGCCGTGCCCTTCCACATGTGGACGCCCGACGTCTACGAGGGCGCGCCGACGCCGGTGACCACCTTCTTCGCCGCAGCGCCGAAGATCGCGGCCGTGGCGCTGTTCATCCGCGTCCTGACCGAGCCCTTCGGCGGCCTCGCCCATCAGTGGCAGCAGATCGTGTGGGTGACGGCCCTCGGGTCCATGCTGCTCGGGGCCTTCGCCGCGATCGGACAGACGAACATCAAGCGGCTGATGGCCTACAGCTCCATCGGCAACGTCGGCTACGCGCTCGTCGGCCTCGCGGCGGGGAACGAGAACGGCGTCCAGGGCGTGATGATCTACATGGCCGTCTATCTCTTCATGACGGTCGGCAGCTTCACCATCGTGCTCTGCATGCAGAAGGACGGCCGGTCGGTGGAGGACATCGCCGACCTGAAGGGTCTGTCGCGCACGCACCCGCTGCTGGCGCTCGCCATGGCGGTCTTCATGTTCTCGATGGCCGGCATCCCGCCGCTCGCCGGCTTCTTCTCCAAGCTCTACGTCTTCCTCGGCGCGATCGAGGCCGGGCTCTACGTCCTGGCCGTCCTCGGCGTGCTGAGCAGCGTCGTCTCCGCCTTCTATTATCTGAGGATCGTCAAGCTCATGTACTTCGACGAGCCGGTGGTGGCGCTCGACCGGCCGATCGGCATGGGGGCGACCGCCGTCCTCGCGGGGACGACCCTCTTCACGCTGCTGTTCATCGTGTTCCAGACGCCCATCGTGGCCGGGGCGGCGACGGCCGCGACCTCGCTCCTCGCGCGATGAGCGGGGCCGCGGCGACGTCCCTGCCGCGGTTCTTCCGGCTCGTCGCGTTCGACACGGTCGACAGCACGAACGATCTGGCGCGCTCGCTCGCCACCGAGGGCGCGCCGGAGGGCACGCTCGTCTGGGCCCGGACCCAGACCGCGGGCCGGGGCCGGCGGGGCAGGGGCTGGCATTCGCCGCCAGGCAACCTGTTCCTCTCGATCCTCCTCCGCCCGGAGGTCCCGCCCGGTGATGCCGCGCAGCTCTCCTTCGCCGCCGCCCTCGCGGTTCACGACGCGGCGGCGGAGGTCCTGCCCGGCGGCGTGCGCGTCGACCTGAAATGGCCCAACGACGTTCTGGTCGAGGGGCGCAAGGTGTCCGGGATCCTGCTGGAGACGGCGGACGGGGAGGGCGGAGCGTCCCCGGCCCTCGTCGTCGGCATCGGCGTCAACGTCGCAGCACCGCCGCCGGATCCCGCCTACCCGGCCACGTGCCTCGCGGATCATGGCGCGACGGCGGATCCTGCGACCGTTCTGGCCGCGGTCGCGCGGGGGGTCGAGCGCTGGTACGGCCGGTGGCGGGTGGCGGGGTTCGGTCCGTTGCGCGCGGCGTGGCTGGCGCGGGCGCGCGGCGTCGGCGGGCCGGTCACCGTCCGCCTGCCCGATGCGTCGCTCGACGGCGTCTTCGTGGATCTCGACGCCTCGGGCGCGCTCGTCCTCGACGCGGCCGGGGGGCGGCGGACGATCGGGGCCGGCGACGTGTTCTTCCGCACGGGAGGGTGAGGCCATGCTGCTCGCGATAGACGCCGGCAACACGAACGTGGTCTTCGCCGTTTTCGAGGGCGAGACGAAGCGGGGGTCGTGGCGCATATCCACCGACGCCCGCCGAACGTCGGACGAATACGCCGTCTGGCTCCTGGCGCTGATGGGGATGAAGGGCCTCAACGCCGCCGACGTCGACGCCGCGATCCTGTCGAGCGTGGTCCCCGCCGCGACCCCGCACCTCGTGCGGCTGTGCGAGGACCATTTCGGCTGCACGCCCCTGAAGGTGAAGGATCCGGACGTGGACCCCGGCCTCCTGGTCAAGATCGACAACCCGCACGAGGCCGGGGCCGACCGCATCGCCAACGCCGTGGGCGCCGTCGCCCGGCATCCGCCACCGCTCGTGATCGTCGACATCGGCACCGGGACGACGTTCGACATCGTCGACGCCGACGGCAACTTCGCCGGCGGGATCATCGCCCCCGGGCCGACGCTGGCGCTCGACGCGCTCCACCGGGTCGCCTCGCAACTGCCGAAGGTGGACATCCGACGCCCTGCCCGGGTCATCGGGAAGAGCACCGTCGGTGCCATGGAATCGGGCATGTTCTGGGGTTACACCAGCATGATCGAGGGGCTCCTGACGCGCATCGCTGCGGAGCTCTCGCCCACAGGAACACCGACCGTCACGGTCATCGCAACTGGCGGCCTCGGCCGCGTCTTCGCCGAAGCCACACCGCTGATCCACCGTTACGACGGCGAGATCACCATGCGGGGGCTTCTCCTGATCCACGCAAGGAACCGGCCCGGCCGGAACGGAACCCAGTGACCGAAAAGACACGCGAGACGAACACCCCCGGACCCGACGAGATCCTCTTCCTGCCGCTTGGCGGAGCGGGCGAGATCGGCATGAACCTCAGCCTCTACGGCCATGCGGGCCAGTGGCTGATGGTCGATCTCGGCATCACCTTCGGGGACGACACCACCCCCGGCATCGACATCCTGATGCCGGACCCGACCTTCATCCGTGATCGGCGGGACCGGCTGGCGGGCCTCGTCATCACCCACGCGCACGAGGACCATCTCGGCGCGGTCGCCTATCTCTGGCCGGAACTCAAGTGCCCCGTCTGGTGCACGCCCTTCACCGCGGCGGTGCTGCGGGCGAAGGTCGCCGACCGCGGGCTCCAGAACCGGCTGCCGATCAACGAGGTCCCGCTGGGCGGCCGCTTCTCGGTCGGGCCGTTCGACCTCGAGTTCGTGACCATGACGCACTCGGTGCCGGAGCCGAGCGCGCTGGCGATCCGCACCAAGGCGGGCACCATCCTGCACACCGGCGACTGGAAGCTGGACCCCGCCCCCCTGATCGGCGCCGTCGCCGACGAGGACCGCCTCGCCGCCATCGGGCGCGAGGGCGTGGACGCGATGGTCTGCGACAGCACCAACGCGCTGGTGGAGGGGACGGCCGGGTCGGAGGCCGCGGTCCACGAGAGCATGACCCAGCTGTTCGGCCGCTACCGGAACCGCATCGTGGTCACCTGCTTCGCGACCAACCTCGCCCGCATCCAGTCGATCGCCCAGGCCGCCCGGGCCAACGGGCGCGACGTGGCGCTGGTCGGCCGCTCGCTCTGGCGCATCCACGACGCGGCCAAGGCGACGGGCTATCTCCAGGACGTTCCCCGCTTCCTCAACGACGCCGAAGCGGCCTACCTGCCGCGCGACAAGGTCGTCCTCGTCTGCACCGGAAGCCAGGGCGAGCCCCGGTCGGCGCTGGCCCGCATCGCCAACGACGACCATCCGGAGATCGTGCTGGAGGAGGGGGACACGGTCATCTTCTCCTCCCGCGAGATCCCTGGGAACGAGCGGTCGATCGGCCGGGTGCAGAACGCGCTGATCAAGCTCGGGTGCGAGATCGTGACGAGCCACGACGCCTTCGTCCACGTCTCGGGCCATCCGGCGCGCGACGAGCTGACCCGGCTCTACCAGCTGGTCCGCCCGAAGCTGTCGGTTCCCGTCCACGGCGAGGACCGGCACATGATGGAGCACGCCAAGATCGCGCGCGAATGCCAGGTGCCGGACGTGGCGCTGCCGGAGAACGGATCGATCCTGCGCCTCGCCCCCGGCCCGGCCGAGGTGGTGGGGCAGGTGGTGCACGGGCGCCTGGCGCTCGACGGCAACCGCCTCGTCCGCGAGGGCGGGCAGAGCCTGAAGAATCGGGTCAGGATGCTCCACAACGGGGCGGCGGTGGCCACCCTGGTCCTGGACGGCCGGGGCCGGCTCGTGGCCGATCCCAAGGTCGCGCTCATGGGGCTCTCGGACGGCGACCCGCAGTCGCAGGCGATCATCGACGAGATCGAGGGCGCGCTGCGGTCCGCGATCGAGGGGATGACGGCCGGCGACCGCGCCAACGACGACGCGGTGTCGAACACCGCGCGCATCGCCGTACGCCGCCGCCTCATGGCCAGCCACGGCAAGAAGCCCCTGACCGAGGTGCACCTGGTGCGGGTGTAGGGGCGCCGCGCTCCGTCGCACTGACAGGGTGCGGGCGAGCCGCTATATGGGGTCGGTGACGAACGAGGAGCGCGCCCCATGATCGGTCGCCTGAACCATGTCGCGATCGCCGTGCCGGACCTCGCGAAGGCGGCCGCGCTCTACGCCGGGCCGCTCGGCGCCGAGGTCTCGGCGCCCGTGGCGCTTCCGGCGCACGGAGTGACGGTCGTGTTCGTCGCCCTGCCGAACACGAAGATCGAGCTGCTGGCCCCGCTGGGCGAGGCGTCGCCGATCGGGCGGTTCCTCGAGCAGAACCCGTCGGGTGGCATCCATCACGTCTGCTACGAGGTGGACGACATCCTGGCCGCGCGCGACCGGCTGAAGGCGGAGGGCGCGCGCGTGCTGGGCGACGGGGCACCGCGCATCGGCGCGCACGACCGGCCGGTGCTGTTCCTGCACCCCAAGGACTTCTGCGGAACGCTGGTCGAGCTGGAGCAGGCGTGACATGCACTGGGTCACCACGCTCGCCATCTACTTCACCGTCTGGTGGACGGTGCTGTTCGCGGTCCTCCCGTGGGGCGCGCAGGCGCCGGCCGAGGTCGAGCCCGGCATGGCGGCGAGCGCGCCGGCGAAGCCGCGGCTGATGCTGAAGTTCGCGATCACGTCCGTTCTCGCCTTGATCATCACGCTCGCACTCTGGCTCGTCGCCGAGAGCGGGCTCGTCTCCTTCCGGGAGATGGCGCGCGAGGGCGGGCCCTTCCGGTGAGCGGGCTGACGGGCTATTGCGCCGCAGCGCCCGGACATCCCTGGCACGGGCCCTATCACGACGGCGAGTACGGCGTGCCGGCCCGCGACGACCGTGTGCTGTTCGAACGGCTGATGCTGGAGATCAACCAGGCGGGTCTCTCCTGGCTGACCATCTTGAAGAAGCGGGCGGGGTTCGCGGCCGCGTTCGACGGCTGGGACGTCGACCGGGTGGCCGCCTACGGCCCCGACGATGTCGCGCGCCTCCTGTCCGACCCGGCCATCATCCGCAACCGGCTGAAGGTCGAGGCGGCGGTCGCCAACGCCCGCGCGGTGCAGGGGCTGCGGGAGAGCCATGGCGGCTTCTCCGCCTGGCTCGATGCGCATCACCCCATGGGCAAGGCGCATTGGTTGCGCCTGTTCAAGCGCACGTTCCGCTTCACGGGCGGCGAGATCGTGGGGGAGTTCCTGATGAGCCTCGGCTATCTGCCGGGCGCGCACCATCCGGATTGCCCCGTGGCCGCCCGCGTCGCGCGCCTTGATCCGCCGTGGATCGTCGCAGAGCGGAATGGTTTCATCGGATACTGATAGTATCCTGTGCAATTGCGGGCGCGAACCCGATCAAACGCCCCGCGGCCGTGCACATGTCGATCAATCGACCAAAAAAAACGGCAAGCCTCCGTGTGGGGGCTTGCCTCGTTTCGTGTGGGGATCACAATCCCTCTTGGTTGGAGGGTTGATCCCCCGATCGTCGCCTGGTGGCGATTCCTCCCTAAACTCAGGCCGCGCCGTCGTTGGCGCGGTTTTTTTGTGCGGGTCGGACGTTACGGTTCCACCGTAACGCAGTCACGCGAATATTGCATGGGCGTGCGGTCCGGATCCGTTGGCGGCACCGCTTTCCGCCACCGCGTGTCCGTGCGATATCCTTCTGGATAGGCAGGGCGGGGCGGGCGATGATCCTTCACCGTACGATGGGCGTGGCCTCGGTGCTCGCCCTCGCGGCATCCGTGGCGGCGGCGCAGTACGGCGACGGGCGCGGGATCCTGGTCGTCGATCCGCGTGTCTGTCAGGTGCTCGAGCGGCACGTGCCGGACGCCGACGTGACCTACCGGCCCGGCGTCGACGTGCAGGGCCGCGCCGTGGAGCCGGCCGACCTGCCCGGATCCGCCGGTGCGATGGCGCAGGATTTTCCGATCACCTTCGACATCACCGCGGACGTCGCCGGCCGGATCGGTCTGCCGGCCGGTTCGGGCTTCGGCGTCGGCAACGTCGCCGCCGCGCGGGTCGAGGTGATCGGCGACCGGGTGTTGCTCAACGGCCGCGACATCGGCGGCGCCGCGCGCGGCGAACTGCAGGTTCTCTGCACCCGGCGCCCGCGCTGATCCGATCCGGGCCGATGGACAGGGCAGGGCGCTCTGTCTAGAGTTCCGCGCCTTTCGCCGAACGTCCGGACCGGTGCCATGCGGCTCACGAAATACTTCCTTCCCACGCTCAAGGAAAATCCCGCCGAGGCGCAGATCGTCTCGCACCGGTTCATGCTGCGCGCCGGGATGATCCGCCAGCAGGCCGCCGGCATCTACGCCTGGTTGCCGCTGGGCCACCGCGTCCTGCGCAAGATCGAGCAGATCGTGCGGGAGGAGCAGGACGCGGCGGGCGCGCAGGAACTCCTGATGCCCACGATCCAGCCGGCCGAGATCTGGCGGGAGAGCGGCCGCTACGACGACTACGGCAAGGAGATGCTGCGCATCCGGGACCGGCACGAGCGTGAGATGCTCTACGGCCCCACGAACGAGGAGATGATCACCCTCATCCTGCGCAATGAGATCAAGTCGTACCGCGACCTCCCCAAGCAGCTCTACCACATCCAGTGGAAGTTCCGGGACGAGGTCCGCCCGCGGTTCGGCGTGATGCGCGGGCGCGAGTTCCTGATGAAGGACAACTACTCCTTCGACCTCACGCCCGAGGCCGCGCGCCATTCCTACCGCCAGATGTTCCTCGCCTATCTGCGCACCTTCGCGCGAATGGGGATGAAGGCGATCCCCATGCGGGCCGACACCGGGCCCATCGGCGGCGACCTCAGCCACGAGTTCATCATCCTGGCCGACACGGGCGAGAGCCAGGTCTTCTGCCACAAGGACTGGCTGGAGACCGACGTGCTGTCCCAGGAGGTGGGCTACGACGACGATCTCGCCCCCTTCTTCGACAAGTACACGTCCCTCTACGCCGCGACCGAGGAGATGCACGACCCGGCGACGTGCCCGGTGCCGGCCACCGACCTCGTCACCCGCCGCGGCATCGAGATCGGCCACATCTTCTATTTCGGCACCAAGTATTCCAAGCCGCTCAACGCGACCGTGACCGGTCCGGACGGGGAGACGGTGACGCTGGAGATGGGGTCCTATGGCATCGGCGTCTCGCGCCTGCCGGCCGCCATCATCGAGGCGAGCCACGACGAGAACGGGATCGTGTGGCCCGATCCGGTGGCGCCGTTCAAGGTGGGGCTGATCAACCTGAAGGCCGGGGACGGCGACTGCGACCGGGCGTGCGAGACGCTTTACGCCCGGCTGCGGGCGAAGGGCGTGGACGTCCTCTACGACGACCGCGACCAGCGACCGGGCGTGAAGTTCGCGGACATGGACCTCATCGGCCTGCCCTGGCAGCTGATGGTCGGTCCCCGCGGGCTCAAGGCCGGGATGGTGGAGCTGAAGCGACGCGCCACCGGCGAGCGGGTCGAGCTGTTGCCCGAGGACGCCGTCGCGCGGCTCTCGGCCTGACGGCGACCCGCCGTTCGCGCCGGTTGCCCCGATCCTGCCACGGGCGCGTCGTAGGACGCGTCCGACGCGTTCTGACGAGGACCCCATGATCTTCTCCGCCTTCGAGCGGATGGTGGCGATGCGCTACCTCCGCGCCCGCCGGCAGGAGGGCTTCATCTCGGTCATCGCGATGTTCTCGCTGCTCGGCATCGCGCTCGGCGTCGCGACGCTGATCATCGTGATGGCCGTCATGAACGGGTTCCGGGCGGAGCTTCTCGGCCGGATCCTCGGCCTCAACGGGCACGTGAACGTCTATGCCTCCGCTGGCGGCCCGATCCGTGGCTGGGACGACGTGTCGGCGCGGATCGCGCGGGTTCCCGGCGTCACCGCCGTTGCCCCCATGATCGAGGGCCAGGCGCTCGTGTCCGTCCGCGGCGCCGCGTCCGGCGCCGTCGTCCGCGGCACCCGGCCCGAGGACTTCGCCCGCCGCCCCGTTCTGGCCGGCCGCATCGTGCAGGGCGACGCCTCGGCCTTCGGCGGCGACGACATCGCCATCGGCATCCGCATGGCCCAGCGCCTCGGCCTCCTCGTCGGCGACCAGATGACGCTGATCAGTCCCCGGGGCACCCCCACCGCCTTCGGCACGGCACCGCGGCTCAAGGCGTTCCGCATCGGCGCGGTGTTCGACGTCGGCATGTACGAGTACGACAACAACTTCATCTTCGTCCCGCTGGAGACGGCGCAGGCCTTCTTCCGGATGGAGGATGAGGCGACGGCGCTCGAGGTCTTCGTCGCCGAGCCGACCGACATCCGCGCCTATCGCTCGATGGTCTCGGCGGCGGCCGGGTCCCAGTACCGGATGGTGGACTGGCAGCAGGTGAACTCCAGCTTCTTCAACGCGCTCCAGGTCGAACGGAACGTGATGTTCCTCATCCTTTCGCTGATCATCATGGTGGCGGCGTTCAACATCATCTCCAGCCTCATCATGCTGGTGAAGGACAAGGGGCGCGACATCGCCATCCTGCGGACGATGGGCGCCACGCGCGGCATGGTGCTCCGCATCTTCTTCCTCGCGGGCGCGTCGGTCGGGGTGATCGGCACGATCGCCGGGCTGCTGCTCGGCGTCAGCTTCGCCCTCAACATCGAGAGCATCCGACAGGCGCTCCAGGCGCTCACGGGGACGGAGCTGTTCTCGGCCGAGATCTACTTCCTGTCCCGCCTGCCGGCCAAGATCGAGTGGATGGAGGTGGCGCAGGTGACGCTGATGGCGCTCGGCCTGTCGTTCGCCGCCACGGTCTACCCGGCGTGGCGGGCGGCCCGGCTCGATCCGGTGGAGGCGCTGCGCTATGAGTGAGGCGGCGCCGCGCGCCATGCTCGCGATGCGCGACGTGGTGCGGACCTACCGGCAAGCGAACGAGCGGCTCGACGTGCTGAAGGGCGTCACGCTGGTGGTGGCGCCGGGCGAACTCGTGGGGCTCGTGGGTCCGTCGGGCGCCGGCAAGTCCACGCTCCTCCACCTCGCCGGCCTGCTGGAGAAGCCGGACGGCGGAACGGTGACGGTCGACGGCGAGGACGCATCGCGCCTTTCGGACGGCGACCGGACCGCGCTGCGTCGCCGGGCCATCGGCTTCGTCTATCAGTTCCACCATCTCCTGCCCGAGTTCTCGGCGCTGGAGAACGTCGCGATGCCGCAGATGATCGCCGGCGTGCCCGGCCGTCGGGCGCGGGACCGGGCGGAGGAACTGCTCGCCCGGGTCGGCCTCGGCGCGCGCCTCACGCACCGTCCAGCGCGGCTTTCGGGCGGGGAGCAGCAGCGCACGGCCATCGCCCGGGCGCTCGCCAACGGCCCGCGGCTCCTCGTCGCCGACGAGCCGACGGGCAACCTCGACCACCGCACGGCCGACGAGGTGTTCTCGATGCTGGCCGGCCTCGTCCGCGGCGGCGACTTCGGCGCGCTGGTCGCGACCCACAACCTCGAGATCGCCGGCCGGATGGACCGGGTGCTGGAGATGCGCGATGGGCGCATCGTCGAGCAGATCCGCTGATCGGTCCGCCGCGGGTGCGGTTCACGGTCATGTGAAGGTCGAACACCGTCCGCACCGTACTACATCCCTTCGGACAGGGTTTTTTGGAGGCACGCCATGCAGATCGATCCGCGGATCATCAAGCTCTACGACGAGTTCACCCACGCGCCGCTGGCCCGGCGGGTGTTCCTCGACCGGCTCACGGCGCTGACCGGCAGCGCGGCCGCCGCCGCGGCCGTCCTGCCCTTGCTGGAGAGCAACTACGCGATCGCCCAGACGATCGCCGAGAACGATCCGGGGATCGTGGCCGAGACGCTGTCCGTTCCCGGCCCGGCCGGCGCCATCAACGGCTATCTCGTCCGTCCGGCGGGCGTGACCGAGCGCCGCGGCGCCGTCATGGTGATCCACGAGAACCGGGGCCTCACCCCCCACATCCGCGACGTGACCCGCCGGGTCGCCAAGGCCGGCTTCGTCGCCTACGGCGTCGACTTCCTCAGCCGACAGGGCGGCACGCCCGCCGACGAGGACCGCGCGCGGGAGATGTTCGGCCAGCTCCGTCCTGACGACGTGCAGGCGGACGCGTCCGCCGTGCTCGCCGCGCTGAAGGCCCATCCGGCGTCGAACGGCAAGGTCGGCGCGGTCGGCTTCTGCTGGGGTGGCGGCGTCGTGTCGGTGCTCTCGACCCGGGCACCGGACCTCGCGGCCGGCGTCGTCTTCTACGGCGTCGCTCCGGTGCCTGCGTCCGCGGCGCAGGTGCAGACCCCGCTCCTCGTCCACCTCGCCAGCCTCGACGAGCGGGTCAACACCTCCATGGCGCCGTGGCTCGAGGCGCTCAAGGCCGCGGGCAAGCGGCACGCCATGCACATGTACGAGGGCGTGAACCACGCTTTCCACAATGATACGGGCGGCGCGCGCTACGCGCCCGACGCGGCCCGCCTTGCCTGGGAGCGGACCGTCGCCTTCCTCCGCGAGACGCTCGCGTAAGGGGGACCGATTGCCCTCGGCGGCGGGTCGTCCATACTGACGCGCGTCCCGCCGCCCGAGGTTCGTCCATGGCATCGCCCGGCTTCGTGCATCTGCGCGTCCATTCCGCCTATTCGCTTTCCGAAGGGGCGATCAAGCCGAAGGACCTGCTGAAGCTCTGCAAGACGCACGGGATGCCGGCGGTGGCCGTCACCGACACCGGCAACCTGTTCGGCGCGCTGGAGTTTTCGTCCGCCGCCCTCGACGACGGCATCCAGCCGATCCTCGGATGCGTGCTGTCCGTCGGCCGGGTCGATTCGGGCGCGCGGACGCTGGAGCCGAAGGTCCCGTCCCCCGACCAGCTCGTCCTCATCGCCCAGACCGCCGCCGGCTGGCGCAACCTGATGAAGCTGGTCTCCAAGGCCTTTCTGGAGACCGAGCCCGGCCTCCCGCCCCAGGTGACCTACCCGGAGGTCGAGGCGCTCGCCGACGGCCTCGTCGCGCTCACCGGCGGGATCGGCGGCGGGGTGGGGCGACTGCTCCTCGCGGGCCAGCGGCCGGCTGCGGAGGAGTTGCTCCTGCGCCTGAAGGCCGCGTTCGGCGACCGCCTCTACATGGAGATCCAGCGCCATCCGGAGGGGGAGATCGGGGCGCTGGAAGACCGGATCGAGGATGACCTCGTCGACCTCGCCTATGCCCACGACGTGCCGCTGGTCGCCACCAACGACTGCTTCTTCCCCGACGCCGCGATGCACGAGGCGCACGATGCGCTGCTTTGCATCGCCGAAGGCCGCTATCTGACCGAGACGGATCGGCGGAAGGTCACGAGCCACCACTGGTTCAAGGGCCCGCAGGCGATGCGGGACCTCTTCGCCGACCTGCCGGAGGCGGTGGACAACACGGTCGTGATCGCGCGCCGCTGTTCCTTCCTCCTGAAGAAGATCAACCCCATCCTGCCCGCCTTCCCCTGCGAGAGCGGACGGACGGAGGACGACGAGCTGACCGCCCAGGCGGAGGAGGGGCTCCGCCTCAAGCTCGACACCCAGATCTTCCCCGGACAGCCGCCCGAGCCCGACAGCGATCGCGAAAAGCCCTACTGGGACCGGCTGCGCTTCGAGCTGGGCGTCATCATCAAGATGAAGTTCCCGGGCTATTTCCTGATCGTCTCGGACTTCATGAAGTGGACGCGGCGCAACGACATCCCGGTCGGCGTCCGCGGTTCGGGCGCCACCTCCATCGTCGCTTGGGCGATGGACATCACCTCGCTCGATCCGCTGCGGTTCCGCCTCGTCTTCGAGCGGTTCCTCAACCCCGAACGCGTGTCGATGCCCGACTTCGACATCGACTTCTGCCAGGAGCGCCGCGACGAGGTCATCCGCTACGTCCAGGACAAGTACGGCAAGGACCGCGTCGCCCAGATCATCACCTTCGGAAAGCTCCAGGCGCGCGCGGTGGTGCGCGACGTGGGCCGGGTGATGCAGCTGCCCTATCCGGTGGTCGACCGGATCACCAAGCTGATCCCGAACAACCCGGCGAACCCGGTCACCCTCCAGCAGGCGATCGACAGCGAGCCGCTGCTGCAGCAGATGCGCGACACGGACGAGACGATCGGCAAGCTGATCGGCGTCGCGCTGCGGCTGGAGGGTCTCTACCGCCATGCCTCGACCCATGCGGCGGGCGTGGTGATCGGCGACCGGCCGCTCGACGAACTGGTCCCGCTCTACCGCGATCCGGGCTCGGACATGCGGGTCACCCAGTACAACATGAAGTATGTGGAGAACGCCGGCCTGGTGAAGTTCGACTTCCTCGGGCTGAAGACGCTGACCGTCATCGCCAAGAGCCAGGACCTGATCCGCGCCCGCGGGCTGACGATCGACGTCGCGAACCAGGATTTCGGCAACGCCGACACCTACCGCATGCTCGCGCGTGGCGAGAGCTCGGGCGTGTTCCAGCTGGAAAGCTCGGGCATGCGCGACCTTCTGCGCAAGATGCGGCCCGACCGGATCGAGGACCTCATCGCGCTGGTCGCGCTCTATCGCCCCGGCCCGATGGATTCCATCCCCACCTACATCGGCTGCAAACACGGTGAGCAGCAGCCCAAGTACATCCACCCCGAACTGGAGCCCATCCTCTCCGAGACCTTCGGCGTCATGACGTACCAGGAGGACGTCATGATGATCGCCCAGAAGCTCGCCGGCTACACGCTGGGCGGCGCGGACCTGCTGCGGCGCGCCATGGGCAAGAAGATCAAGGAGGAGATGGACAAGGAGCGCGGCAAGTTCGTCGACGGCTGCATCGGACGCGGCATCGAGGAGGCGGTGGCGCGCGAGATCTTCGAGCAGGCGGCGAAGTTCGCGGGCTATGGCTTCAACAAGGGGCACGCGGCCGCCTACGCCCAGGTCGCCTACCAGACCGCCTTCCTGAAGGCGAACTACCCGGTCGAGTTCATGGCCGCGACCATGACGCTCGACATGGGCAACACCGACCGGCTGAACCTGCACCGCCAGGAACTCGCCCGCCTCAAGGTCACCCTGCTCCCGCCGGACGTGAACCGGTCGGCGCCCATCTTCTCGGTCGAGGCGCTTCCGGGCGGCGAGCGGGCGATCCGATACGCGCTGGCCGCCGTGAAGGGCGTGGGCGAGCAGGCGATGCGGTCGCTGGTCGCCGAGCGGACGGCCAACGGCCCCTACAAGGACCTGATGGACCTGTCCCGGCGGCTGGACGTGCGGGCGATCAACAAGAAGATGCTGGAGAACCTCGCCTGCGCGGGCGCCTTCGACAGCCTCGTGCGCAACCGCCGGCAGGTGCACGCGGCCGTCGAGATGCTGGTGCGCAACGCGCACGCCACGACCGAGGAGCGGGAGAGCGGGCAGGTGAGCCTGTTCGGTGGCCCCGCGGCCGGCGGCACGCTGCGCGCCCCGGCCCTGCCCGACGTGCCGGACTGGGAGCCGCTCGAGCGCCTCCGGCACGAGTTCGACGCGATCGGCTTCTATCTCTCGGCCCATCCGCTCGACGGCTACGCCCGGCCGCTGGCGCGCATGGGCGTGGTCAAGGCCGGCGACCTTCCGGCACGCATCGGCTCCGGCAAGCCCACCCGCTTCAAGATGGCCGGCATCGTGATCGCCCGGCAGGAGCGCAACTCCCGCACCGGCAATCGCTTCGCCTTCGTCCAGCTGTCGGACGCGACCGGCGTGTTCGAGGTGATGCTGTTCTCCGAGACGCTGGCCCAGAGCCGACAGTTCCTGGAGAACGGCAACGCGGTGGTGCTCACGGTCGACATGCAGGTGAACGGCGAGGGGTTCCGCCTCACCGGGAACGAGGTGCGTCACCTCGACGAGATGGTGGCGACGGCGGCGGAGGGGCTGCGCGTCGTCGTCCGCGACCCCGCACCGATTCCGCACCTGCGGACCGCACTCGGCCACTTGGGCCGCGGGAATCGTCCGATCCACGTGGTCATCGAACTCGACCGCTATCGGGAGGCGGAGATCATGCTGCCGGAGCGGTTCGCGCTCAACGCGAAGGCCCGCGCCGCCATCAAGGCGATCCCGGGGGTGGTCGAGGTGCAGGAGCTGTAGAAGGGCGGGCGCATCTCCTCGACATCGCCCGCGACCTCCTCGGATCGACCTTGCCAAATCGGGACCGACCGACTAGTAAAGCGCCGTCGCAAATCCACACGCGGGCTTGCGGACCGTCGGCTCGTCCCTGGTCCGCTCCGGTGTCCGGTTCCCCCTTGGGGACCGGGCGTGTCCCGCGGAGGTCGAACCGGAAAAGGACCGATTCACATGGCAATGCCAACCTTCACGATGCGCCAGCTCCTCGAGGCCGGCGTCCACTTCGGCCACCACACCCGTCGGTGGAACCCGAAGATGAAGCCCTACATCTTCGGCGTGCGCAACGGCGTGCACGTGATCAATCTCGAGCAGACCGTCCCGATGCTCCACCAGGCGATGACGGCGGTCCGCACCGTCGTCTCCGGCGGCGGGCGCGTGCTGTTCGTCGGCACCAAGCGCCAGGCGCAGGAGAAGGTCGCCGTCGCCGCGCAGCGCTGCGGCCAGTACTACGTCAACCACCGCTGGCTCGGCGGCATGCTGACGAACTGGAAGACCGTGTCGCAGTCGATCCGCCGCCTCAAGGAGATGAGCGAGCGGGTGGACGAGCTGCAGACCGCGCTCACCAAGAAGGAGCTGCTCGACCTGACGCGTGAGCGCGACAAGCTCGAGCTGACGCTGGGCGGCATCAAGGACATGGGCGGCCTGCCGGACGTCCTGTTCATCATCGACACCAACAAGGAGGACATCGCGGTCCAGGAGGCCAACAAGCTCGGCATCCCGGTCATCGCGGTGGTCGACAGCAATTCCGATCCGGACGGCATCGCCTATCCGATCCCGGGCAACGACGACGCGCTGCGCGCCATCGACCTTTACTGCGACCTGATCTCGGCCGCCGTCCTCGACGGTCTGCAGGCCGAGCTGCAGGCGTCCGGCGTCGACGTGGGCGCGCAGGAGGAGGCGCCGGCCGAGGTGCTTCCCGAGGCCGAGCCCGCCCCCGCCGCCGCCGCGACGGTCTGACCGTCCCGCATCCCGATCGACATCACTCTGAGGGGTCATCCCATGGCCGAAGTCACCAGCGCGCTCGTCAAGGAGCTCCGCGAGAAGACCGGCGCCGGCATGATGGACTGCAAGCGCGCGCTCACCGAAACGGCGGCCGACATGGAGGCCGCTGTCGACTGGCTGCGCAAGAAGGGCCTTGCGGCGGCGGCGAAGAAGTCGAGCCGCGTCGCGGCGGAGGGCCTCGTGGCCGCCGCTTCGGCCGGCACGACGGGCGCGCTCGTGGAGCTGAACGCCGAGACCGACTTCGTCGCCCGGAACGAAACGTTCCAGGCGGCGGCGGCGGCGATCGGGCGCATCGCGCTCGACGTCGGCGGCGACGTCGAGGCGATCAAGGCGGCTGCTTTCCCCGGCACCGGCCGCACGGTCGCCGAGGAGCTGACGCATCTGATCGCCACCATCGGCGAGAACATGAACCTGCGCCGTGCCGTCCGCCTGTCGGTCGGCTCGGGCGTGGTCGCGTCCTACATGCACTCCGCCCTGGCGCCGAACCTCGGCAAGATCGGCGTGCTGGTCGCGATCGAGAGCACGGCCGACACGAGCAAGCTGCTCGAACTCGGCAAGCAGATCGCCATGCACGTCGCGGCCGCCCGGCCGGACGCGCTGACGGTCGCCGACGTCGACCCGGCCAAGCTGGCGCGCGAGCGCGACGTGCTCTCCGAGCAGGCGCGGGCGAGCGGCAAGCCCGAGACCATCATCGAGAAGATGGTCGAGGGCCGTATCCGGAAGTACTACGAGGAAGTGGTGCTGCTGGAGCAGTTGTACGTCGTCGACGGCGAGAGCAAGGTGAGCGCCATCGTCGCGAAGGCCGCCAAGGATCTCGGCACCCCCGTCGCGGTGACGGCTTTCGCCCGGTTCCAGCTTGGCGAAGGCATCGAGAAGGAGCAGTCCGACTTCGCCGCCGAGGTCGCCCAGCTGACTCGCTGAGGACGACACGAGGAGAACCGTCATGACGGGCCCGTCCGAAACCCCGGCGACCCGCGCCCGCTACCGGCGCGTCCTGCTGAAGATTTCGGGCGAGGCCCTCATGGGCGACCGCGGCTACGGCCTCGATCCCGACGTCGTCGCCCGGGTCGCGCGGGATGTGCGCTCGGTCCGCGACACCGGGGCCGAGGTCTGCCTCGTGATCGGCGGCGGAAACATCTTCCGCGGCATCTCCTCGGCCGCCGCCGGCATCGAGCGGGCGACGGCCGACTACATGGGTATGCTGGCGACGGTGATGAATTCGCTCGCCATGCAGTCGGCGCTCGAGGCGGTCGGCGTCCACACCCGCGTCCAGTCCGCCATCCCGATGTCGTCGGTCTGCGAGCCCTACATCCGTCGGCGCGCCGTCCGGCACATGGAGAAGGGGCGGGTGGTGATCTTCGCCGCCGGGACCGGCAACCCGTTCTTCACCACCGACACGGCCGCCGCGCTCCGGGCTTCCGAGATGGGCTGCGACCTTCTGCTGAAGGGCACCAAGGTCGACGGGGTCTACGATTCGGACCCCGTGAAGAACCCGGCCGCCCTGCGCTACGAACGCCTCGCCTATCTGGAGGTTCTGTCCAACGACCTGCAGGTCATGGACGCCTCCGCCATCTCCCTCGCGCGCGAGAACAAGATCCCGATCGCCGTCTTCTCCATCCACACCGAGGGCGCCTTCGCCGAGGTGGTGGAGGGGCGCGGTCGTTTCACCCTGATCACCGAGGAGGTCTGAAGCGTGGCCGGCACGGACATCGATGCCCTCGCGCGCCGGATGGACGGCGCGATCGAGGCGCTGCGGAAGGAACTCGGCGGCCTCAGGACCGGCCGCGCGTCGGCGAGCCTGCTGGAGCCGATCACCGTCGACGCCTACGGCAGCATGCTCCCCCTCAACCAGGTCGGCACGATCGGCGTGCCCGAGCCGCGCATGCTCACCGTGACCGTCTGGGACCGCGGCCTCGCCAAGGCGACCGAGAAGGCCATCCGTGACAGCGGCCTCGGTCTCAACCCGCAGACCGAGGGCGGCACGATCCGCGTTCCCCTGCCGGAGCTGACACAGGAGCGGCGCAAGGAACTGGGCAAGGTCGCCGCCAAATACGCCGAGCACGCCCGCGTCGCCGTCCGCAACGTCCGTCGCGACGGGATGGACGGGCTGAAGAAGGCGGAAAAGGACGGAACCATCTCGCAGGACGAGCAGAAGACGCTCGCCGACAAGATCCAGCAGGCCACCGACCAGCACATCAAGAAGGTCGACGAACTGCTGGCGACCAAAGAAAAAGAGATCATGCAGGTCTGAACGGATGGACGCGCCGTCGGCGTTCGTGCCGCCGCCGCCGCGGCACGTCGCCATCATCATGGACGGCAACGGCCGTTGGGCGAAGGCCCGTGGCCTCCCGCGCACGATGGGTCACCGTCGCGGCGTCGAGGCGGTACGGCGGACCTGCGAAGCGGCACGCGACATCGGCGTGAAGTGCCTGACGCTGTTCAGCTTCTCGTCGGAGAACTGGCGTCGGCCGCCCGACGAGATCGCCGACCTGATGCAGCTGCTGCGGCTCTACCTGCGCAGCGAGATCGCTGAACTCCACCGCAACAACACGCGCCTGCGGGTGATCGGCGACCGGTCCCGCCTGTCGGACGACATCGTGCAGCTCGTCGGCCACGCCGAGGAGGTCACCCGCGCGAACACCGCGATGGACCTCGTCATCGCGCTCAGCTACGGCGGTCGGGCGGAGATCGCCGCCGCCGCCCGTCGCCTCGCCGAGGAGGCCGCCGCAGGGCGCCTCGACCCCGCGGCGGTCGACGAGGACCGTTTCGCGGCGACCCTGTTCACCGCCGGCCTGCCCGACCCCGACCTCTTGGTCCGCACGAGCGGGGAGAAGCGGATCAGCAACTTCCTGCTCTGGCAAATTGCCTACGCGGAACTCGTTTTCGTGGATACGCTATGGCCGGATTTCGGCAGACGCGATCTTGAAGATGCAATCACGGAATACCACCGGCGCGAGCGACGCTTCGGCGCCTCGGTGGGCACGCGTTGACCTGCCGAAGCCGGGCCCGGTGAGCGACCTCCGTATCCGCTTCCTGTCGGCCCTGGCCCTCGGACCCCTGGTTCTCGCGATCCTCGCCTGGGGCGGCTGGGCGTTCACGCTCCTCGTCGCGGCGGTAGCCGCGATGGGCGCGCGCGAGTGGGGGCGGATGACGCTCGGCCACCGGGCCGAACCCCTGCTCATGGCGCTGATCGTCGGTTTCTCCGTCGCGGCGTCGCTGGTCATGGCGGAGCATCCCGAGTCGGGCTTCACGCTCGCCGTCCTGGCCGGCATCGGCATCACCGTGTTCACCGTGCTTCGCGGCATCGGCGGGGCGGCGTGGGCCGGCTTCGGCGTGCCCTACATCGCGGTCGGGACGGGCGCCGTCCTGTGGCTGCGCGCCCAGCCGGAGACGGGCCTGGGGCTCGCCCTCTACGTCGTCCTCGCCGTCTGGGCGGCGGACGTCGGCGCCTATGCGGCGGGCCGGTCGATCGGCGGGCCGAAGCTCTGGCCGCGCGTGAGCCCCAAGAAGACCTGGGCCGGGCTCCTCGGCGGTATGGTGACGGCCGGCGTCTTCGGCGCCGGCACCGCCATGGCCTTCGGCGCCGATCCGGTCGTGCCCTTCGCCCTCGCCGCCGGGCTCGCCGTGGTGGGGCAGGCGGGCGACCTGTTCGAGAGCGCGATGAAGCGACGGTCGCACATCAAGGACAGCGGCTCCCTCATCCCGGGCCACGGGGGGCTTCTGGACCGCATCGACGCCATGCTGGCCGCCGCCCCCTTGCTCATGATCCTCCATCTCCTGTCCGGCGGGACGCTGCCATGGCCGTGACCGTGCCGCGCAGCGTGACCGTGCTCGGCGCGACCGGATCCGTCGGGACCCAGACCCTCGACCTGATCGGGCGTGATCCCGGGCGCTTCGCGGTGACGGCGTTGACGGCCCACCGGAACGCCGATCGCCTCGCGGCGCTCGCGCGCCTGCACCGCGCGGCCCTCGCCGTCGTCGCGGATCCGGACGCCTACGGCGCGCTGAAGGCTGCGCTGTCCGGCAGCGGGATCGAGGCGGCCGCCGGTCCGGAGGCGGTCGTCGAGGCGGCCCGCCGGTCCGCCGACTGGGTCATGGCCGGCATCGTCGGCGCCGCTGGCCTTCCGGCGACCCTGGCCGCGGTGCGCCGCGGTGCCGTCGTCGCCTTCGCGAACAAGGAGGTGCTGGTCTGCGCGGGCGAGATCGTGATGGCGGAGGTGGCGCGGTCGGGCGCCCGGCTGCTGCCGGTCGACAGCGAGCACAACGCCATCTTCCAGGTCTTCGACGCCGCGCGGCCCGGCACCGTCCGCCGCCTGATCCTGACCGCGTCGGGCGGTCCGTTCCGCACGGCGACGCGCGCGCGGATGGCGACCGTCTCGCCGGCGGAGGCGGTCGCGCACCCGGTCTGGTCGATGGGCGCAAAGATCTCGGTCGACAGCGCCACGATGATGAACAAGGGCCTCGAGGTGATCGAGGCCTGCCACCTCTACGCCATGCCGGAGGACCGGGTGGACGTGCTGATCCATCCGCAGTCGGTCGTCCACAGCCTCGTCGAATACGTCGACGGCTCGGTCCTGGCGCAGATGGGCTCGCCGGACATGCGGATCCCGATCGCCCATACCCTCGCCTGGCCTGACCGGATGGAGACGCCGGCCGCGCGCCTCGATCTGGCGACGATCGCGTCCCTGACGTTCGAGCGGCCCGACCCGGAGCGCTTTCCCGCCCTGCGGATGGCGCGCGAGGCGATCCGCGCCGGCGGTGCGGTTCCGGCGGTGATGAACGCAGCCAACGAGGTCGCCGTGGCGGCGTTCCTCGAGGGTCGGACCGGCTTCCTCGACATCGAGCGCGTCGTGGCCGGCACGATGGAGCGGATCGGCGCCTTGCGTTCGACGGACCTCGACGGGATCATGGCCGCCGACGCCGAGGCGCGCCGCGTCGCCGCATCGCTGCTCTGACGCCATCGACGCATCCGGCCCGCGCCCCCATCTGCTGGGCCAGTCCGCATTCTTCCGACGGGGTTCCATGGACATCGTCAATTTCCTCGTGACCTACCCGCTGCCCTTCGTGATCGCGCTGGGCGTTCTGGTCTTCGTCCACGAGCTGGGGCACTACCTCGTCGCCCGCTGGTGCGGGGTGAAGGTCGACGTCTTCTCGATCGGGTTCGGGCCGGAGATCTTCGGCTGGAACGACCGTCAGGGAACGCGCTGGCGGGTGGCGATCGTACCGCTCGGCGGCTATGTGAAGATGTACGGCGACGCGAACGCCGCCTCGACCCCCGGCGACGGCCTCGACACCATGTCGGCAGCCGAGCGCGCGGTCTCCTTCCACCACAAGACCTTGGGCCAGCGGGCCGCCATCATCCTGGCGGGGCCGGCGGCCAACTTCCTGTTTGCCATCGTCGCCTTCATCTTCCTGTTCGTCGCCCGCGGCCAGCCCTTCACGCCGCCGCAGATCGGCTCGGTCGTGCCCGGCGGCCCGGCGGCGGTGGCCGGCCTCGTCTCGGGCGACGTGGTGACGGCGATCGACGGCTGGCGCGTCGACCGGTTCGAGGACCTGCAGGCGCAGGTGCGTGCCAAGCCCGGGCAGACGGTCGAACTCGACGTCCTGCGCGACGGGCGCACGGTGACGCTCCAGGCGACGCTGCGGCTGCGGGAGGACACCGACCGGTTCGGCAACGTCCACCGGGTGGGTCAGCTGGGCGTCACCGGCGGCGGCGCCGAGTATCGGGAACTCGGCCCCGTGGACGCGACGGTCCAGGCGGTGCGCGAGACGTGGAACCTCTCCGTCGGCACCCTCGGCGCCATCGGCCAGATGATCATGGGGACGCGGGGAACGGAGGAGATCGGCGGCCCGATCCGCATCGCGCAGATGTCCGGACAGGTGGCGCAGCTGGGCGTCGTCGCCTTCGTCTGGTTCCTCGCGGTGCTGTCGATCAACCTCGGGCTGATCAACCTCTTCCCGATCCCCCTGCTCGACGGCGGGCACCTCATGTTCTACGCGATCGAGGCGGTGCGGGGCCGTCCGCTGGGCGAGCGCGCGCAAGAATACGGCTTGCGCATCGGTCTCGCTCTGGTACTAACCCTGCTCGTGTTCGCCACCTGGAACGACCTCGTTCACGGCAGGTGGTAGGGCAGGCGGTGAGAGAGGTCCAGGTGCCGTCCATGGGCAGGAGCAAGCGCCGTCTCGCGGCCACGTGCGCGACGGTCGCAGCGGTGGTGGTGACCACAGGTGGGGTCGGTTTCGCGCAGGGTCCGGGAACCGACGCACGGCCGGCGCAGATCGCCCAGGCGCAACCCGGCGGCCGGGTCGCCGACATCCGGATCGAGGGGATGCAGCGCATCGACGCCTCGACCGTCCGCTCCTACATGCGGGTCGGCCCGGGCGACCCGTTCGACGCGGGCCGGATCGACGAATCGCTGAAGGCGCTGTTCGACACCAACCTGTTCGCCGACGTGACCATCCGGCGCGACGGCGACAGCCTCGTCGTGACGGTCGCCGAAAATCCGATCATCAACCGCATCGCCTTCGAGGGAAACCGGCGCCTCACCGAGGAACAGCTGACCTCCGAGGTGCAGACCCGGGCGCGGACCGTCTTCACCCGCTCGCGCGTCCAGTCCGACGTCCAGCGCGTCCTCGACCTCTACCGCCGCAACGGTCGCTTCGCCGCGGCGGTGGAGCCGAAAGTCATCCAGCTCGACCAGAACCGTGTCGACCTCGTGTTCGAGATCAACGAGGGCGATCGCACAGGCGTCAACCGGATCAGCTTCGTCGGGAATCAGGTCTACGGCGACGGCTCGCTGCGCGACGTGATCCTGACGCGCGAGACGGCGTGGTGGCGATTCCTGTCGACCAGCGACAGCTATGACCCCGACCGCCTGAACGCGGACCGGGAACTGCTGCGCCGCTTCTATCTGAGCCGCGGCTATCCGGAGTTCCGCGTGGTGTCCGCGGTCGCGGAGCTGGCGCCGGACCGCAGCGGCTTCTTCATCACCTTCACCGTCTCCGAGGGCGAGCGCTACAAGTTCGGGAAGCTGAACGTCGCCACCTCGCTGACGAACCTCGATCCGGCGGAACTCCGCGGCGCGCTCGCGATGGGGGAGGGCGACTGGTACGACGCCAACGCCATCGAGACGACCATCACGAACATCACGAACGCGATGGCCGACCGCCAGTTCGCGTTCGTCGACGTGCAGCCGCGGATCACGCGGAACCCTCAGACGCTGACCTACGACATCGTCTTCGACGTGGCAGAGGGGCCGCGCGTCTTCGTCGAGCGCATCAACATCGTCGGCAACCAGCGGACCGTCGACCGGGTCATCCGGCGTGAGATGCAGTTGGTCGAGGGCGATCCGTTCAGCATCTCCCGCCTCCGCCGCTCCGAGCAGCGGATCCGCAACCTCGATTTCTTCGAGCGCGTCGACGTCCGCCGCAGCCAGGGGTCCGGTCCCGATCAGACCCAGATCGACGTGGAGGTCGCGGAACGCGCGACGGGCGAGATCTCGTTCGGCGTCGGCTTCTCGACCACCGACGGCCCTCTCGGCGACATCAGCCTGAGCGAGCGGAACCTGCTGGGTACCGGCAAGCAGGGCCGCATCGGCTTCACGCTCCTCGGCTCGGGCACCCGCGCGGTGTTCAGCTACACCGATCCCTATTTCCTCGAGCGCGACCTGAGCGCGGGCGTCGATCTCTTCTACACGACGCGGTCGTACTCGGACGACTCGTACGAGATCGAGGAACTCGGCACCAACCTGCGCGTCGGCTATCCGCTGTCCGAATTCCTGCGCCAGCGGGTCTACTATCAGCTGAAGCAGACCGAGATCTCCGACATCGCCCGCACCGCCTCGCGCATCGTGCGGGAGCAGGAGGGCGCCCGCGTCACCTCGCTCGTCGGCCAGCAGCTGACCTACGACCGGCGCGACGATCCCCGTGATCCGACCTCGGGCTACGTCGTCCGCCTGACGACCGACATCGCCGGGCTCGGCGGCGACGCCAAGTTCCTGCGTGGCACGATCGCCGGCGACTACTACTTCCCGTTGACCGACAGCTGGGTCGTCCGCATCGGCGGCGAGTATGGGCGGATGGAAGGCCTCGGAGAGCCCGTGTCGATCGCCGACCGCTTCTTCCTGGGCGGCGAGGACCTGCGCGGCTTCCGGCGCGCCGGTGTCGGTCCCCGCGACGTGACCAACGGCATCAACGACGCCCTCGGCGGCACCGAACTCTACCGCGGGACGGTGGAACTCTCCTTCCCGCTCGGCCTGCCGACCGAACTCGGCATCCGGGGCAGCGCCTTCACCGACTTCGGCACGCTGCGCGAGGTGGACGCCAAGCCGCGGCGCGGCGAGACGTTCCAGGACACCGGCACGATCCGGGCGTCGGTCGGCGTCGGCGTCAGCTGGCGGTCGCCGCTGGGCCCGATCCGCGTGGACTTCGCCCGGGCGGTGAAGAAGGAGGACTTCGACCGGACGGAGTTCTTCCGCTTCAGCCTCGGAGCGCGGTTCTGACGCGGGACCGTCGCCTCGGCCGGTCGGCGGCCGCCCTCCTGGTCGCCGCCGTTCTCGCCTCCGGCCTGCCCCCCCGCCTTGCCGCGCAGACGCTCCCGGGCGCGCCGGCAGAGGCCTCCGTGCCGCGGATCATCGTCGTCGACATCCAGTGGGTGCAGCAGGACAGCCTCGCCGCACGCGGGATCCAGCAGGCCCTCGAGCGCCAGCGCGAGATGTTCCAGCGGGAGATCGCGGGACAGGAGGACCGCCTGCGCAGCGCCGAACAGGAACTCGCTCGCCAGCGCGCGCAATTGCCCAACGACGCCTTCGCCCTGCGGCGGCGCGAGTTCGAGCAGCAGGTGCTCGACGGCCAGCGGCAGGTGCAGGAACGCAGCCGGGTGCTCGAGCAGGCGTTGAGCGACGCGATGCGCGTCGTCCAGACCAATGTGATGCAGATCGTCGCCGAGGTGGCGCTGGAGCGGGGCGCGAACATCGTCCTCGCCAAGCATCAGGTCCTCATCTTCGACCGGACCCTCGACGTGACCCAGACCGTCCTCGAACGGCTCAACCGCCGCCTGCCGGACGTGCCCGTCAACTTGGCCGCGCCGTGAGGGCGCGCAAGCCCACGGGCGTTGAAGATTCGACGCGGTTGGGGCACAAGACGGGCGGCGAGGAAGCCTGGATGATGCGGAAATGGACGTGACGACGGAACGGCCGACGGTGGCGGAGATCGACATCACACGTGTGATGCAGATGATCCCCCACCGCTACCCGATGCTGATGATCGACCGGGTGATCGACATCGTGCCGGACGTCCGCGCGACGGGCGTGAAGAACATCTCGATCAACGAGCAGTATTTCCAGGGCCACTTTCCGCAGCGGCCGGTGATGCCGGGCGTCCTGATCATCGAGTCGATGGCACAGACCGCGGCCGTCCTCGTGGTGCAGACGCTCGGATCGGCCGCAGAGGGCAAGCTGGTCTATTTCATGACCGTCGACGATGCGCGGTTCCGGCGGCCGCTCACGCCCGGCGACACCGCCTACATCCACGTCGTCAAGCAACGCAAACGCGGCAACGTCTGGAAGTTCAGGGGCGAGGCCAAGGTGGGCGACACCCTGTGCGCGGAGGCCACCTTCTCCGCCATGATCCTCGACGGTTGAACCCGACATGAGCGTCGACATCCATCCCATGGCGGTGGTCGATCCGGCCGCCCGCCTCGCCGACGGTGTCTCCGTCGGACCCTTCTGTACCGTGGGCCCGGACGTCGAGCTGGGAGCGGGCGTGCGCCTCGTCTCCCACGTCGTCGTGGCCGGGCGGACGCGCATCGGCGAGGGGACCGTGATCTTCCCCTTTGCCTCCATCGGCAACCCGCCCCAGGACCTCAAGTATCGCGGCGAGCCGTCGGAACTCGTGATCGGGCGCAACAACCGGATCCGCGAGTACGTCACCATGAACCCCGGCACCGAGGGCGGGGGCATGCTGACCAGGGTCGGGGACGGATGCTTGTTCATGGCCTCGTCCCACGTGGGCCACGACTGCATGGTCGGCGACGGGGTGATTCTCGCCAACTGCGTGGCATTGGGCGGGCACGTGACGGTGGGCGACTACGCCATCATCGGCGGCCTGTCGGCGGTCAAGCAGTTCTGCCGCATCGGCGAGCACGCCATGATCGGCGGCATGTCGGGCGTGGAGAACGACGTCATCCCCTACGGCCTCGTCATGGGCGACCGGGCGCGACTCGCGGGGCTGAACCTGATCGGCCTCGAACGCCGCGGCTTCGGGCGCGAGGATGTGCGGTCGCTGCGCGCTGCGTACCGCATGTTGTTCGGCCCGGACGGCACCTTCGCCGAGCGGCTCGACGAGGTGGCGTCGACCTATCAGGCGAGCGGGATGGTCGAGCGCGTGGTGGGCTTTATCCGCGAGCGGGCGAACAGGCCGCTCTGTCTGCCGCGCAACACGGACGGTGACTAGGATCGCGATCCTCGCGGGGGGCGGTCGCCTGCCGCGCCGCCTCGCCGAGGCCTGTCGCGACCAGGGTCACGACGTCCATGTGGTGGGGTTCGACGGGCACACGGATTCGGCGACCCTCGAAGGGTTCCCTCATCTGTGGGTGGCGCTGGGACAGGCGGCGCCCGTGCTCGACTGGATGCGGTCGTGTGCCGTCACCGACGTCGTCTTCTTCGGTCCGCTCCGTCGCCCGTCGCTGACCGAACTGCGACCCGACTGGCGCGCCGCCGCCTTCTTCGCGAAGGCGGGCCTGCGCGCGTTCGGCGACGACGGGTTGATGCGCGCCATCGCCCGCACGCTGGAGACCGAGGAAGGGTTCAAGGTCCGCGGCGCGCACGAATTCTGGGGGGCGGCGCTCCTGGGAGCCGGACCGCTCGGCACGCTCCGGCCCGATGCGGACGCCGCCGTCGACATCGAGCGCGGAACGGCGGTGCTGCGACAGATCGGACCGGCCGACGTCGGGCAGGCCGTGGTGGTCCAGCAGGGGCTCGTCCTCGGCGTCGAGGCGATCGAGGGCACCGACGCGCTCCTGGAGCGCTGCGGTCCGCTTCGCCGGCCGGGGCCCGGTGGCGTTCTGGTCAAGCTGCCCAAGCCGCAGCAGGACCGCCGCCTCGACCTGCCCACCATCGGCCCAGTCACGGTGGAGAAGGCCGCCGCCGCGGGCCTGCGCGGCATCGCCGCCGCGGCGGGCGCCACCATCGCGGCCGATCGCGCCCGGTTGATCGAGGCGGCGGACCGGCACGGCCTGTTCGTCGTGGGCATCGATGCCGGCTGACCGGCCCGTGGTGGTCTACATGATCGCCGGCGAGCCTTCCGGCGACCTCCTCGGCGGCCGGCTGATCGAGGGGCTCCGCGAGCGCGCCGGCCGCCCGGTCGTGGTCCGCGGCGTCGGCGGCCCGCGGATGCGGGAGGCCGGGCTCGACCCGCTGTTCGACCTGTCGGAGATCGCCTTCATGGGCGTGGCGGAGATCCTGCCGCGTCTGCCCGGTCTCCTCGAACGCATCCGCCGGACGGCCGACGACGTGGCCCGGGTCCGGCCGGACGTGCTGGTCACGATCGATGCGCCCGACTTCGTATTCCGTGTGGCGCGCCGCGTCCGCCCGCTGGGCATCCCGGTCGTCCACTACGTCGCTCCGACGGTGTGGGCGTGGCGACCGGGGCGTGCGGCCAGGGTCGCGCGGTCCGTGGACCATCTCATGACGCTCCTGCCGTTCGAGCCGGAGCATTTCGTGCGCGTCGGGCTGCCCGCCACCTTCGTCGGCCACTCGGTCGTCGAGAGCGGGGCGGGGCAGGGGGATGGCGTCCGGTTCCGGCGCGCGCACGGGATCGGCGACGAAGAGACCGTCCTGACCGTCCTGCCCGGCAGCCGCCGCGGGGAGGTGACGCGCCTCCTGCCGATCTTCGGCGAGACGGTCGCCCGCCTCGCCCGGCGCCATTCCGGCCTGCGCGTGGTCGTCCCGACGGTTCCGAACGTCGCGCCGCTGGTGGGGCCGGCGGTGGCGGCCTGGCCGGTGCCCACGCTGGTCGTCGGCGGCGACGCGGAGAAATTCGACGCCTTCGCCGCGTCGCGGGCGGCGCTCGCCTGCTCCGGCACGGTGGCGCTGGAGCTGGCGCTCGCGGGGCTACCTGCCGTCGTCGCCTACAAGGTGAACCCGATCACGGCGGCCATCGTTCGCCGCCTGATCCGGGTTCCCTACGTCAATCTCGTGAACATCATGCTGGGGCGGATGCTCGTCCCCGAACTGTTGCAGGACGACTGCACCCCGGAACGGCTCGAGGCCGCGGTCGGAACGCTCCTGTCCGAGGGCGCCGCCCGGCAGGCACAGATCGCAGGCGTCCGCGACGTCGCCGCCTGGCTCGGCGCGGGCGGCGAGGCGCCGAGCCGCCGGGCGGCGGCGGTCGTGCTGTCGGTCTTCGCCGACGCCGTCAGCCGAGGACGGTGAACGCCACCGCGAAGGCGACGATCAGCGCCCAGGGCCAGAGTCGCCGCAGCCGCTCCGCCAACGGAAGGCGGTTTTCGTTCGCGCAGGCGAGACGCGCGCACGCCTGACGGACGCCGGTCAGCCGGACAGGCGAGACGTGTCCACGACGTCTCGCCGCCCGGTTGGCGTGGGAGCGGGCCCCGTCAGCCACGGGCCTCCACCGGGACGTAGTCGCGGCCGGTGTAGCCGGTGTAGAGCTGGCGCGGGCGGCTGATCTTCTGCGTCGGATCCTCGATCATCTCCTTCCACTGGGAGATCCAGCCGACGGTCCGCGCCAGGGCGAAGAGCGCCGTGAACATGCTGGTCGGGAAGTTCATCGCCTTGAGGATGATGCCCGAATAGAAGTCGACGTTCGGGTAGAGCTTGCGCTCGACGAAGTATTCGTCCTCCAGCGCGATCCGCTCGAGTTCCATCGCGATGGGCAGCAGCGGCTCATTCTTGATGCCGAGGCTGTCGAGTACCTCGTAGCAGGTCTGCTGCATCACCTTGGCGCGGGGATCGTAGTTCTTGTAGACCCGATGGCCGAAGCCCATCAGGCGGAAGCTGTCGTTCTTGTCCTTCGCGCGCTTCACGAACTCCGGGATCCGGTCCTTGTGGCCGATCTCCTTCAGCATCTTCAGCACGGCCTCGTTGGCCCCGCCGTGTGCGGGGCCCCAGAGGCTGGCGATGCCGGCGGCGATGCAGGCGAAGGGATTGGCACCCGACGAACCCGCGGTGCGGACGGTCGAGGTCGAGGCGTTCTGCTCGTGGTCGGCATGCAGGATGAAGATCTTGTCCATGGCCTTGGACAGGATCGGGTTCGGCTTCCACGGCTCGCAGGGAACGCCGAACGTCATGTAGAGGAAGTTCTCGGCGTAGCTCAGCTCGTTCTTGGGATACATGAACGGCTGGCCGATCGAGTACTTGTAGGCCATCGCCGCGATCGTCGGCATCTTCGCGATCAGCCGGTGCGAGGCGATCATCCGCTGCTGCGGATCCTCAATGTCGGTGCTGTCGTGATAGAAGGCCGAGAGCGCGCCCACCACGCCGCACATGATCGCCATCGGGTGCGCGTCGCGACGGAAGCCGCGATAGAACGCCGCCAGCTGCTCGTGAACCATCGTGTGATAGGTGATGTTCTTCTCGAACTCCACCTTCTCGGACACGGTCGGCAGTTCGCCGTGGAGCAGGAGGTAGCACACCTCCATGAAGTCGCTCTTCTCGGCCAGCTGCTCGATCGGATAGCCGCGGTGCAGCAGGATGCCCGCGTCGCCGTCGATATAGGTGATCTTGCTCTCGCACGCGCCCGTCGACGTGAAGCCGGGATCGAACGTGAAGTAGCCGCTTTCCCCGTAGAGCTTGCGGATGTCCACGACGTCCGGACCCGTGGTGCCCTTGAGCACCGGGAGCTGGAACGTCTTGCCGGTCGCGCCGTCGGTCAGCGTGACCGCCGGGTTGCCGGACTTCGCGGCGGAAGTGTCAGCGCTCATGCGAATTTGCCCCGTCCTCGGGTTTGCAAGGGTCATGGGCGGGTCCGGCGGTGCGATCCCGACCGTCGTGGCGCAGGATAAGGCCGCACTCCGAGGTTGGCAACGCGCCGTGATCCGGAGGGGACATGGGAGCGACGGGCGGGAGGCGTCGGGCGGGAGGGGCGATGCCCGCGCAGGTGGCCGGGCGCCGCGACCACGGCGCCGCACTTGCGCCGGACCGCCCGGTCGCTGCAATCTCGGGTGGCGAACTGCGGAGGAAACGTGTCGCGGCCCCGCTCCGTTCCCGTCGCCTTCCCTACGTTCGCCGTCGGTGCCCTCTGGCCGGCGATCGTCGACCGGGCGTTGGCCGAGCGGGAGCGATGGGCGCTCTGGCTGCCGGTCCTGTTCGGCCTCGGCATCCTCAGCCACCTCGCGTGGCCGGTCGAGCCGTCGGTCACCATCGCGGGGATCGCCCTCGGCGTCTGCGCGACGGTGCTCCTGCTGTCCCGCGGCGGCGTCCGTCCCGCGGTCCTCGCGGTCGCGGTGATCGTCGCGGGTGTCTTCGTCGCCGCGCTGCGGACCGCGGCCATCGGCGCCCCGGTCCTCGATCGCCGCATCGGGCCGGCGGACGTCATCGGCCGGGTGATGGCGGTCGACGGGACGGGCAACCGACAGCGGGTCACGCTCTCCGGCGTGTCGGTGGACCGTCTCGCCGCCGCGCGCACGCCCGCGCGGGTCCGTGTCCGTCTCGCCGCGGGCGACGCGACGCCGGAGATCGGCGGGCGGATCCGCGTGCGGGCGATCGTCTTCCCGCCGCCGTCCCCCTCCGAGCCGGGGGCGTTCGACTTCCGCCTCCAGGCCTACTTCGACGGCCTCGGCGCGACGGGCTACGCCATCGCGCCCCACCGTCGGGTGGCGGGGCCCGAGCCCGGCCGGTGGGACGCCGCGCGCATCGCGCTCGAACGGCTCAGGCGCCACATCGCGGCGCGGGTCGACGCCGCCGTCACCGATCCAGCCACCGCCAAGGTGACCGCCGCCCTGATGCACGGGGAGCAGACGGACATCGATCCCGAGGTGATGGCGTGGTTCCGCGCGAGCGGCCTCGCCCACCTCCTATCGATCTCCGGCCTGCACATCAGCCTCGTCGCAGGCACCGTGTTCTTCGTCGTCCGCGCGATGCTCGCGGCCGTCCCGCCGCTCGCCCTGCGATGGCCGCTCAAGAAGATCGCCGCCGTCGCGGGCCTGCTGGCGGCGACGGCCTATTCGCTGGTCGTCGGCGCGCCGGTGCCGACGGTCCGGTCGCTGCTGATGACGGCCCTCGTGCTGCTCGCCGTGCTGGTCGACCGCGTGGCGATCAGCATGCGCTCCGTGGCCTTCGCCGCGGCGGTCGTCCTCGCCCTGTTTCCCGAGAGCATCGCCGGCGTGAGCTTCCAGATGTCGTTCGCCGCCGTCGTGGCGCTGATCGCGGCCTACGAGGCGCTGGAGCGGCCGCTCGCGCGGCTGCGCGCGACGGAGCGGCCCGGCCGCGGCCTGCTCCACTACGGCGCCGGCCTCCTGCTCTCCTCGGCCGTGGCCACGGTCGCCACCGCACCCTTCTCGCTGCACCATTTCCAGCAGGTCGCCCCCCTCGGGCTGATCGCGAACATGATCGCGGTGCCAGTGACCGCGTTCGTCGTCATGCCCATGGCGATCGTCGTGGCGATCGCCCTCCCGTTCGGACTCGACGAATGGCCGATCGTGCTCATGGGCTGGGGCGTCGGCCTGATCGTCGAGACCGCGCGGATCGTCGCCGGGTTGCCCCACGCCGTCGTCCGGGTGCCCGCGACGCCGTCGTCGGCCCTCGCCGCGGTCGTCGTCGGCGGCCTCTGGATCTGTCTGTGGCGGGGCGGATGGCGGTGGGCGGGGCTCCTCCCGGTGGCGCTCGGCGTCGGCTTGGCCCTGTCGGCCGCCGGGGGGCGTCCGGCGGTGCTGGTCGACGACGACGGCCGGCTGGTGGGCCTCATGGACGGCGACGGGATCCGCCGGTTCTCAAACGACCGCGCCGGCGCCTTCGACATCCAGACCTGGCGTCGACGGGACGGCGACGATCCGGAGACGCCGGTGCCGCTGCTTCCGCCGACCGGGCGGACCGCGGGCGGCATCGTCTGCACGCGGTCCGCCTGCCGGATGGAGCGGGAGGGGGTGGTCGTCGCCTGGGTGCGGGCCCGGGCCGGGCTCGGCGACGCCTGCCTCACGGCCCAGATCATCGTCACCGCGCTCGACGCCGGGCAGTGCGGCGCGCCGACGGTCATCGACCGGACGGCGCTGATCCGCGATGGCCCGCACGCCGTCACCATCGCCGACGGGACGTGGCGGGTGACGACCGTCCGCGGAGAGAGCGGGCGGCGCCGGTGGACGGGCGTCAGTAGCGGCGGATGAGGCCGGCCAGGCGTCCCTGCACGCGAACGCGGTCGGCACCGAAGATCCGGGTCTCGTAGCGCGCGTTGGCGGGTTCCAGCGCGATGGCGTTGCCCTTGCGCCGCCAGCGCTTGAGGGTGACCTCCTCGCCGTCGACGAAGGCGACGACGATGGTCCCGTTCTCCGCCGTCTCGCAGCGCTGGACGATGACGGTGTCGCCCTCGAGGATCCCGGCATCGACCATGCTGTCGCCCACGACCTCCAGCGCGAAGTGATCGCCGTTGCCGATCAGGGAGGCCGGGATGTCGATGCTGGACTCCGTGCGAACCGCCTCGATCGGGACGCCGGCGGCGATCCGGCCGTAAAGGGGAAGGGTCACGATCTCGTCCGCCGTCCGCACCTCGCGTACCGGTGGCGAGCCGAACTCCGGCCGGATGACGGCGGCCGGTGGACGGGGACGCTCGGCGATCCGTGGTGGCGGCGCCTTCGGCTGCTTCGTCGCCTCGGGGATCTTCAGCACCTCCAGCGCCCGGGCGCGGTGGGGAAGGCGGCGGATGAAGCCGCGCTCCTCCAGCGCGGTGATCAACCGGTGGATGCCGGACTTCGACTTGAGGCCGAGAGCCTCCTTCATCTCGTCGAACGACGGGGAGACGCCGTCGCGGTTCAGGCGTTCGTCGATGAAGACGAGCAGTTCGTGCTGCTTGCGCGTGAGCATGTCGGCCTCCCCCAACCGGGTGCTGCGGCCGGCCCGCTCCTTCACGGATGCGAGAACAAAACCGCAACGATGCTCCGCGTTCTACTTTGGTTCCCGGAGCGGGTCAAGGCACATTCGAAGCGAAACCATCCTGCGCCCCTCAAACCCTGAGGTGACCCACCGGAAATCGGAGCACCGGGACCGGCGTGCCCGCCGGTGCGGCGGGCGCGTTCGGCGGGCGCACGACGAGGGCGTCGGCGGCCGCGAGGCGCGCCATCATGGAACTGTCCTGCCGGGAAAAGGGCTCGACCGCCGTCGCGCCCGACGGGTCGATCACGATCCGCGCGCGCAGATAGTCCTGCCGCCGGTCGTTCGCAGGGACCGGCGCGGCGAGGGGCAGCCTGACCTCGCCGTCGCCGCCCCTGTCGAGGCCGAGGAGCGCGTCGATCAGCGGGCGCAGGAACAGCATCGCGCACACGAGGCAGGAGACGGGGTTGCCCGGCAGGCCGAGCACGGGCACCCCCGCCATGCGCCCGAACATCAGCGGCTTTCCCGGCCGCATCGCGACCTTCCAGAAGTCGAGCGACAGGTCGTGCCGGGCGAGGCCGGGGCGGACGAGGTCGTGCTCGCCGACAGAGACGCCGCCCGTGGTGACCAGCAGGTCGGCCCCCATTGCGCCCTCCACGAGCCGGCCGATCGCGTCCACGTCGTCCGGCGCGTTGCCGAGGTGGATCGGCTGGCCGCCGGACGCGATCACGAAGGCGACGAGGGCCGGTCCGTTGGAGCTGACGATCTGGCTGGGCCCGACCGGATCCCCGGGCATCGCGATCTCGTTCCCGGTCGACAGGATCGCGACGCGCGGACGGCGCCGGACCGAGAGCCAGGGCACGTTCGCCGCGGCCGCGAGCCCCAGGTCGCGGGCGCCGACCAGCCGCCCTGCCGGCAGCACCGCGTCGCCGGTCGCGAAGTCGAGGCCCGCCGGGCGGACGTAGCGGCCGGCCACGGCCGTCTCGCGGACGAGGACCGTCCCGTCGCCCGCGGGCTCGGTATCCTCCTGGATGACGATCGCGTCGGCCCCGTCGGGCACGGGCGCGCCGGTGAAGATGCGCACGCATTCGCCGGACCCGACACGGCCCTCGAAGGTCGCGCCGGCGGGAACCGTTCCAACCACCCGGAGGGTCGTCGGGACCGCGGCGACGTCGACGGCCCGGGCGGCATATCCGTCCATGGCGGACGCGGCGAAGGGGGGCTGGGTGCGGCGGGCGACGACCGGTTCGGCCAGGACCCGGCCGAACGCGTCCATCAGGGGAACGACCTCGCCGGGCAACGGGCGCACGTCAGCGCCCATCCGCGCCTGCGCTTCCTCCACCGTGATCATTAATTCGCCTCGTAAGTGCCTGACTTACCGCCTTCCTTGCGGACGAGGCGGATTTCGCCGATGACCATGCCGCGGTCGACCGCCTTGCACATGTCGTAGACGGTGAGTGCGGCGACCGAGACCGCGGTCAGCGCCTCCATCTCCACCCCGGTCCGGCCCGACAGGCGGCAGGTGGCGGTGATCTCGACCGTGGACCGGTCGGGGTCGCAGAGGAGATCGACCTTGACCGAGGTGAGAGCGAGCGGATGGCAGAGGGGGATCAGGTCGGGCGTGCGCTTCGCCCCCATGATGCCGGCGAGGCGGGCGACGGACAGGACGTCGCCCTTCTTGAGCCCGCCCTCCATCACGAGGCGCAGCGTCTCTGGCGCCATCCGCACCGAGCCCTTTGCGACGGCGACGCGGTCGGTGACGTCCTTTTCGGTGACGTCGACCATCACCGCCCGGCCTTCGGCGTCGAAGTGGGTGAAGCCGCTCATGCCAGCAGCGTCCGCACGGCCGCGGCGACGTCCGGCTGGCGCATCAGGCTTTCGCCGACGAGGAAGCAGCGCGCGCCGACGGCGGCCATCCGGCGCAGGTCCGCCGGCGTGTGGATGCCGCTCTCGGCGACGAGGAGTCGATCCTTCGGCACGATGCGCGCTACCTGCTCCGTTGTCGCAAGATCGACCGACAAGGTCTTGAGATTGCGGTTGTTGATTCCGAGGAGGCAGGAGGAGGGGAGGGCCAGCGCCCGCTCCGCCTCGGCCATGTCGTGGACCTCGACCAGCACGTCCATGCCATAGCCGTGGGCCGCCGCCGCGAGATCCGCCGCCTGCCCGTCGGTCAGCGCGGCGAGGATGAGGAGCACGCAGTCGGCGCCCAGTGCCCGACTCTCGGCGATCTGCCACGCCGTCAGCATGAAGTCCTTGCGGATCACGGGCAGCGCGCAGGCGGCGCGGGCGGCGACCATGTCTTCGTCGCGCCCCTGGAACCAGGGCCCGTCGGTGAGGACAGACAGGCAGGTCGCCCCGCCCTCGGCATAGGCGCGTGCGAGGGCGGGCGGATCGAAATCGGCCCGGATCAGGCCCTTGCTGGGCGACGCTTTCTTGATCTCGGCGATCAGCCCGGAACGCCCCGCCGCCGCGGCCGTCGCCAGCGCGTTGCGGAAGCCGCGCACCGGTCCGGCGTCCCGCGCCGCGCGGTCCATCTCCGCGAAGGTGCGCAGCGCCATCCGGCGGCGCACTTCCTCCAGCGTCGCGGCGCAGATGCGGGCGAGGACG